>DKFG01000149.1:0-3565 GCA_002452325.1 Geobacter sp. UBA6802
ACGACTACATCCAGACCGATGCCTCCATCAACCCCGGTAACTCCGGTGGTCCGTTGTTCAGCAGCAGCGGCAAGGTCATCGGCATCAACACCGCCATCATCGCCAACGGCCAGGGGATCGGCTTTGCTATTCCGGTCAACCTGGCCAGGTCAGTGGCCGAGCAGCTGAAGACCAGCGGCAAGGTGATTCGGGGGTATATCGGCGTCAACTTTGACAAGCTCAGCCCTAAACTGGCAAAATCACTTGGGCTTACCTCTGACAAAGGGGTGATCGTCACCAACGTGCAGAAAGATTCACCGGCTGACAAGGCCGGACTCAAGGTTGAAGACGTCATCGTCCTGTTTGACGGTAAACCGGTTAACGCCGATACCGACCTGCCCAAAGTGGTGGCTGCCGCCCCGATCGGCAAACAGGTCAAGATGGTGGTCTTCCGCAAGGCCAAGCGCCTTGAGCTTACGATTGTGGTTGGTCAGCAGGGTTCTGTCGGCAGCAGTACGATAGAACCTGCCACTGCCAGCATCGGTATCAACGTGCAGGAACTGACTCCGGAAATGGCCCGTCAGCTGGGGCTTAAAGATACCAGAGGGGTGGTTGTCTCTGAGGTAAGACCTGGTTCCTCGGCCGATGAGGCCGGCATGGTCAGGGGCGACCTGATCCTTGAACTAAACGGCCAGCCCGTTGAAAGCCTGGAGGCCTTTGCCGTCCTGGCATCCAAAGTTGCCAAAGGAGATCTGGTCCGGCTGCTGCTGCGCCGCCCTGACGGCAGCTTCGGCTATGTTGCCGTCAGCGCCGAGTAGCACCATCATTGCATTCCATCAGCACCCCGGATGGCGGCGTTAAGCCGCCATCTGTCGTTCGAGGCCTCCATGTCCGACCGGTATGTCCAACCGTTGCGCAGTCTGATCCAGATCATCTTCCTGCTGCTTTCGCTGCTGATCTTTTATCGCTTCATCACCTTCCTGCAGCTCGCCCTTCAGGGTGTCGACACGGCAGTACGGCCCACTGCCATTGACGCCTTCCTGCCCATATCAGGTCTCTTCGGCGCTGCGGCCTGGCTGAAGGGGGGCGGTATCAATCCGGTCCATCCAGCGGCAGTGGTTATCTTTGTCACAATTGTCAGCATGTCATGGTTGCTCAGACGCGGATTTTGCTCCTGGCTCTGCCCAGTCGGTACGGTCTCGGAATGGCTCTGGAAGCTGGGGTTCTCCCGGTTTCGCCGCAACTGGTTTCCACCGGCACTGGTTGATAAGGGGCTGCGCGGCTTTAAATACCTACTGATGGCCTATTTTGTTGCAACCGCCGTTGCTTGGTCTCTGCCGCTGTTGCAACAGTTCCTCGGCAGTGGCTACCACGCAGTTTCCGATGCAAAACTGATCGCTTTGTTCCGCTCTCCCTCCCCTACCACCCTGGCGGTAGTAGGGTTGCTGCTGATCCTCTCGCTGCCGCTCAGAAACCCGTTTTGCCGTTACCTCTGCCCCTACGGCGCGCTCCTGGGACTGCTGGCACTGCTCTCGCCCCTTACAGTCAGACGGGAGCAGAAAAAATGTGTCTCCTGCGGCGTCTGCAACCAGGTCTGCCCGTCACGGCTTGACATCATGCACGCAGAGCAGGTCAACAGCGTCGAATGCATCGGTTGCTGGCGCTGCATCAGCCACTGCAGGGTGCACACGGCCCTCAGCATGAACGCATTCGGTAAGAGAGCAATCCCCGGCATTATCTTTGCCCTGCTGGTGGTGTTGCTGTTCTGGGGAGGCACCGGCATCGGCAAGGCTACCGGCCATTGGGAGAGCCTGGTTAAGGCAGCCGATTACCGTTTTTTGCTCAGTCGCTAGTTTTTTTCATGCACGGGGTTGAAGAATTGCAATTAGCGGGTATAAGCGATGACAACAGATCAATAACCGTCAAAGGAGGAAACAGACATGGGTAAGGAATATTCAGTTCAGGATGCGTTAAAACTGGCCATCAAGGCAGAAAAAGACAGTATGGATTTTTACATCCGCGCCGCTTCGGTGGCCAAGAACGAGCGGGCCAAGAAGGTGCTGGAGATGCTGGCTGCAGAAGAGGCAACCCATATCAAACACTTCTTCGATCACTACAAGGGAACCGATTTCGGCGATCTGCAGACCTTCATGGCCAGCCCGATTGACACCAAGAATCCAACCTACATGAAACTTGAAAAGGCCATCACTGAAGACATGGGGGAGCAAAAGGCACTGGAACTGGCTCTGCAGGAGGAGAAAGAGTGCATCGGGCAGTACACCCAACTGGCTGCCGGTGTAGTGGACCCGATGGTCAAGGCGATCTTTGCCCGCGTTGTCAAGGAGACCGAGGGTCACTATGCCCTGATTGAGGCTGAGTATGCCCATCTGATGGGTATGGTCAGCGACAGCGACATGGACACCTTTGTTCGCGAGTAATCAGCGGCAGCAAGGTATGTCCTTGTATGGGGCCGATCGGACTATCCGGTCGGCCCCGTTTGTTTATGATTCTACGGTGCTGCTTGTCTTACTGCGTGCCGTATAGTATAACGTTTCCATTCAACGCGGCGCCACCGGTGCCGATCAGATGGAGGTTGCGTTATGAAAAAGGTACTCCTTCCTGTTACGCTGCTTTTGGCCGGCATGCTTGCAGGATGTGCTTCAACCGGTTCAGTCGATGCGGTTCGTCGTGAGTCCGACGAGACCAAGACGCGGCTCTACAGCCTGGAAAAAGATCTGGCATCCGCCCGCGAAGAGGACAAGAACGTCAAGTCGGACTTTGCTGCGTTGCGTAAAAACGATGCGGACCTGCAGGCAAATCTGGACAGTCTCAAGTCAGAACTGCAAGGCCTGACCGGACGCCTTGAAGACCAGGGGCTGGCCGTCAGAAAGCCTACGGAGGAACTGACGCGCTACCGGGAAGACACCGACCGGCGGATTGTTGCCCTGGAAGACCGGATTGTGAAACTGCAGGTGGCGGTTGATGAGTTGAACAAGCGGCTTAAAGAAGCTGCTGCCAGTGCCGGTGCCCCCCCTGCCACAGCAGATGCCCTGTACCTGAAAGGGCTGGAAATCTTCAAAAACGGGGATCTGCCGGGGGCACGCAGCCACCTGACCCGGTTTATCGAACAACACCCCGACCATGATCTGGTGGCCAATGCCCGCTACTGGATAGGTGAAACCTACTACGGTGAGAAAAGCTACGAACAGGCGATCCTTGAGTTTCAGGAAGTGATCAAGCAGTACCCCAAAAAGGAAAAGGCCCCGGCAGCCATGCTCAAGCAGGCCCTTTCCTTTAAGGCCCTGAAAGACGTAAAAAGCACCCAGTACCTGCTGAAACGCCTTACTACCGATTACCCGAAGAGCGAAGAGGCCAAACGAGCCAAAGTACTTCTCAAAGAGATCAAGTAGTCGCTACACGTACAAACGGCGGTCTTCCCTGTGGAGAACCGCCGTTTGTGCATAGAGTGATCAAAACGTCACAACACCCCTTTGGTTGACATAACACCGCAGACCCGCTCATCACGCCTGACCGCACTATCAAGCGCCCGGCCAAACCCCTTGAAGCAGGCCTCGATAATATGGTG
>DKFG01000149.1:3642-5958 GCA_002452325.1 Geobacter sp. UBA6802
GGTAGACCAGATAGGGGCGACCGGACAGGTCAATGGTCACCGCAGCAAGGGTCTCATCCATCGGCACCACGGCAGTCCCGTAACGCGCAATCCCCTGCTTGTCTCCCAGTGCCTGCTTGACCGCCTCTCCCAGCACGATACCGATATCCTCCACCGTATGGTGGGCGTCTATCTCCGTATCACCCTGCGCAGCCACCTGCAGGTCAAACAGGCCGTGCCGTGCAAACAGGTTCAACATATGGTCAAGAAACGGTACAGCGGTACTGATCGCTGCCGTGCCGGAACCGTCAAGCTCCAGCTTGACCGCCACTTTGGTCTCAGAAGTTATCCGTTCAATCTCAGCGTTGCGCATGATCAACCTTTCTCACCTGCCCCCGTTCGTACCGGCAGAATCAAACTTGTTCAGCGGGTGTCCCACCACCAGGAAGGCCTTCTTCTCCTTCGGATCCCAGAGCGACAGATACCCTTTCCAGCCCTTGTCCGACAGCAGTTCTTTAATATGGTTAAGCACTTCAAGCGGCGGCTCTGAATGAAAGGCGTTGTAACCGGTATAGCCGCCGGGCGGGATCAGGCGGTAGGCTCCGAACCCCTGGGCCTCGTTCCGTTTCATCAGGTTAGAGGAGCCATCCTCATCCCAGCGATGCTCTTCGTAGACCGTCCAGCCACAGATCGGGCACATGATCCTGCGTGAGCTGAAACGCCCCCATGCCTCGGTATCAACCCGCGAGTAGTTAAAACCACACTGACCACACCGGATGTGCATATCAGAAAGCTGCATGCTCTTCCTCCTTAGCAACCGATCTCCCTGATGGCGATCAGGGTCTGCTCCATCTCCTCACGGGTGCCGATAGAAATCCTCAAGCCATGTGCCAACAACGGATCACCGAAATGACGCACCAGAATTTTTCGGGCGTACAGGCCATCATACACCCGTTTCCCATTCCTGTCCGATGGTACTGCAAAAACAAAGTTGCCTGCTGATTCTACTACCGTATAGCTCAAAGATTGCAACTCTGTTGTAAAAAACTGCCGGGTGGCCACCACCTGATCCCGCCGCTTCCTGAAGTACTCCTGATCTTCCAGTGCTGCCACACAGGCTGCCTGAGCCAGACGGTCAAGGTTGTAATGATCGCGGATCTTGTCCAGAGCAGCAATGATCTCAGGCCGGGCAATGGCAAGGCCCAGACGCATCCCGGCCAGGGCGTAGCTCTTGGAAAGGGTGCGGGTCACCACCACATTCTCGTATTTTTTGACCAGCTCCAATGCATTGAAGTCGTTAAAATCAGCGTATGCTTCATCCACAACCAACAGGCCGTCACAACGGGTTGCCAGCTCCTCAATGTACGCCAGCGGAAACGCAAACCCCAGCGGCGAGTTGGGGGTGGTCAGAAAAAACAGCTTGCCGTTGTACCGCTCGGGAAAGTCGGTAATCTGTTGCAGATCATCCGTCAGGCCAAAAGTTCGGACTCTTGCCCCCTGAATCTCGGCCAAGGTGGCGTAATAGGAGTAGGAAGGATGCACATACCCGATCTCCTCTCCTTCACCGGCACAGGCCCTGATCAGGTTGTTCAGCACCTCATCCGAGCCATTGGCCATAATGATCCAGGAAGGGTCAAAACCGTACAGGTCTGCCGCCGCCTGCCGCAACTTCTCACTGGAAGCGCTAGGGTAGGTACGCAGGCTGGCGGCATCAGCCCCCAGCTCAGCCAGAATCGCCTCTATTACCTTTGGTGATGGCGGATAGGGATTTTCATTGGTGTTCAGCTTGATCCAGGAAGCGATATCTGTCGGCTGGAAACCGGGCACGTAGCCTGCCATGGCTGCAATGGAGGGACGCAGGCAGCTCATGCCCTGCCTCCCAGCCTGATACTGACCGACTTTGCATGGGCCTCCAACCCCTCCAGCCCCGCTATCTGCACGATCCGGCTGCCCAGCCGCTTCAGCCCCTGCTCAGAGAAGCTGATGATGGAGGACTTCTTGACAAAGTCATCCACCGACANNGGGTGTGGTTGGGACCGGCCAGGTAATCACCGGCAGCCTCCGGGGTCCAGTGCCCCATAAAGATGGCCCCGGCGTTCTCGATCAACGGCAGCAGGCCGAACGGGTCAGCCACAGCCAGTTCCAGGTGCTCCGGTGCAATCCGGTTGGAGAAGGCGGCCGCCTCTTCCAGTGAACCTGCCACGATCACGGCGCCGAACTTATCCCAAGATGCCCGTGCGATTGATTCGCGAGACAGCAACGTCAGCTGACGCTCCACCTCGGCAGCGGTTTTCTCGCCAAAGCTACGATCCGTGGTGATCAGGATCGAGGAGGCCA
>DKFG01000310.1 GCA_002452325.1 Geobacter sp. UBA6802
ATCACAAACTGACGCACCTGCTCCAGATCCGCCGGCATCCGCGCACAGCGGGTAGGCAGCCCTTCCAGCTGGGCAATGGATGTTGGTACCGGCACCGCCTCTCCGGTTGCCTCTGTAACCGCATCGCCAAATTTGGCCGGGTGGGCGGTGGCAAGGCAGATCACCGGCGTGCCGTCAGTTATCAGCTCCTGTGCTACCCGTACCCCTACTGCAGTATGAGGATCAAGCAGATAGCCGGTTTCCCGCTTGAACGCCTTGATGGTTTCCAAGGTCTGCGTGCGGTCCACTGATGCCGAGCCGAACACCTGCTGCAACTGCTGCAGCTCTTCCGCAGTAAAGGTTATCCGTCCTTCAGCCTTCAACTGGGTAAAAGCGGCACAGACACGCCCGGTATCACGATCAAACAGGTAATAAAGATAGCGTTCAAAGTTTGAGGCCACCTGGATATCCATCGAAGGTGACAGGGTCTGCACCACTTCTCCCACTGAATAGTCACCATCCTGCACACATCTGGTCAGGATATTGTTTTCATTGGTGGCCAGCAGCAGCCTGGCAATCGGCAGTCCCATTTGCTGGGCCACAAACCCGGCAAAGATATCGCCAAAATTACCGGTGGGCACTGAAAACACCACCTGTTCACCCTGCCTGGCCACCCGCAGCCAAGCATAGACATAATACACCACCTGCGCCAGCACACGGGCCCAGTTGATGGAGTTAACCGCCCCCAGCGAGTACTGCTGCTTAAACTGCAGATCTCCCATCAAAGCCTTAACAATATCCTGGCAATCATCAAAAGTGCCGTCAACCGCAACATTGTGGACATTCTCATCAAGTACCGAGGTCATCTGCAGTGCCTGCACCGGTGATGTCTTGCCATGCGGGTGCAGAATAAAGATACTGATGCCAACCTTGCCCCGCACACCATGAATGGCAGCGCTACCGGTATCGCCGGAGGTGGCCCCCACAATGGTCAGGCGCTCGTTGCGCTCTTTGAGAATATACTCAAACAGATTGCCCAGGAACTGCAGCGCCACATCCTTAAACGCCAGGGTCACCCCGTGAAACAGCTCCAGGATGTAAACACCGTCCTGACGCACCACCGGGGTAACCTCAGGATGGCTGAAGGTGGCGTATGAACGGTTGATCAGCTCCTTCAGATCTGCAGCAGGAATATCATCAACAAAACGGGAGATGATGGCATAGGCCAGCTCGGTGTAGGAGAGCGTACGCCATGACTCAAGCTCTTCAGAGGTAACAGCAGGAATCGACTCGGGAAGCAGCAGGCCGCCGTCATCAGCCAACCCCATCATGATCGCATCCTTGAAACGAACGGGTTGAATCCCTCCGCGGGTACTCAGGTAATGCATCGCAGACCTATCCTTTCAGCGCAGTGTAATGGTGTCGTTTCTAACAGTTCTTGGTTGAAAAAGCTAGGGGTTGGCCGACTGGAACTCGGCAGGTGAGAACAGAAAAAAGATTCTGAACAGGCAATACTTGTAAAACTCTGAAAAGAGCAGGCGAAAGGTGCCCAGATGGTACCACCAGTCCTGCTTGATATTACTGCTGTCAACCGGATAGGGATGGATGGTGACCTGCTGCGGCAGGGCATTACGAAAAAGCAGCGCGGCACGCTTGAGATGGTACCGTGAGGTAATCAGCAGCACCGAGTTTACCTGATGCTGCAGGAGCAGATCACGTCCGTAAATCGCGTTTTCCAGGGTGTTACGGGATGCTTTTTCCAGCACCACCTGTTCGGCTGATGGGTCACCGGGACCGGCGCGGTAAAGATCGCCCTTGCGGACAAGGGGATCAACACCAACCAGAAATAGCCAGTCAGCGCGGCGTTCCCTGAACAGCTTTACCCCCTCATCAACCCGTCCTTTTCCTCCTGCCAGCACCACAATTGCATCAGCATGCAACTGACGTGGAGCAGCAGAAAAGGTTTTATAGGTAAAGTCCAGAAACAGCGCCACTACCAGGAGTAGGGCAAGCAGGACAGCAGAAATAAAGGCCTTGATGATTTTCATTATTGCGGTTTTTTCCTTGCATCAAGCAGCTGATTCTGCTAGAAGACTAAATTCAGTCAGCACGGGAGGCAAACTCATGTCCAGAAAATGTGAAATCTGCGGTAAAGGCCCCAGCACGGGCAATAACGTCAGCCACGCCAACAACAAGACCCGCACCACTTGGTACCCTAACTTGCAGAAAGTCAAGGCGGTTAACAACGGCACAGTCCGGACCATCAAGGTCTGCACCCGCTGCATCCGTTCAGGCTCTGTCACCAAGGCCCTCTAAAACGGGAGCACGCACACAGGTCCAGTTACAGCCCCATACACCAAGTGTATGGGGCTTGTTCTGTTTCCAGCCACACTTCAGGGTAGTAGTGCTACCGCCTCAACTTCAACCTTGGCACCTCGGGGCAGTGCAGCCACCCCCACCGTTGCCCGAGCCGGCTTCAGTTCATCAAAAAAGTTGGCGTAGACCTGATTCACGGCTGGAAAATCAGCCATATCCGTCAGATAGATCGTGGTCTTAACCACCCGCTCAAAACCGGTATCGGCAGCCTCCAGCACGCCACGCAGATTTTCCATCACCTGACGCGTCTCCTCCTCAACAGTTCCCTGCAGCATCTCTCCACTGACAGGATCCAGCGCGATCTGGCCCGAACAGAACAACAAACCGCCTGCCTTGACCGCCTGCGAATAGGGCCCGATGGCAGCCGGGGCCTTATCGGTTACAATAACTTGCATACCTGTTCTCCTTAACTCTTGATCCGCTCAACCTTGATCACACCCTTTACTTTCAGCAGGGCGTTCATCACCTTGGTCAGGTGGCTCAGGTCGGTCACGTTCAGTTCAAAGATATTTTCACCCCGCTTGTCAATGGTGCTCTTGATCTGAGCACTGACAATATTGGCCTCTGCATTGGTAATGGCCATGGTCATGTTGGCCAGGATCCCTTTCTCGTCCAGACAGAAAACACGCAGCTTAACCGGCAGAGCCGCGCTCTTCCCCTTGGCCCAGGTCACATCAATCCGCCGCTCAGGATCGCTCTCCGTGACAAAGGGACAATCGGCAGTATGGATGGTCACCCCCTGGCCACGGGTAATAAAGCCGACAATCTCATCACCAGGCAGCGGATTACAGCATTTGGCATAGCGGATCATGATATCCTCCATGCCCCCCACCTCAACCGCACTGGATGACTTGCCCTTCAGCTTGTTAATGACACTGGTAATCCGTGATTCTTTCTGCTCCTGACGAGCCTGCAGCCGCTCTTCAGGTATCAGCTTGGCAATTACCTGCCCGGCAGAAACCTTGCCATACCCCATGGCAGCCAGCAGATCATCTTCACTGTTAAAGCCGTACTCATTGGCAATCTTCTTCAGCTCACCGGTCTTGATCAGCTTCTGCAGATTCAGCGAATACCTGCGGAACTCCTTCTCGCAGATCTCACGTCCCAGCACCACACTGCGCTTGCGCTCCTCTATCTTGATCCAGGCCCTGATCTTGTNNATCTTGAGCCAGTCCTTGCTGGGTGTGTGGTGGGGCGAGGTAATCACCTCCACGATATCGCCGTTTTGCAGTTCATGTTTCAATGGCACCAGCTTGCCGTTCACCTTGGCTCCCACACAGCGGTGCCCCACATCAGTATGCACAGCGTAGGCAAAGTCAATCGGTGTCGAGCCTTTGGGGAACCCCTTTACATCCCCCTTGGGGGTAAAGACATACACCTCCTCAGGGAAAAGCTCCACCTTGACCGAATCCATAAACTCGCGGGAATCCTGCAACTCCTGCTGCCATTCCAACAACTGGCGCAGCCAGGCAAAGCGCTTGACCTCCTTCTCGTCGTAGCCCTTGCCTTCCTTGTACTTCCAGTGAGCCGC
>DKFG01000026.1:0-412 GCA_002452325.1 Geobacter sp. UBA6802
CCTTCATGGCGTAACGCACATGCAGGCCAAAGGCGTTAGGCATGGCAAGTAGTTGTTCGCAGCTGTTCTCGATGTACTCCTGATCATGCAGGTAAATCGGGGTGCCCCACTGTTCGGCAATCTTGGGGATCAGGGTTGCGTCCAGCCTGGTTGGACCGAAGTGTGTCATGATTTGTAACCTCGCAGCATAGAGATAATAAGTTTGTCTATGTAGCACTTTCAGGCAATTGGGTGCAACATCTCTCTGAACTGCGCCAGACGGTGCCTCGCTATTTTGATTGTCATGTCCTCCTGGCTGCGTTAGCATCCCCGGCCATGAACTGCGACAGCTCCGTTACCTATCGCCCCATTGGTATCATCCATTCCCCCTATGTCCGCCGGATTGAAGCCCCCCACCAGAGTACGGTGGTGG
>DKFG01000026.1:499-962 GCA_002452325.1 Geobacter sp. UBA6802
GGTCAAGCCGCCCCGGGGTGGCCCCAGGCGGGGGGTGCTGGCCACCCGTTCGCCCCATCGCCCTAATCCCATCGGCCTCTCAACGGTGGAACTGGTGTCGATTGAAGGCAGGATCCTGCAGCTGCGCGGGGTAGATCTGCTGGACGGCACGCCGGTGCNNGTGCCCTATGCCGATGCCTTTCCCGGCGCCAAGGCCGGCTGGATTGATACGCTGGATGCACAACAGGGAAAACAGTCTGCCCCTGGCCCGAAAAGGCCGCGCTGATTCCGTTTGACAAGGCTCCGGTGGGTGTCGTATATGATCCGCTCCGCACGCGGCAGCCCGGCTCTCCCTCTTGCAACCGATCCACCCCTGTTTCCGTGCATAGCTGTTTTCTGTCCCCCACTGCCTGACCGGCAGAATAGCGGGGATTATTTTACCTGTGAAATGAGGCGCTGATGTTTAACCTGAAACCTGATGTTG
>DKFG01000026.1:1017-1392 GCA_002452325.1 Geobacter sp. UBA6802
ACTGGCGTCGCCATTCCTTTTCCGGTTATCTGGAGCCGGTGCGGGTCACCGATACCACCCGACTTGCCGAGCTCCTGGGGGTTGAGAAACAGATTGAAGTGATGGAGCACAATACCCGCCAGTTTCTGGCCGGATTGCCGGCCAATAATGCCCTGCTGTGGGGATCGCGCGGTACCGGCAAGTCTTCCATCATCAAGGCCCTGCTCAATGAGTACGCTCCCAAGGGGCTGCGGGTGATTCAGATCGAGAAAGAAGACCTGATCTATCTGTCAGAGATCTTCAGCGCGGTGGAGGATCAGCCGTACCGTTTTATCCTGCTCTGCGATGATCTGACCTTTGAACCGGGCGAGCTGAGCTACAAGATGCTCAAGAGCG
>DKFG01000026.1:1411-1891 GCA_002452325.1 Geobacter sp. UBA6802
CGGCACCTGCTGCCGGAGTACGAGACAGACCAGCGTGGCGGCATGTTCGTGAATGGTGAGCTGCAGCAGAGTGAGGTGATGGACGAGAAGATCTCGCTGTCTGACCGCTTTGGGCTGTGGGTCGCCTTCTACGCCTTCTCGCAGGATCGCTATCTGGATGCCGTACATCTGGCGGTGGGCCGTGAGGCACGGGAGCGTAATGTCGAGATCCCCATCACCAAGGAGCTTGATCAGGAGGCGATCAAGTGGTCCCANNCCGCCTACCAGTTTTCCAAGAACTACGTTGGCCGCTATCTGCTGGCAAGACAGGGATAGCATCACCACAAGAAAAGGCGGCCGTATTGGCCGCCTTTTTCTGTCAGGAAGAGCTTGTAGCCGCCGACTACGCTGATTACTGCCCTCAGCCCGTCTGCTGTCCTGCTGCTGCATTCTGGTTACAGCGTTCGACAACCTCCCGCAGCCAGGCGATCTCATCGGGCA
>DKFG01000026.1:2094-4297 GCA_002452325.1 Geobacter sp. UBA6802
TGTTCAGGAACAGGTCGTAGAATTTCGATTGGCTGGTTGCGTTGGTCATGTCCTGACGCAGCAGTGCCAGGGCCTGATCAAGGGTTTCTGCCGTCTGAGGCTGGGCCTTCGGGTTTTCCCAGCGCTTGGTAACCTCGATCAGATGAAAGCCGAACTGGGTCTGTACCGGTCCGATCAGGGTGTTCACGGCACCGGTGAAGACAGCCTGATCAAACTCGGGCACCATCTGGCCGGGGTTAAAGGTGCCAAGATCACCACCTTGTTGGCCGGACGGGCAGGATGATGCGCGTTTGGCAACCTCGGCAAAATCGGCGCCGGCCTCGATTTCAGTCTTGAGCTGCAGGCAGCGGGCTTCAGTGTCCACAAGAATGTGGCGGGCGTTGGCGGGCATAGGGACTCCTTGCTGGGGTAACAAACTGGCGCGATACTAGCCGAATAGCCGGAGTATGGCAACCGTCGGCAGCATCGTACAGTTTTAAATGTCCGGCAGCGGCGATTATGCTACATACTGGATCACTGCAATCCTGCCCAGGAGTGACGGAACCATGAAGATTCAGAAAGTAACCCCTGAACATCGCCCCAAGGTGTATGCCCTGCTGCAGCGGGCTTTTCCCGGCAGCGTCTGCGAAGCAACCCTGGTGCAGCAGCTGCATGAACACGGCAAGCCGCTGCATGAATGGGTCTGTATCCAGACCAACAAGGTGATCGCCTATCTCGCCTTTTCAAACGCCTACCACGGTACCGCTGTCTGCGGCCTGCATCTGGCGCCGATGGCTGTGGCCCCAGATTTTCAGAGGCAGGGTGTGGGGTCTGAACTGCTGCGTTTTGCCCTGCGTCAGGAGGAAATCAGGAGCCAGACTCTGTTTGTGTTGGGACCCCACAGCTATTATCAGCGTTTTGGTTTTGAACCCTGCAGTCAGCCGATCTGCCCCTTTGCAACCAAGAACGCTCATTTTCTGAGTCTGCGTGCCAAAGATGCTGCAGCCTTTACCGTGGGGTATGAATCTGAGTTTCTGAAGGGAGCCAGAACAGCACCCAGGGGTGCGAAACGGCGCTGATGCTGCAGCAGCTGCCGTGGTCCATACCGAAGGTTGCAGCTACTTAGCTGCTATGCTATAGCTGTCACACGCGTAGACCTGCACCACAGGGAGGCTCCCTGTGGTTTTTTTATGGATACAAGAAAGCGAGAGAAAACCGATGATCAGCGCTAACAACATCAGTCTTGCCTACGGCAAGCGGGTGATCTTCAAGGATGTCAATATCAAGTTTGTGCCGGGCAACTGCTATGGTCTAATCGGTGCAAACGGCGCAGGTAAATCAACCTTTCTTAAAATTCTGGCTGGTATGTCCGAGGCTGACGCTGGTACCGTTTCAGTCGGTCCACGGGAGCGGATCGCCTTTTTGAAGCAGAATCAGTTTGCCTTTGATGCGCATACCGTCTTTAACACCGTAATCATGGGCCATGCCCGGCTGTATGAGGTGATGATCGCCCGGGNNCGCCAGAGCAAGATTGCGGTGGTGGGGGTGAACGGCGCCGGTAAATCCACCTTCCTCAAGATTCTGGCCGGACTGTCCGAGGCAGACGCCGGCACCGTATCGGTTGGTCCCAGGGAGCGGATCGCCTTCCTGAAGCAGGATCAGTTTGCCTTTGATGAGTACACCGTCTTCAATACCGTGATTATGGGACATAGCCAGCTGTATGAGGTAATGACCGCCCGCGAGGCGATCTATGCCAAGACAGAGTTTACTGAAGAGGATGGTATCCGTTCTGCTGAACTGGAGTCTGAATTTGCCGAGATGAACGGTTACGAGGCTGAGTCTGAGGCGGCAGTGCTGCTGAACGGCCTGGGGATACCGGAGGAGCTGCGTCACAAGCAGATGAAGGAGCTGGAAGGGGGCGACAAGGTGCNNCCCAGGCCCTGTTCGGCAACCCGGATATCCTGCTTTTGGACGAGCCCACCAACCACCTGGATCTCAAGACCATCAACTGGCTGGAGGAGTTTCTGGCCCGTTTCAACAATACCGTGATTGTGGTCTCCCACGACCGCCACTTCCTGAACCAGGTCTGTACCCATATGGCCGACATCGACTTTGGCCGGATTCAGGTCTATGTGGGCAACTATGACTTCTGGTATCAGGCCAGCCAGCTGAACCTGAAGCAGAAACAGGACGAAAACCGCAAGGTCACCGACAAGGCCAACGA
>DKFG01000026.1:4326-4518 GCA_002452325.1 Geobacter sp. UBA6802
AGAAGCTGCTGGAAAAGCTGACCATTGAAGAGATGCCGGTCTCATCCCGCAAGTATCCCCATGTGGTCTTCAAGCCGGAGCGTCCCTGCGGTGATATCATTCTGGAGATCAGCGGTCTTTCCAAGACGGTTGACGGGGTGCAGGTATTCAAGGATCTGGACCTGAACGTGCGCAAGGGGGACAAGATCGCCT
>DKFG01000252.1 GCA_002452325.1 Geobacter sp. UBA6802
GAAGATGGTTTCGTACTTCCTCATGTGTAAATCCTCCTCTTGGATAGTGTAGCCCCGGTCCTGCCCGGAGCAAGGAGCTGCGGGTTATTCCCGCCTCAAAGAGCGTAGTCTTTACTACAGTTATTCTGTTATGACAAGCAGAATATGTTTTTGTGTATATGAACAAAAAACTTGACATGTTTTGTATGGAGCGTATTTATGTGCATATACAAAATTCAAAAGGAGGATTGCATCATGAAACTCTGTTTTCCCGTTGTGAAAGACCAGGGGCTTGATAGTGAGGTTTATGGCCATTTTGGCTCTGCCCCGCGTTTTTTGATTGTGGATGCCGCTACCGGCGCTACCAGTCTGGTCGACAACAGTGACAAGGCCCATGTCCATGGTGCCTGCAATCCGGCCCGGTCTGTGGCAGGTTTGGATATCGACGGGATTGTGGTGGGCGGTATCGGGCGGGGCGCGCTACTGTCCCTGAATAATGCCGGTTTCCGCGTCTTTCAGGCCCAAGGGGCCTTGGTGCGTGACAATCTGGCGGTACTGCAGGGGCAGGGGCTTCAGGAGTTTGCACCGGGCAGTGTCTGTGGCGGTCACAGCCACAACGATCACAGTCATGATCATGCCGGAGGATGCTGCCATTGAGTGACGGGTACAACCAATATACGGAAACAGTGCTTGACCATGCCCGTAACCCCCGTAATGTGGGGGGGATGGATAATGCCAACGTGGTGGTACAGGTGGGGGATCCCGACTGCGGCGATACCCTGCTGCTCTTTTCCAGAATAGAGGAAGGCATCATTGCCGACATAACGTTCCTGATCAAAGGCTGCGGGGCTGCTATAGCTACCGCCTCTATGGGAACGGAGCTGGTGAAAGGAAAGACCTTGAATGAGGCGCTGTTGGTGACGGATCGGACGGTCACCGAGGCGCTGGGGGGGCTGCCGGATGACAAGGAACATTGCTCAAACCTGATTGCTTCTGCAGTGCATGCCTCGATTTCCCAGTATATCAGCACCATCACCGGCGAGGCGCCTCCAGTGGATTTTGAAGTTGATATGACGGGCCGAGTCCCCGTGAACGAGGAGGGAGTAAATAATGAGTAATTGGGCTGAATTGTACCGTGGCGAAAGCAATAAGCCGGTCTGGCAGTTTGTGGCCGATCTCAAGGAAGCGGGATTGCGTTATGGGTTCCTGATCCACAATGAAGACCATATGGAGATGGCCAATACCTTCGGGTCTCATGGAGTTCAGGTGGCTGAAGGGTTTGACCTGCATATGATCCAGATCTGCAAGCCGGAAAAGGCTGCAGGCAGCCTGCAGAAGAATCCGGAGCGTGCTGCGCTGATGCCCAAGTTTGTGACCGTTTTTAGTGCCAACGGTACGACCCAGGTACGGTTCCTGCGCTATAACCGTGAGATGATAGAGACGCTGGTGGGTGATGCAGAGTTTGCCGTATCAGTGGGGACGACCTACGACGAGATTGAGTGGGCCGTTACGGAATCGCTGTAGCACAGATATCGGATCAGGAGTGAAACATGTCAGCAGAACATAGTGAGCATGGGGCCGGCAGGCTCTGCAATTTTCATATCACCTTTTTTGCCATTGTCCTGGGGATGGCCGGTTTTACCCTGTCTGTTCAAAAGGCGGGCGGGCTGGTCCACAGTCTGCACCCGGTCAGTACGGTGTTGCTGTACCTGACGGTTGCTCTGTTTGCGCTGGTGGGGGGTATCTACCTCTACAAAGGGTTCACCTGCCCCGGTTCTGTTCAGAAAGAGCTGCACCATCCGATCAAGATCAACTTCTTTCCTCTGGTGGCCAAGATACTGCTGGTCTTGAGTGTGGTGTTGCTTGAACGTAATATGACCGCCTCTTTTTACAGCTGGGCCGTGGGTACTGTATTACAGTTTGTGGCGTCGATCTACATCATCTCTGCCTGGATTCAGAATGACAAGTTCAAGATTGAGCAGATGACACCCGGCTGGTTTATTCCGATCGTCGGTTCGGTAATCATCCCGATTGCCGGGGTAAAACATGGCTTCGTCGAGCTGTCCTGGTTCTTTTTCAGTGTGGGGATTGTCTACTGGTTGATCCTGCTGGTGATTGTGCTGTACCGGATGTTCTTTCATGCCCCGATTGCCGAGCGGCTGATGCCGACACTCTTTATTCTGTTCGCCCCGCCCGCCATCGGTTTTATTGCATACGTCCGTCTGACCGGTGGCACTATCGACTCCTTTGGGCGGGTACTCTACTACTTCTCGCTTTTTATGTTTTTTCTGGTGTTGTATCAACTGCCGCGGTTGCTCAAGATTAAATTCTATCTGTCCTGGTGGGCCTACTCCTTTCCGATGGCTGCAAAGACTCTGGCGTCATTCCTGATGCTCAGTCTGGTGGCCGATCCTTTCATCCAGTTCATCACCTGGTTTGAACTGGCTTTTCTGACCCTGATTATTCTCGTACTAACGGTGAAGACCATTCAGGCCGTCAGTAACGGCGAGATCTGTGTGGAAGACTAGAGACTATCATGCCTCGACCCCGTAAACCCTGTACTTGCAGCTGTCCAGACCGCCTTGCACTGAAGGCGGTCTTTAAGCCGGTGGGCATCCCGTTGGGGGAACTTGAGTGTATCCCTCTCTTCCGCGACGAGCTGGAGGCGTTATACCTGTGTGACGGTCTGGATAAGACTCAGGCCGAGGCTGGCGACTGTATGGGGGTTTCCCGCGGTACTGTGCAGCGACTGGTGGCCTCGGCGCGCCGCAAGGTTGCCGAGGCCCTGGTAAAACAACGTGCTCTGGCCATCAGCAGCCGTGAGGAAACTCCCCTGTAATAACCGTTTTGTGCAGCTCTCCCCTTGCGTAAGATTCCCCACTCGGTATAATGTCCGTCTGATTCTCAGATTTAAAAAGGAGGAACTCCATGAACTTTGCAAAGGTAATGCGTACGGTTCGAGGTGGTGTGCTGCTGGTGCTGGCGGTATTTGCCAGTGGATGTGCCACATCCGATCTGCAGCTGAAGCCAAGTTATCAGGCGGTTGGTGAGACCAAGGGCAGCGGCGGCACGCTGATACTGGCATCGTCGCTGGAAGGGACCGTGCCTGGTGTTGGTGAGCGGATTCAGTGGATTCTGGGTGAGGTAAAGGACACGGATGGCAAGATCAAGGGGAACGTGACCAGCGTCTCGGCACCGACTGCCGTGGTGCGGGACGCCCTGCAACAGGAGCTGTTGCGCGCCGGTTATGCCGTGCAGATTGACAAGGCATTGCCCCCGAACGTTGATCGTGCAGTGGTGCTGAGCGCCGGTAAGCTGACGCTGGACGAGATCCGTTCGCTGGTGAAGGTTGAGGCTGAATGCAAGGTGAGTTTTAAGGTTGAGATCTGGCGTAACGGAGCCAAGACCAACACTTTGAGCTTTGAATCCCGTTACTCGGATTTTGCGATCAAGGATCGGGAAAAGCTGCATCAGGAGGTGTTGCAGAAGGCCTTTGCCTCGGCCTTTAAGCGGGCTGTGCCGGCCATTGTGGAGCAGTTGAAGAAATAAGCGATATAACAGGAGAACCTTTCCAGATGGCTATTGCAAACAAGATCGCCGGCTACATATCCCGCTCGTCATGGATCCGCAAGATGTTTGAAGAAGGGGAGCGGCTGCGTCAGGAATACGGTGCGGACAAGGTCTATGATTTTACCTTGGGGAATCCGGATGTGGAACCACCGGCTGCCTTTCGTGCTGCACTGCGTGAGCTGGCGGAGAATCCGATCCCTGGTATGCACCGTTACATGAATAATGCCGGTTATCCCGAAACCCGTGCAGCAGTGGCGGCAAAGCTGACCGCTCTCTCGGGAGTGACGGTTGACGCCGAGCAGGTCATCATGACCTGCGGAGCAGGCGGCGCCTTGAACGTGGTGCTGAAGACCATCCTTAATCCGGGGGAGGAAGTCATTATCCTGGCCCCGTACTTTGTCGAGTACAAGTTCTATATTGATAACCACGGCGGTGTGCCGGTGGAGGTCTGGACCGACCGGAACACCTTTCGTCTGGATCTTGCAGCCATTGAGGCGGCTATCACCTCAAAGACCCGCGCTATCATTATTAACTCACCCAATAATCCTACCGGGGTGATCTATCCGGCTGAAGAGCTGGCTGCCCTGGGTGAGCTGACAGCCAAAGCCACAAAGCGAACCGGCCATCAGATCTATGTTATCTCTGATGAGCCCTACGCCCGGATCGCCTACGACGGAAGGGAAGTGCCCAGCGTCTTTCCGCTGATCGAGTCTAGCATTATGGTTACCTCCCACAGTAAGGATCTGGCCCTGCCTGGCGAGCGGATAGGTTATCTGGCCGCAAATCCGCGTATGGCAACTGTTGCTCAGTTCATGGAAGGGGCGGTCTTCTGCAACCGNNTTGTCAATGCGCCGGCCCTGATGCAGCGGCTGGTGGCAGGCCTGCAGGACTGCTCCGTGGATGTGGCCGAATACCAGGCCAAGCGTGACCTGTTATGTAGCAGTCTGACCAGCCTCGGCTTCAATATGGTGAAGCCGGATGGCGCCTTCTACCTGTTTCCGAAATCACCGTTGGAGGATGATGTGGCCTTTGTCAAGCTGGCACAACAACAGCGGATTTTGCTGGTGCCCGGTTCGGGATTCGGCGCGCCCGGGTATTTCAGGATCGCCTACTGTGTGGATCAGGGGGTTATTGAACGCAGTCTGCCGGCCTGGCGGCAACTGGCTGCAGAGGTGGGCCTGCTGAAGGGATGATTGGTGACGTCTGCTTGACGTGATGATACGAACAGGGCCGCACGGCATACCGTGCGGCCCTGTCTGCTGCAGGGGTTATAAAACATCCTGTTCGTTTTCCTGAGTCAGATGTTCAAGCTCGTCTGTAACTGCCTGCAGAGTTTTTATCGCCAGCTCCTGCAGGTGGTTGTGAGCCTGCACAATCCGGGCGGCATCAGGCTCCTGTGCAGCATGCTCCAGGTCGGCTGCTGCTATGGATAGTGCTGCCGCGCCGACAGAAGCCGCAGTACCTTTTAGTGTGTGCGCCTCCATACCCATGGCTGCCAGATTGTTGTTGAGATAGTGCTGCTCTAATGCCTGCAGACATTCGCCGGTCTGTTTGCTGAACAGCTCCAACAGCTCAGGCAGCAGGTAGCTGAATCCGACATCATGAAAATTGTTACGCAGGTAGTCCTGATCAAGCAGCTGTGTTGGGTCTGGCAGGTTCATGGTTTAATCTCTGAAACGGCGGCTAAGATCCTGGTAGGCGTCAATGCGGCGGTCTCGCAGGAACGGCCAGATTCGTCGCACCGTCTCACTCCTGCCAAGATCAAGTTCACACGCTATAATTTCTTCCTGGTCAGTGTTTCCTCGCACAAGCAGCTCGCCTTGTGGCCCGGCAATGAAGCTGGAGCCCCAGAAAAGGATGCCTGCAGCCTGGGGATCCGGTGATGCCTCAAACCCAACCCGGTTGACCGATAGCACCGGCAGGCCGTTGGCCACGGCGTGGCCGCGCTGTACCATCTCCCAGGCGGTGCGTTGGCGTTCCTGCTCTTCCGGCGTATCATTCGGGTCCCAGCCGATGGCGGTCGGGTAGATCAACAGGTCGGCCCCGGCCAGGGCCATCAGCCGGGCAGCCTCAGGATACCATTGATCCCAGCAGACCANNGGTCGCCGGGGGTGAAGTAGAACTTTTCGTAAAAACCGGGGTCGTCCGGGATGTGCATTTTACGGTAGGTGCCGGCAATGGAGCCGTCCCGTTCAAAGACCACAGCGGTGTTGTGGTAGAGCCCGGGAGCACGGCGTTCAAACAGTGAGGTGACCAGCACGATGCCCAGTTCTGCGGCCAAAGCGCCGAACCTGGCACAGGAAGGACCGGGGATCGGTTCGGCCCGGTCAAACTGAAAGGGCTCTTCGGTCTGGCAGAAATAACTGCCGGTGTGCAGTTCTTGCAGCACCACCAGCTGTGCCGCTGCGTTGGCAGCCTGGCGCACCATGGCCTCGGTTCTGGCACAGGTCGCAGCGTGGTCATCGCTGGAACACTGCTGAATCAGAGCGGTCTTGAGTGTCTTCATGCCAACACCCCCTGGGGCAGCTGCATGGTGATGCAGTGGAGCGATCCGTGCTGTTCCAGCAGCGGCAGGCAATCGATGCCGATGATCTCCCGGTCGGGATAGGCAAGGGCGATCATGGCCAGGGCACCGTTGTCCACCGGGTCGCGATAGGTGGGAACCAGCACCGCGTCGTTGATCACCAGGTAATTGGCGTAGCTGGCAGGTAACCGATTACCGTCGGCATCATATTTGGGGGAGGGCCAGGGCAGTCCCAGTAGCCGGTAGGAGCTGCCCTCCGGTGTGGGCAGTTGCTGTAGCTCCTGCTCCATGGTTTGCAGGGAGCCATAGTGGCTGTCGGTCGGGTTGTCACAGGCTACATAGATAATGGTGTTGTTGGGGCAGAGCCGTGCCAGGGTATCGATGTGGGCGTCGGTATCGTCACCTTCAAGGTGACCATGTTCCAGCCACAGAATGCGCTGGACGCCAAACAGGTTCCGCATGGCTCCTTCCAGCTCACTGCGTGACAGCTGCGGGTTGCGGTTGGGGGAGAGCAGGCACTGGCTGGTGGTAAGCAGGGTGCCGTTGCCGTCGCTTTCTATGCTGCCCCCTTCCAGGACCAAGCCGATGGTGTTGACTGCAGGGGTGAAGATTCGCTGCTGCTTTAATGCGTGAGTTACCTGATTGTCGTAGTTGGCAGCAAATTTGAGCCCCCAGCCGTTAAAGCCGAAATCAAGCAGCACCGGCTGGTTATTGACCTGTACCGTGAACGGCCCATAGTCTCTGGTCCAGGTGTCGTTGGTCGCTGCCTGACAGAGAGTGATTCGATCGTTTGCTATCCCGGCAGCTGCCAGGCTGTTGCCGGTCTGCTCAAGGTTCGGTGTTACCAGCACCACCTGCTCAAAACGGATAATCTGGCGGATCAGGTTGCAATAAACCTCCTGCACCTGCGCGAGACAGCAGTTCCAGTCAGTGTCGGCGTGAGGCCAGGCCAGCAGGACACCATCATGGGGTTCCCACTCGGCAGGCAATCTGATGTTCATGGACAGTACCTTTCGTCAACGGTGGTGATTAGGGGTGGGTGTTTGTAGGGTCAAGAGTATACCGATGAACCGAAGCTGCTGCAAGTCTCTTTGGTCTTGCCTTGACAGAGGCTTTGGTTTACTAGAACAGATCAGCATCTTAATCAACGTTTGTGCGGAGATTACTCACATCATGCTTAAATCGCTCCTGCTGCAGGCCCCGGCTAAGGTCAACTATCGCCTGGATGTGCTTTCGCGCCGACCGGACGGCTACCATGAGTTGCGGATGATCATGCAGCGTATCAATCTGTGCGATCAGGTACGTATTATCCTGCAGGAGAGTCCCGGCATAACGGTTACCTGTGATGCTGACGGGGTACCGGATGGTGAGGGGAACATCGCCTGGAAGGCAGCCCGGATGCTGCTGGACAGGTCCGGTTTTACCGGTGGTGTTGCCATTGATATCCTTAAAAATATTCCGGTTGCAGCCGGACTGGGCGGGGGAAGCAGCGACTGTGCCGCTGTGCTGCTTGGCTTGAACGAGCTGCTGGGACTGGGACTGTCACGTGAGCAGCTGATGACGATTGGTGTAGCGCTGGGGGCCGATGTGCCGTTTTTTGTCTTTCAGCAGACCGCCTTGGCAGAAGGGATTGGCGAGAGACTTTCACCGCTGCATGGCCTGCCAACAGCCTGGGTGGTGTTGGTGAACCCGAATCTGCCGGTCTCCACGGCTTGGGTCTATCAAAATTTACGGTTGACACAACGTGACGGTCTGTCTACAATTCCCGACTCGTTTGCGGACGTTGCTGCACTCTGCAGTATCCTGTCAAACGATCTGGAAACCGTTACCATTCCAGCATTTCCGGTTATTGCCGCCATCAAGGCGCAGTTGGTCAGCCTGGGTGCTCATTATTCATTGATGTCCGGCAGCGGACCCACCGTTTTCGGACTTTTCAGTGATGAAGCAACGGCTCAGGCAGCTGGTGAAGTCCTGAAAAGCTCTCAAGACTGGTTTGTTTCTGTGGTCGAGACTATCTAACGCAAACGTGTAGCAACGTAAGTATATTTAGAAGAGAAAGGTGGCTGGCCCGTTATGTATGACAAGATCAGGATTTTTTCAGGTAACTCCAATCCTGCGTTGGCGGGCAAGATATGTGATACCCTGGGGGTTCCCCTCGGCAATGCCCGGGTCAAAACCTTTTCCGATGGTGAGGTACAGGTAGAGATCTGTGAAAACGTCCGCGGACGTGATGTCTATGTTGTCCAGTCAACCTGCGCCCCGACCAATGATAATCTGATGGAGTTGCTGGTGATAACGGATGCCCTCAAGCGGGCCTCAGCAGCCACCATTACCGCAGTTATGCCGTACTACGGCTATGCCCGTCAGGATCGCAAGGCTGCCCCCCGCACCCCGATTTCAGCCAAGTTGGTGGCTGATCTGATCACTACTGCCGGCGTTGACCGGGTGGTGACGGTTGACCTGCATGCCGGACAGATACAGGGCTTTTTTGACATCCCCGTGGATAACCTATACGCAATTCCGGTTATTCTGGGCTACCTGAAGGAGCGCTTCGCCGGGCAAGATGTGGTGATGGTCTCTCCCGATGCCGGCGGTGCCGAGCGGGCTCGGGCCTTTGCCAAACGGCTGGCCTGTCCGATGGCCATGATCGACAAGCGTCGTACTGCCCCCAATGTGGCTGAGGTCATGCACCTGATCGGTGATGTCAAGGACAAGATTGCGATTATTCTTGATGATATGATTGACACTGCTGGCACCCTGACCCAGGCTGCCGGTGCCCTGAAGCAGAATGGTGCTGCTGCCATCTATGCAGCGGCAACCCACGGGGTGTTGTCCGGACCTGCCATTGACCGCCTGAACGGTTCGGTGATTGAAGAGGTGTTGTTGACCGATTCCATCCCGCTGGGCGAAAAGGCGGAACGGACTTCACGGGTGAAGGTACTTTCGGTGGCTCCACTCCTTGCAGAGGCAATCCGCCGTATTCATGAGGATGAATCAGTCAGTTCACTGTTTGTATAAAACGTTAGCAGTCTATTTTCGGCCAGACAGGCCGTTTGAGGTGGGAGGAAGACCATGCAACAGACCCAAATGAAGATCGAAACCCGTACCAGTACCGGTAAGGGGATCAGCCGTAAACTACGTGCAGCCGGACGCATTCCCGGTATTGTGTATGGACGCGGCATGGAGCCGATTCCGGTCAGTGTTGAGCCGAAGCAGCTACAGGCAGCGATTGCCGGTGAAGGTGGCATCAACAACCTGATCACCCTGCAGGGTGGCGGTGACCTGGACAACGTGGTGGTA
Organism: Geobacter sp. UBA6802; assembly: GCA_002452325.1. Taxonomy (GTDB): domain Bacteria; phylum Desulfobacterota; class Desulfuromonadia; order Geobacterales; family Pseudopelobacteraceae; genus Trichlorobacter. The sequence continues at coordinate 9,374 of DKFG01000252.1, forward strand.
ATCGTTGCCGACATTCAGCGTGATGCGATCAAGCGCACTCCTGAGCATGTAGACCTGCACCGGGTTAACATGGCTGAGAAGGTACGGATCAATGTGCCGATCAGCTTTGTAGGTACCGCTGCGGGTGTCAAGGAAGGTGGACTTCTTGATGTGATCCAGCATACGCTGCATGTCGAATGTCTGCCCAGCCAGATTCCCGGCCATATTGAAGTGGATGTTACCAATCTGTCCATTGGCCATTCGATCCATGTTGAGCAAATTGTCATGCCTGCCGGCATTAAGTTTCTTGATGCCCCGACCTCTTCGGTGGTCAGTATTCACGGCAAGGCCAAGGATGCCGCGCCTGCCGAGGCGTAACAGGAATTGATAGCAGGTCGCGGCAGAGTAGATGCCGCGACCTGATCCTGTCACCATATTATGAAGACCGTTATCATCGCAGGGTTGGGTAATCCCGGCCCCAAGTACCAATGGACCCGCCNNACAACGCGGGTTTTCTGTTTCTGGAGCGGATTGCCCAGCTGGAAGGCCTGTCCATCACCAGAAAACAGTTCGGTGGCCTTACTGCGGAGTGGGAACGCAACGGTACCCGTCTGATCCTGCTGAAACCCCAGACCTTCATGAATCTCTCCGGTCGTTCGATCATGCCCGCTTTGCAGTTTTATAAGGCACATCCAGAGCAGCTAATCGTGGTCCATGATGAAATTGACCTGCCGCTGGGGGTCGCCCGGCTCAAACAAGGTGGCGGTCACGGCGGACAGAACGGTCTGCGTTCAATTATGGAGCTGTTGGGCAGGGGGGATTTTACCCGCCTGCGACTTGGAATTGGTCGTCCTTTGCACGGTGATGTTACCAACTATGTACTGGGTACCTTTACCCCGCCGGAGATGGAGATCTTTGCCCGTGTGCTGGACGGCGCCCTGGAGATGCTGGAAACCGCACTGGACGAAGGGGTGCCCAAGGCGATGAGTCTGTACAATAATAAGAGCTACCTGGAAGGATGAGTCATGGGATTTAACTGCGGTATTGTCGGGCTGCCCAACGTGGGCAAGT
>DKFG01000287.1:0-516 GCA_002452325.1 Geobacter sp. UBA6802
GGTGAAAGGCGGTATCAAAGATGGCCACATGGGGGATAGTGGGCATCAGGGAACGGGCAGCCTCGATCCCGTCAATGTTGGGGGGGTTGTGCAGCGGCGCCAGATGCTGCACTTCCTTGACCGCATTCAGCACTGCATCATCAATCCGGACTGAGCAGGTGAACTTCTCACCGCCATGCACCACCCGGTGACCGACCGCCGATATCTCNNACCCCATGCTCACGGTCGGTTACCACCCGGATCAAGAGGTCAATGGCGGCACGATGGTCCGTACAGTCCTGCTCCAGCCTATAAGTCTCTCTGCCGGGCACTTCATGCACAATAAAGGAGTCACCCACAATGACCCGCTCAACCATCCCCTTTGCCACCACCACCTTCTTCTCCCAATCAAACAACTGGTATTTGACTGAAGAGCTGCCGCAGTTAAGTGCCATAATAATCATAGAAAATCCTCCTGAACGCACAAAATCAAAAGATCATTATCAGTAAAAATTCGTTAGCGGAATTAAAGTATTT
>DKFG01000287.1:551-692 GCA_002452325.1 Geobacter sp. UBA6802
CGTATACAGTTTTTCTGGACATTTTTTACAGGCTATGGTAACACCGTCACGCCTTTGAGTGAAAAGGATGCACACAAAACACAAAACTTTTTGGAGGTGGTACCGTGTCACACACAATTACTGACGATTGCACCAACTGCG
>DKFG01000287.1:717-2061 GCA_002452325.1 Geobacter sp. UBA6802
CCTGCATCGACTGCGGCGCCTGCGTAGACACCTGTCCGGTCAATGCCATCCACGCCTAGTTGACGGCAGCAACACAGACACAAAAAAGCCCGGAGCGATCCGGGCTTTTTTGTGTTTCAGAGACAGGGCTCACCGCCTGAACAACCAGAGCAGCAACGATACCGCCACTGACAGCAACAGGCAGGTAGTAAGCGGCATGTAGAAACTGAAACTCTCCTTTTTGATCAGGATGTCGCCAGGCAGCCGCCCCAGCCAGGGCAGGCGAGGTGCCAGACTGATCAGCAACCCCACCGCCACCAACACCAAACCACCGATAATCAAAACCCGCCCCAAGTCGGACATCAGCGTTGCCCCCTGGGGTGATAGCGCTCCTTTTCGCTGTAGATACAACCACAGTACTGCTGACGGTACAACCCCAGATCCTTGGAACGCCTGATTCCCTCTTGCCAGCCGGGCCGGTAGTCGCGGTAAAGAAATGGAACGTTATGGTGAACCGCAGCCTCTTCAGCCTTGGCACGCATCAGATCGTGGTTCTGATAGCGGCTGTAAAACAGGGATGATGTAAAGGCATCACAACCGTTTTCCCGGGCAGTCCGGGCTACCGCATCCAACCGTGAGGCATAACAGTAGCCGCAGCGTTTTTCAGGCTCTGCAGCCACATTTGCCAGAAATTCCTCCAGCTGATACTGATCCTGCATGATCAGCTCAAGCCGTTCCAGTTCAGCCATCTGCAAGGCCGCATCCCGGCGTCGCTGGTACTCCTGGTAAGGATGGATATTGTGGTTGTAAAACAGACCGGTCACCTCCAGCCCCTCGGCGCGCAATGCTGCAAGGGGATACAGGGCGCAGGGACCGCAGCAGATATGCAGAAGAATCCGCATCAGACCTTTTCCAGCAAGTGCCCCAGCTTGTCCCGCTTGGCCTCCAGGTAGCGCCGGTTGGAACAGGTAGGGCTGGCCTCGATCGGCACCCGGTCAACCACGGTGATACCATACCCCTGCAAACCGACCAGTTTGCGGGGGTTGTTGGTCATAATCCTGATCTTGCGGACCCCCAGCGCCAGCAGGATCTGCGCCCCGACCCCGTAGTCACGCATATCGGCCTTAAAACCCAGCTGCTGGTTGGCCTCCACCGTATCCATCCCCTGATCCTGCAACTCATAGGCCTTCAACTTATTGATCAGGCCGATCCCCCGACCTTCCTGACGCATGTAGAGGATCACTCCCCGACCTTCGCCGTCGATCGCCTCCATGGCTTTATGCAACTGTTCACCACAATCACAGCGCATGGAGCCCATCACATCACCGGTCAGACATTCAGAGTGGACCCGCACCAGCACCGGCT
>DKFG01000287.1:2132-2272 GCA_002452325.1 Geobacter sp. UBA6802
ATCGGCCACCGGACGCACCAGCTGCTCATGCTTCAGTCGATAAGCCACCAGATCGGCCACGGTACAGATCTTCAGGCCATGAGCCTTGGCAAATTTCCGCAGCTCCGGCATGCGTGACATGCTGCCGTCATCGTTCATGA
>DKFG01000287.1:2299-4923 GCA_002452325.1 Geobacter sp. UBA6802
CGGTCTGGCCGGTACGGACCAGCACCCCGCCCGGCTTGGCCCGTAACGGAAAAATATGACCGGGGCTGACCAGATCCAGCGCTGAGGCGTCGGCAGCCACGGCGGTCTGAATGGTATGGGAACGGTCTGCCGCTGAGATACCGGTGGTCACACCGCGACGCGCCTCGATCGAGACGGTAAAAGCGGTCTCAAAGGGGGAGGTGTTGTCACGCACCATTGGCTTCAGCCCCAGTCGTTCGCACTTCTCAGCGGTCAGGGTCAGACAGATCAAACCCCGACCGTATCTGGCCATAAAGTTGATCGCCTCCGGCGTCACCTTTTCGGCGGCCATGGTCAGGTCACCTTCATTTTCACGGTCTTCATCATCCACCAGGATCACCATGTTACCCTGTCGGATATCTTCCAACGCCTCTTCAATCGTACAGACACCCATTGACGTTTGCTTCCTCTCTAGCTAGATAAATCCGTTTTTCAGCAATGTTTCCATGGTCAGACCGCCACCTGCAGCATGGGGTGCCGTCAGGCGGGCCACATACTTGCCGATGATATCGGTCTCAATATTGACGTTCATCCCCACCCCCAGATCGGCCAGGGTGGTCTTTGCCAGGGTATGGGGAATAATGGCTACACTGAAACCTCCGGTTGACACGCTGTTAACGGTCAGACTGATACCGTCAATGGCCACCGAGCCCTTTTCCACCAGCAGCCGGGCATGTTCAGGGGGGAGACTGAAGCCAAGCAGCACCGCATTGCCTTTGACTGTCCGGCTGGCCAGACGGCCGATACAATCAATATGGCCGGTCACCAGATGCCCGTCCAGCCGACCACCCAACCGCAGAGCACGCTCAAGATTCAGCCTACTGCCCGGCTGCAGTGCAGCAAAGGTAGTCCGGGCCACGGTCTCGGGGGAGATATCAAACTTGAAACGATCCCCCTGCCGGTCAATCACGGTCAGACAGGCACCGTTGACGGCAACGGAATCACCGATCCTGATTTCGTCAGCTGGTAGCGGCGCAACCAGCTCAAGCACTGCCTGGTTGCCGCCGCTCCGCAGGCTGGACAGGTTACCAACCGCCTCAATCAGACCAGTGAACATGCAAGCTCCGGCCGCGCATACACCACCATATCATCACCACTCATAGCTACTTTCAACAGTTTGAGCCGATAGGCATCATCCATACTGGTGATGCCGCTAATGGCAAAGGGGGCAAAGCCGTTTCCCACCACCTTGGGGGCGTAAAAGAAGATGCACTCGTCAATCAGTCCATGCTGCAGCATGTCACCAGCCAGACGGCTCCCCCCTTCCAGCAGGATGGTCTGCACACCGCGCTCGGCCAGCTTGGTCAACAGATCCGGCATGGCAACCCGCCCGTCAAAGGCGCGGCAGGCCAGCACCTGCGCCCCCTGGGCAATATAGCGGGCATGAAGCGCCTCATCACGCTCACAGGTGGCCAGCAGGGTCTTTTTAGCTAGTCCCCCTTGCAGCACGTTAAAGCTCTCAGGTGTCCGCAGGCGGCTGTCCACCACCACCCGCAGCGGGTCCCTACCCCGCACATGCCGCACATTCAACTGCGGATTATCGGCCAGGATCGTATCCACCCCCACCATCACTGCATCACAGGCGGCACGCAGCCGATGCACCAGACGCCGTGACACCTCGCAGCTGATCCAGCGTGATTGACCGGTAACCGTGGCAATGGCGCCATCCAGGGTCATGGCAGACTTGTAGATCACATAGGGCAGGCCGGTGGTCACACACTTGATAAACCCCTTGTTCAGCTCCCGGCACTGCTGCTCCAGCAGACCCGATTCCACGGTAATACCGGCCTGACGCAGCGCCTGCAGGCCGCGTCCAGCCACCTGGGGAAACGGGTCGGTCATACCGGCCACCACCCGGCTGACACCAGCGGCAATGATCGCCTCAGTACAGGGAGGAGTCTTGCCGTGATGGCAGCACGGCTCAAGGGTCACGTACAGATCAGCGCCCCGGGCCAGCTCTCCGGCCTGGGCCAACGCAAGCACCTCGGCATGGGGGGTTCCGGCCTGCTTGTGCCACCCCTCCCCCACAATCTGTCCATCACGCACGATCACACAGCCCACTGCCGGGTTAGGCGCAGTCCGGCCCACCCCTTTACGGGCCAGCGATACTGCCCGCCGCATATATCTGAGATCATCCCGCATGGTGTACCCCTTACCCCCGGTTTGCCCCTACTTCTTCAGCAGATCCTGCAGCTCAACCATAAACTCATTGATATCCTTGAATGAACGATAGACCGAGGCAAATCTGACATAGGCCACCTCATCGACAGCGTGCAGCTCGTTCATAATCCACTCGCCGATCAGCGCAGCTGCCACCTCCCGCTCACCACTCTCCTGCAGGCGAGCTTCAAAACGATCAGCCATCCGCTCAATGGCCTCAACCGAGACCGGTCGTTTCTCACAGGCCTTCTTAATGCCGGAAATCACCTTCAAACGGTCAAAATGCTCTCGCCGACCATCTTTTTTGCAGACCAGCGGCAGCATCTCCTCTATCCGCTCATAGCTGGTAAAGCGTTTGACGCAGGACTCGCACTCGCGCCTCCGCCTGATCACCGCCCCCCCCTTATCGGGCCGGGAATCCACCA
>DKFG01000287.1:5008-11259 GCA_002452325.1 Geobacter sp. UBA6802
GATACCGGCATTAATCAGCATCTTGGTGCAGATACTACAGGGCATGGTATTGCAATACAGGGTGGAACCGTCGATATTGACGCCATGGCGGGCCGCCTGAATGATGGCGTTCTGCTCTGCGTGCAAACCGCGACACAGCTCATGGCGCTCACCCGAGGGAACCTGCAGCCGCTCCCGCAAACAGCCGGTCTCATCACAATGACGGATACCGGAGGGAGAGCCGTTGTAGCCGGTGGCCAGGATATTGCGATCCTTCACCAGCAACGCCCCCACCTGACGGCGCAGGCAGGTGGAACGGGTTGCCACCAGATGCGTGATATCGATAAAATACTGATCCCAGGTTGGACGGGCCATAGCATGCTCACGGTTCTCAACGTAATGTACACAGGTATCCTCTATAAACTATAGGTGGTACACAGGTCAACAAAGAGGGGCGCCATGTCGGCAATGATTCTGGTTGCAGATAACGATCAGGGCGGCATCAGGCTGATCACACCGGCTTGACACACCCGGAAAGTATGTCACACTGTACCGCATCACACAGACCACCAGCCACCAGAAAGAACAACCATGGCAGACGCCTCACCAACGCCCCCTCCTACCCTTTCTCCCAAGGCACGCATACTGCTGGTAGATGACGAACCGCTGGTACTCAAGATGCTGCATACCTTCCTTGAATCCCAGAATTACCAAGTGCTTTCTGCCTCCGGGGGCTATCAGGCCCTGGAGATCATGCGGCAGCAACAGGGAACCATTGACCTGCTGCTAACCGATATCCGGATGCCGGATATGAACGGCGTCCGCCTGCTGGAAGCGGTCCGTCAGGAATATCCGACCCTGCCGGTGCTGCTGATGACCGGCTACTCGGATTTTGATCTGGTGGTAGACGGGCTGAAACAGCACGCCTTTGACCTGCTGATGAAACCGATCGACTTCAACCAGCTCACCTGGTGCATCTCAAAGGCCCTGGCCTTTGTCATGACCCAACGGCTTGAACAGCAGTATCGAACCCGCCTTGAACAGCAGGTGGCCGACCAGACCAGAATGCTCTGCCGGCAGCTGGAGACTCTGGAGGAGACCCAGCGCACAGCCAGCGAGATTGACGAACTGAAGCGTAACTTTTTAAGCCTGATCAGCCACGAGTTCCGCACACCACTTAACGGCATCGTCGGCGCCCTGCAACTGCTGGAAGATTATGAACTTCCGTCCGGTGTCGGCAGTTATCTGGCCATGCTGCGCAGATCCACCGATCAGCTGAACCGGCTGGTGCAGAACCTGTTGACCCTGGTTGAGGCCCAGGCCACCCGTCCTACCACCACCGACAGCATGACCACCCCCTGCCAGGCCCTGCAGCAACTGGAGGCACGCTTTAGAGATGCTGCCCGATCAGCCGGCATTCAGTTTGAAGCCAGCTGCAGTGATCCGGCTGGTCGCAAACTTTACGGCCCCTGGGATTCCCTGCAGATCATCGGAGGCTGCCTGCTGGACAACGCCCTCAAATTCAACCAGAGCGGCAGTCGGGTCTCCTGTCGCATCTGGACCGAACCACTGGGGCACGACCAGCGCCACGTACAGGTACTGATTGAGGTCAAAGACAACGGCAAAGGGATCCCGCTTCAGCTCCAAGAGGTCATCTTCAAGCCGTTTACCCAGCTTGAGCATTACCTGACCCGCCGGTCCACCGGTTTCGGCATCGGCCTTGCCATTGTCCGCACCCTCTGTGACAAACTGGACGGCACCCTCACCCTTGTCAGCACCCCTGAAGAGGGCAGCACCTTTACCTGCAGCCTGCCGTTTGCCGCAACGCCGATCCAGTGCCCCCGGCCATGAAGATCCTTGCCATAGACGATTCAAAGGTCAACCTGCTGCTGTACAAGGGAGCCATTGCACAACACCTGAAGGATGCCGAGTTACAAACCACACGCTCCGGTGCCGAGGGGATCGAACTGGCCAGGAACTGGCACCCGGACACCATCCTGCTGGACCTGCAGATGCCCGAAATGGACGGATTTGAGACCATCCACCGCCTCAAGCGTACCCCGGCAACCGCCTTTATTCCGATCATCATCATCACCGCCTCAGACGCCGCTTCAAAGGACCGGATCAGGGCCCTTGACCTGGGGGCCGATGCCTTTCTGCAAAAACCGATCACCTCGGAAGAGCTGATCGCCCATATCAAGGTCATGCTGCGGATCAAAAAGGCTGAAGAACAACTACGCCACTCCCAGAAACTTGAGGCGATCGGCCTGCTGGCCGGGGGTATCGCCCATGATTTCAACAATATCCTTACCGTTATCCGGGGCTACAGCACCATGTTGCTGATGCAGACACCTCCGGACAGCCCCCAGGGTGAAAGCTTGCAGATGATCGTCGATGCGGTCAAGCGGGCTGCCGGACTCACCCAGAACCTGCTCACCTTCAGCCGCAAACAGGAAAGTACGCCGGTCATGGCCGAGCTGTGCGGCCTGGTATCCGGCTTTGAAAAATTCATCAAACGGATCATCGGCGACAACATCCGGCTGAGCCTGGCCTGCTGTGCCCAGTCAACACCGGAGCCGCTGCTGACCATGGTTGATCGCAGCATGATCGAACAGTTGCTGATGAACCTGGCCATCAATGCCCGTGATGCCATGCCTGACGGCGGCCAGTTGACCATTGCCACAGCAAATGCCGTGCTTGAAAACAAAACTGCAGAACCCCTCGGACTACCTCCAGGCCGGTACATCCACCTCACCATTTCTGATACCGGCAGTGGTATTCCAAAGGATGTCCTGCCAAAGATATTTGATCCTTTTTTTACCACCAAGGAGATCGGCAAAGGGAGCGGTCTGGGGCTTTCCATGGTGTACGGAATTATCAAGCAACATGGTGGTGCCATTAGCGTTGAAAGCACACCGGGCACCGGCACCACCTTTTCCATCTATCTGCCGGCCAACGATACGCCTGAAACCGTATTGGAGAGTTGTTAAAACCGTACTGCAGAAAAAGCCTAAAAAACATGCCACCTGACGTGACAAGCAAACAAGCGGTGGTATACTTCACCCAATCAACTCAGGCTGTTCAACTAACCGCTGTCAAGGAGACCAGAACCAGATGAAACGTATTACCCTGATCACCATTGGACTGATCGTGCTGTTTTCTGTCGGCCTCGCCGTTGCTGCCGTTACAGCACCTCCACTCCCCAAGTATCAGAGCTGGAAAAAGAGTGTGCGTAAAGTAGTGACTGACAAAAAATCGCTCTTTTATGGCATCCACTACATCTATGCCGACCCCAAGGCGATCAAGGGCTACCAGGCGGGCAACAAATTTCCCGAAGGCAGCCGGATTGTGGTTGAGCATTTCAACATCAAAGGGGACAACAGCGCCGTTGATGGTCCCAAAAACATGGTGGTGTTGATGAAAAAGGACAAGAACCAAAAAAACACCGGTGGCTGGTTATATGTCGGCTACACAGCAGACGGCAAACCCAGTCGGCTTGATCCGGTTAAAAACTGTTTTGAATGCCACCAGAAGGAAGTTGCCGGAAGGGATTACGTCTTCTCTGGTATTGCAGACTTCAAGTAAAGGAGTCCCATCGTGAAATGTCTGATTGTTGAAGATGATTTCATCTCCCGCCGTATTCTCAGGGAATTGCTGGGTATGTATTTTGATTGCGAGATCGCCGTTGATGGTGAAGAAGCGGTAACCGCCTTCAGATTGGCCCATGATGCCAAGACCCCCTATGACCTGATCTGCATGGATATCATGATGCCCAAAATGGACGGGCGAGAGGCGCTGCGACTGATCCGGCAGCTTGAAAAAGAACTTGAGGTACCGCCAAACCTGGAGGTCAAAGTTGTTATGACCACTGCCCTGGATGACCCAAAGACGGTCTTTGACTCGTTTTATCAGGACGGCGCCACCGCCTACCTGGTCAAGCCGATCAGTAAACAGAAACTGCTCAGGGAACTTCGCGCCCTGGGTCTGCTCCAGTAGCACGCAGGTTTTGATCAGGGCTTTGAAAGGAATTTAACCCATGACTCCCCATCTCTGTAACCAGGTTGCACAATGGAACAGCTGTCTGACCCCCACCATGGAGGTTTTGCGACAGCTTTCAGGCTGCACGGAAGATCAGTTTCTGGAGCTTGGTGGAAAACTGCAGGACTTTGCCTTCAGATCATCAGGAATATCTTCTGTTTCCAACAACCTGGTAGAACTGGTTGCAGGTGCTGAAAGCAATCAACTGACAGAACGGTTACGCAACCTGTTTGCCCAGATGAACAGCTACCTGGATCAGGTCAACACCCAGGGAAACCAAAGTTGCAACACCCTGGAACAGATCATGGTTCAGCTTGAAAACGTCGTGCGCCCCCTGGAAGGATTTCAGAAGATGGACAAGGCGCTGCGGATGCTCTCCATATCCACTAAAATTGAATCCGCCAGGCTGGGTGAACTGGGAGCCGGCTTCACCACCCTGGCCATGGATGTTGAAAAACTGTCCCAGACCGTCAGCGAAAAATCAGCCGGCATCATGGCCCAACGCCAGTCTCTTGCTCAACTGATCAACGGCAACCTCCAGATGGTACGCAGCACTGAAGAGCACCAGTATGCTGATGCACAAAAGATCCTTGCTGCGGTTGGCAACAACCTCGAAACCCTGGCTAACCTGAATGCCACCTGCTCTGCCACCGGCAACCAAGTTGCGGTTATTTCCGAACAGATTTCATCGGATATCGGCGCCGTGGTTGCCTCCATGCAGTTCCACGACATCACCCGCCAGCAGATTGAACATGTGATTGAAGCGCTTGAAAAGCTGCAACAACACACCTGTGACAAAGCCACCCCGAACGAAGATGCCTGCCCTGCACTGGTGGCTGAAATCGGTGATATCTGCGAACTTCAGACCGCTCAGACCAGGCATGCGACAGACCAACTGACAAAGGCCACCAACACTATTCTGGACAGCCTGCGTGACATTGGCGCCAAACAGACCCAGATAAGCCTGGAACTGCAACAGGCACTGATGGGCAGTTCCGACTCAGCCGAGACATCGTTGCTGGATACCATGGAAAAAGAGATGCACCGGGTCACATTGATTCTGCAAAACTGTGATCAGGCAGATCAGGAGCTGGCTGCTGCCATGCATAAGGTGACCAGCACCATGGCTGAAATTGGGGGATTTGTCAGTGACATTGAAGCAGTTGGCTCAGAAATAGACCTGATCGCCCTGAATGCCCAGATCAAGGCTGCCCACACCGGCCCTCAAGGAGCAGCGCTGGGGGTACTGGCTGAAGCGATCAAACGCCTCTCCCTTGATGCGGTTATTCAGACTGAAGCGGTCTCCAACACCCTGCAGGCCATCAATGCAATTACCGCCAGTATTGCCGATCAGAGCTTTCTTGAAGTTGAGGATGGTTCACAACCAGTCAGCGAAATGGAGCAGGAGGCCCGTCAGATCATCACATCACTTTCCGGCATCAACTATTCCCTGCAGCAACAACTTTCAACACTGGCACGTACGGCTGAGTCACTCTCTGATGAAATAAACCAGACCACCTCAAGCATCCATGTCCATGAAGAGATACAACAACAGACCGAGCAGGTGGTACAGGCCCTTGAACAGGTCTACGCCGAAGCTCGATCCCTGGTCCCGGCATCAAGCGAGTTTAGAGACAACCTGCGGCATATGGAGCAGCGCTACACCATGGAAAGTGAACGGATGATCCATGAAATGCTGGCAGCGCGGCATGGGGTCAAACTCTCATTACAGAAGCAGCAGGAATCAAGCAACAGCGACTCTGAATATGGCGATAATGTTGATTTATTCTAGGGGGCGGTTCTATGTCTGACCTACAGCTTACCCGCAGCACCAGTAATGACGGCACAACAGTAAGTATTGGCGTGACAGGCAGACTGGCCATTGACACCGCTCCTGCACTGCTCAGCCTGTTGCTTGAAGAGACAACTCCAACCAGTATCCAGCTGGATGTTTCCGGTGTCGAAGAGATTGACCTTGCCGGTGTGCAACTGATCTGCTCAGCCTGTCGCACGGCGCTTGATGCACAAAAACGTTTCAACTTTTCGGGCTGTATGGCCCCTGAAGTCAAAAAAGCTATCGAAACCGTTGGGCTGCAACGGCAGAGCACCTGCAAGCACAACGCAGACTTACCCTGTATCTGGTGTGGAGGAATAAACTGACATGGCAAAATTGATTATGACTGCTGATGATTCAGCAAGTGTACGGCAGATGGTAAGCTTCACCCTCAAGCAGG
>DKFG01000040.1:0-11069 GCA_002452325.1 Geobacter sp. UBA6802
CTGGTGGCGGCTGGTGAGATCGGCGGTATCCTGGATACCATCCTCAACCGTCTGGCGGCCTACATCGAAAAGGCGATGAAGCTTAAAAAGCAGATCAAGGGGGCCATGGTCTATCCGGTCCCCATCATGTCGATCGCCGTGATTGTGGTGGGCGTGATCCTGGTCTTCGTCATTCCGACCTTTGCCAAGATGTTTGCCGACTTCGGCGGCGATCTGCCAGGTCCCACCAAGTTCGTTATCGCCCTGTCGGATTTTCTGCTGAAGTACATCATCGTGATCATCGCCGCCATCTTCGCCACCATCTGGGGGTTCAAAAAGCTCTATGCCACCCCCGTGGGCCGCAAGAAGATCGATGCCTTTGCCCTCAAGGCGCCGATCGCCGGGCCGCTGATCCGCAAGGTGGCGGTGGCCAAGTTCACCCGTACCCTGGGAACCATGGTCAGCTCCGGGGTGCCGATCATGGACGGCCTGGAGATCGTGGCCAAGACAGCCGGCAACAAGATTGTGGAAGAGGCGATCTACGGGGTGCGGCAGGCCATCTCGGAAGGCAAGACCATGGCCGAGCCGCTGCAGTCATGCGGCATTTTTCCGCCCATGGTGGTGCAGATGATCGCGGTCGGTGAGGCCACCGGCGCCATGGATGCCATGCTGAACAAGATCGCTGATTTTTATGACGATGAGGTTGATGACGCGGTCTCTGCCATGACCTCCATGATGGAACCGCTCTTGATGGTTTTTCTGGGTACCACGGTAGGGGGGTTAGTTGTGGCCATGTACCTGCCGATCTTCAAACTTGCCGGCGCTGTGGGAGGATAGTCTCCAGGTGTCGGCCGGTAGCGGTTGTCCGGCATGATTATTGAGCGCCGGCTGCGGCTCTATATCCTGGCCCGGGTGGTGGTGGTCGGTCTCTTTCTGTCCTCCACCGTTATCCTCAAGTTCACCGATGCTGATGCGCTCGGCATGCCCCAGTTCACCAGCGTCATAGCACTGATGCTGCTTGCCGGTCTGTTCTCGGCAGGTTCGCTGGCTTTTCTCAAACATCAGCGCTGGCAACTGCCCCTCACCCGCCTGCAGATTGTCTGGGATGTCCTGTTCGTCACCATGCTGCTGCTGTTGACGGACGGTATTGCCAGTCCCTATTCCTTTCTATACTTGCTGGCCATCATGCATGCCGGAATGCTGCTGAATCGGCGTCAGGCCCTCTACACCGCCGCGCTCTGCATCATCCTCTACGGCGCCCTGGTGGACATGCAGTATTATGGCCTGCTGCGGATGATCGGCCTTGGTGCCGAGGCGGCCCTGTATCGTGGTGAAGTGGTCATTCTGTATACGATCTTTCTGCATCTGGTAGGGTTTGTACTGGCTGCGGTTATGGGCAGTCATCTGGCTGAGCGGGCACGGCAGACTGAACAGGCCCTGCGGGCAACCGAGGTCAACTACGAAGAGCTGAAGCAGCTGCACAGCACTATTGTTGAGCAGCTGGAAAGCGGTCTGATGACCCTTACCCCTGATGGATTGATCAGGGTGTACAACCCGTATCTGGAGCGGTTGACCGGCCTGACCCAGCCAGAGGCTTACGGTCGTTCAGTGGCGGCGGTGTTCCCTGGCTTGGAACTGCCGTCTTTATCGTTTGAAGCCCGTCAGCAGGGGGAGTTCAGTTACCGCGCCGAGTCGGGCGAACCGCTCCTGATCGGGTATACGGTAACCGGTTTCAACAATCTGCAGGGTGAGCCGGTTGGATTGCTGGTGACCATCAGGGATCTGACTAGACTGAAACAGATGGAACTGGCTCTGAAGCGGGCTGACCGGCTTGCGGCCTTGGGTGAGCTCTCGGCACGGATGGCCCATGAGATACGCAACCCGTTGGCTGCCATCAGCGGCTCAGTGCAGCTGCTGGCTGAGCATGGCTGCCTGCGTGATCATGAATCCCGTTTGCTGGCCATTGTGTTGCGGGAATCGGAGCGGCTGAATCTCCTGATTACTGATTTTCTGGCTTACGCCCGGCCACGTCAGCCTCAGTTGGCATGGTTTGATCTGGTGGCCCTGGCAGCAGATCTGCAGGAACTGCTGGCCGGTGATGCACGCTTCAGTCTGGTCAGGCTGTGCAGCGATCTGCCGTCTGAATTGCGGATCAGGGCTGACCGGGACCAGCTGCAGCAGGTGCTCCTTAATCTGCTACAGAACGCTGCTGATGCCATGCCTGATGGTGGGGATATTTTGCTGCAGGCCGATCAACAGCGTGGCATTGATGATGCCGGCAGCAGCTATGGATTGCTGCGGATCAGGGTGGCGGATCAGGGGATCGGCATGGACTCCGAGACCTGTCGTCACCTGTTTGAGCCGTTCTGGACCACCAAACCGAACGGCACCGGCCTGGGCCTGGCAACGGTTTATCGGATTGTAGAGGGGCATCAGGGCAGTGTGCAGGTTGATCCCCGTCCGGAAGGCGGTACGGTAGTGACGCTGTTGTTGCCGATGCTGGAGGAAGAGGATGGCTAAGACCAGGCTGCTGGTTGTTGATGATGAGCTGAGCATGCGGGAGTTTCTGGCGATCCTGCTTGAGCGTGAAGGGTACGAGGTGGTGACCGCCGGCGATGCTGCCACTGCGCTGTCCCATCTGGCTTCGACAGAGTTTGCTCTGGTGATCTCCGATGTGCAGATGCCCGGCCTGAACGGTCTGGCTTTACTGGAGCGGATCAAAGAGGCCAGCCCGGAAACGGTCGTGCTGCTGATTACCGCCTTTTCTACTGCTGAACAGGCGGTGGAGGCGATGAAGCTGGGAGCCTACGACTATCTGGCCAAACCGTTCAAGGTGGATGAGGTCAAGCTGCTGGTTGCCAATGCCCTTGAAAAGCGAGACCTGCGCCGTGAGAACCGGCAATTGCGCGAAAAAGTGGCGGTCTGCGACGGCTATGGCGGTATTGTGGGCAACTCCCGGCGGATGCAGGAGCTTTTTCAGCTGTTGGGCAAGGTTGCTGAGTCTACTACCACGGTGTTGATCTCAGGAGAAAGCGGCACCGGCAAGGAACTGGCAGCCCGGGCGATTCACCATGCCGGTCCGCGCCGCAGCAAGCCTTTTGTGGCAGTCAACTGCGGGGCCATTCCGGAAAATCTGATTGAGAGTGAACTGTTCGGCCATGCCCGCGGGGCCTTTACCGGAGCGGTGGGAGAGCGTCCCGGCCTGTTTGAGCAGGCAGGTGGCGGCACGGTCTTTCTGGATGAGATCGGTGAGCTGCCGCTGGCCATGCAGACCCGCCTGTTGCGGGTGATCCAGGAGCGGGAGGTGCGCCGGGTTGGCGGGAGTTCGGTCAAGAAGGTGGATGTCAGGCTTGTGGCCGCCTCAAACCGTGATCTGGAACAGCAGGTAAAAGACGGCAGTTTCAGGGATGACCTGTACTACCGGATCAATGTGGTGCAGGTGGTCATGCCGCCATTGCGGGAGCGGGTAGAAGATATACCGCTCTTGGTGGAACACCTTGTCCGCAAGCATGGCAAACCAGGTTCTCTTGTAATGCCGGACGCGTTGCAGGCATTGATGGTCTACCAGTTTCCCGGTAATGTGCGTGAGCTTGAAAACATCATAGAGCGGAGCCTGGTACTGGATCCTCACCGGATAACCCTGGCCAGTCTGCCGGCCCAGGTAAGGAATGCGGTCAAGCAGTTTGACCTGCACACCGCTGTGGAGATCCCTGACGAGGGGATTGAACTTGAACCGGCCCTAGAGCAGCTTGAGAGGCAATATCTGGTCAAGGCCCTGGAAAAATCAGGGGGCAGCAAGACCAAGGCTGCCGAACTGCTGGGGATGTCGTTTCGTTCCTATCGTTACAAGTTGTCAAAATTTGGATTAACTGCAGAGGGGGAGTAGCTGCCGTAAACGAGCTGGTAGTGCGCTGCAGTACTCCACTGGGAGCTCTTTCCTCTTGACATCATTTTGGTTGTTCTGTACAGATTTTTGACCTAAAAGCCACCTGACGAGTCCTTTTTATGCACAGCACAATGTCGTAGAACCATGTTTGTCATCAGGCCGCCTGGTGTCCCAGCGGTCAGGCATGTCACTGTGGGCTTTTGTTTTTAACGCCGCGTTTCCGGTTTTTAACCGGGGGCGCGGCGTTTTTGCGTTTTAAGCGTTTCAGATGTCATGAAAAGAAAGGAAACAGTTATGGTTAAAAAAACGGGTTTATCACTTTTCGGTTTGCTGGTTGCGGTGTTGCTGGGGTTGGCGGGGTGCGGCGGAGGAGGTGGAACACCGGTATCTGCCTTTACCGTCACCCCCTTGGCCGGAGCAAACGGCAGCATCTCACCGGCAACAGCTGTGACGGTAAACCAGGGCGGTGCCACCAGTTTTACCGTAACACCAAACAGCGGCTATGCCATTGCTTCTGTCACCGGTTGCGGCGGCACACTATCGGGCGACACCTACACCACCGGCGCCATCAATGCTGATTGTTCTGTATCTGCAACTTTCAGCCTTCTCAGCTACACCGTCACCCCCTTGGCAGGCGCAAACGGCAGCATCTCACCGGCAACAGCCCAGACCATCGGCTATAACGGCACCACCAGCTTCACGGTAACACCTGCTGCCGGTTACGCCATCAGCTCAGTCACCGGCTGCGGTGGTTCTTTGTCCGGCAACACCTACACCACCGGCGCCATTACCGGCAACTGCACGGTCACAGCAGCCTTTGCCAGCGCCACTGGTACAGCAAACTTTACCTGGTAAGGGAGAACAGCATGAAGACATTTTTATCAGCACTACTGATGAGTACAACCATATTCATTGCCGCGTTTCTGGGCGGCTGCAGCGGTGGCGCCGGAGGTGTCACCGCATCTTCAAACACCGGCGCAGCCACCGCCAGACTGGTCTGGCAGGAGGCAGCCAAAGGCAGCGCAACCAAGGCATCCGCCCCGGCAGGTGTGACCACGGTGCGGGTTATTATCAGTGGCAGCGGCATTTCGCCCGATATGCAGCAGGATTACGCCGCCGGAGCAGGCAGCGGTAGCATCAGCGGCATACCGGCCGGAACCAACCGCACCTTTACCTTTCAGGGGCTTAACGCCGGTAATAGCATAACCCACCAGGCAGTGGTTAATAGCGTCACCATCACCGCCGGACAGACCACTGACCTGGGCAGTATTACCATGCTGGTGGTTGTGGTCCCGGCAGCCCCTGCCGGTCTTACGGCAACCGCTATTTCCGCCAGCCAAACCAATCTTGCCTGGACCGGCAGTGATCAGCTTGAAACCGGCTTTGTCATTGAGCGCAAAACCGGGGCAGGGGGTGTCTGGGCGCAGATAGCCACCCCGGCGGCCAATGCAACCAGCTACAGCAACACCGGGCTCAGCGCCGCAACCACCTATTACTACCGCATAAAAGCCACTAACGGCGCAGGAGACTCCGACTGGTCCGGGGAGGCGAATGCCACCACCGCCGTTGCAGGTATCCAGATTGCCAAAACCGGCCAGACCACCAGCTATGCCGTCGGGGATGACGGCGAACTGCAAAAAGGTACTGCCTGGCCCAGTCCGCGCTTTACCGATAACAACAACGGTACGGTAACCGACAATCTGACCGGGCTGGTCTGGCTGAAGAATGCCAACTGCTTTGGCACACAAACCTGGGCTAATGCACTGACATCTGCCAACACACTGGCATCCGGCGCCTGCGGCCTGACCGACAGCAGCAGCGTTGGTGACTGGCACCTACCGAACATCGTAGAGCTGGAAAGCCTGGTGGATGCAGAGCGGTTCAACCCTGCTTTGCCTGCTGGCCATCCGTTCACGGGAGTCCAGTCGTTCGTCTACTGGTCTTCCAGTACCGGCGCAGGCAGCGCAGGCAACGCCTGGAACGTGAGCATGGACTACGGCTACGTGGACTACTACGGTAAGGGCAACGGCTTCTATGTGTGGCCGGTACGGGCCGGACAGTAGTAGATTATTTGGGTTTTATTTGGAGATTTGCTATGGCTCGTTATGACCATCTGCCCATTTACCGCAGTGCCATGAAGCTGGCGGTGCATCTGGAAACCGTGGTGCGGGGTTTTCCCCGTTATGTAAAATACACCCTGGGCAGCGAGATGCGTCTGAAATCACAGCAGGCAGTGGCACTGATTATTAAGGCCAATGGTCGGCGTGACAAGCGGGAGACGCTGGTTCTGCTGCGTGACGAGCTGGAGCAGTTGCTGGTGCAGGCCAGAATCTGTCAGGAAACAGGAGGTTTTAGAAGTTTTGCATCATTTGCCACCACCGTAGAGCTGGTCGGGCAGGTTGTCCGCCAGGCCGAGGGGTGGCTGAAGGCATCCGGGGCGCGGGGAGCGCCAGAACCGCAGGGCACCAGCCCGGCGGGAGTGCGGTAGTACCACTGTGCGCCTTTTCCGCCGCTCCCTTCGACTCCGCTCAGGGACCGTCAGCGTGGGCTGAGCGGAGTCGAAGCCCGGCATACCAGGGCAGGCCGCCGTACCCGGAGGGATCGGCGGCCCAAGACAACCAAGAGAAAAGGCAAGCGGAGTCCAGTCAAACAACTACTGGTCTTCCAGTACCAACGCAGGCAACACAAACAACGCCTGGAACGTGAACATGAACAACGGCAATGTGAACAACAACAATAAGAACAACAACAACTATGTATGGCCGGTACGGGCCGGAGAGTGGACCCCCCGCGTCCCGGATGACTCTGTACCCGCGCCGGCTGATCTCTTTGCCGACCTGTACCGTAGCTGGAAAAAACTGCCGCCGCCTGAAACGGGGCACAGCGAATGCCCTTAAATTTGAATACCGGGCCGAACTGAACCTGCTGGAGCTGGCCGAAGAATTGGCTGGCGGAACCTACCAGCCTTCGCGGGTGATCCGCTTTGCTGTTGACCGGCCCAAGCTGCGCGAGATCGTTGCCGCTGATTTTCGTGACCGGGTGGTACACCACTATCTGGTGGAACGGCTGGAGCAGATCTATGAGCCGGTCTTTATCCATGACAGCTACGCCTGCCGCAGGGGTAAGGGGGTGCATGCCGCCCTGGTGCGGCGGCGCAGTGTCAACAACCTTAGAATCCGTCTGGATCGCCTGCAACGCAGCGGTGTGCGCCAGGATGCGAGGGGGCTGTACCGCTTTCGTCGCGCCGACAAGGCATGGTTTGAGCAGGTACGCAGCATTATGGCCTCATACTACGGCCACTTCAAATGGGCCGATACCAACCGGCTGCGCCGGTCCATATTCCAGCGTTACCCCTGGCTGAACGCCGTTATGCGGCTGAA
The DNA here is from genome assembly GCA_002452325.1 of Geobacter sp. UBA6802. Taxonomy (GTDB): domain Bacteria; phylum Desulfobacterota; class Desulfuromonadia; order Geobacterales; family Pseudopelobacteraceae; genus Trichlorobacter. The sequence goes on from DKFG01000040.1 coordinate 7,246, forward strand.
CAAAGAGAACATGCCCAAACTACGCACACAGCGTATTGCCGGTATGCTGAAAAAATGAACCTAACCAAGGAGAGCTTACCATGAAAAAAATGACGTTTGCTGTTGTCTGTTGTTTTCTGTTGGGCCTTGTGGCGCATGCGCAGGCAGTGCAACTGCCCAAAACCGGCCAGACCATCTGCTATAATGCCGCAGGCGCTGTAATTGACTGCCCCGGCACCGGGTAGGACGGCGCTCTGCAAACAGGTGGTGCCTGGCCAGACCCCCGCTTTACTGATAATGCTAACGGCACAGTAACTGATAACCTGACCGGGCTTATCTGGTTGAAGAATGCCAACTGCTTTGGCACACAGACCTGGGCCAACGCCCTTACCAGCGCAAATACTCTTGCCAGCGGCGCCTGCGGGCTTTCTGACGGTTCAACCGCCGGGCAGTGGCACCTGCCAAACCGCAAAGAATTGCAAAGCCTGATTGACCGCTCCCGCACAAATCCCGCCCTGCCTGCGGGTCATCCCTTCAGCGGAGTCTACTTAAACTACTGGTCTTCCAGTGCCTACGCAGGCGACGCGAACGTCGCCTGGTACGTGAGCGTGTACGGCTATGTGGGCGGCGTCTATAAGGCGAGCACCAGCTTCTATGTGTGGCCGGTACGGGCCGGACAGTAGATTATTTGGGTTTTTTGGTTATTTAACCACCCCCCCAACCCCCTCCTTAACTACAGGAGGGGGAGCTAAAGTCGTAGGTTGGGAAGAGCGTAGCGAATCCCAACAGGGTGCTGTCGGGTTTCGCGATACAGCCGCTCTACCCGACCTGCTACTGTGGCCGGTACGGGAAGTAATTGGAAGTAATTGGGTCAGGCTTGTAGGGTTACATTATTGAGAGGGTAATTCCGGGACATGATACTTAACTCCCTCGTAGAACAAGGGCTGTTGTCTAAACTGTTCGAGGTGGACAGTACAGTTCAGGTGAGCAGCCGGTCATAGTCGGTGTGGCTGCCAATCCAGAACCATACTACGCCATCAGGTACGCCAATCCCAAGGGCGCGATAACGCAGGCCAACCCGAACCGACCAGAATTGCCTGATCTGTTTGAAGTGCAAGGAAGGGTGTCTGGGATTTTGTTTCAAGAGGGCAAAGTTGGCGTCTGCCAAATGTCTGATGGTGTTTGGTAGACAATAGTAACACTCCCAGAAGCGGGGTGAGGCATGGTGAATCAGAGCGGTTTGCATCTGTCAGCGTCATAGTGGGCAAGGGCCTCGGCAGCCAGAGCATCCAGCTTGCCGCTGTTGATATCATCAGAAAGCTCGTGATCCCAGCGTTGCGCGTCAAACGCATCAAACCATGAGCGGAATTGACGTAAGTCTGGCTCAGGCAGCGCTGCAACCTGTTTTTCAATCCGTTGGAGTGAGGGCATGACAACCTCCGTAAAAGTGAAATGAATGATCACAAACGTACCACATAAGTCGTATGTTGGGAAGAACGTAGCGAATTCCAACAGGGTGTTGTCGGGTTTCGCGATACAGCCGCTCTACCCGACCTTCTTCTATGTGTGGCCGGTACGGGCCGGACAGTAGATTATTTGGGTTTTTGGGTTGGTTATTTGGAATGGGTGACGAGGCGGCAAAAAAGCCAGCAAGCCTTTATGTTGTAAGGCTTTGTGGGCTTTTTAGCGGTTGCAAGACCGGTTTGGGGGGGACAACTATGAGGCTGTTGCTATCTTTTCAGGCTGGATGGTCATTTTTAAGCCCATGCCGTGAAGGATGGAGAGAAGGTTTGACAGCCCTGGGTTGCCTCGCGTGGAAAGCATACGGTACAGGCTTTCCCTTTTTACATGGGCTTTCTCGGCAACCAGAGCCATGCCGCCTTTTGCTTCGGCGATGTTCCGAAGCGCCTGCAATAGTCCGTCCCGGTCGCCGTCTTCAAGAGCCGCGTTCAGGTATTCAGCGGCATTCTGTTCGTCTTTCAGCCATTCAATATGATATTTGTGCCAGTCGCCGGTTTTTCGTGACATAGACTTATTTCTCCTTTTGCCGTTTCCAGTAGGACTTTGCCGTCTTGATGTCTCTACGCTGGGTTGACTTGTCGCCACCAATAAGCAAAAGAACGACAGTTTTCCCGCTCATGGCATAATAGACACGATAGCCAGGGCCGTAATCAATTTTTAGCTCATGTACTCCGTCGCCCAACGCTTCAGTCATGACTGACTGTAGATTATATGTTACAATGCGTCAACCAGGTATTTCGAGGATTTCAGGACGTAGGAAACTTTGGATCAGGCTTGCTTTATTGCATAAACTGCACACAATCGTAATTTTTCAAAAACAAAAAATGGAACACGGGAAAAACGGGTTGGGCAAAAGCCATACCAAATGCAAGTCCGCATTGCTACCCAAATAGAGACGTTCATCGAAGGCGTAAAATGGGAACGGCTTGACTTTGTGTGCGGCGGTTTTGGGGTTTAATCCTGAGTCGGTTCTATGGTACAGTGCCACCCTTTTTACACCATTTTGCGGAGGTTGCTGCATGTCATTCAGCTCTTTTACCCCCACCAGCTTGCTGGTGACCGGTGGCGCCGGTTTTATCGGTTCCAACTTCATCAACCGTTTTATGCCGTTAAATCCGGGTTGTCGTGTCATTAACCTTGATGCCCTGACATACGCCGGAAACCTGAAGAACCTGACGGCAGTGGAGCAGAACCACGACTACCGTTTTGTCAAGGGGGATATCGGGGATGCAGCCCTGGTTGCATCGATCCTCGCAGAAGAGAAGGTTGATGCAGTGGTTCATTTTGCTGCCGAATCCCATGTTGATCGCTCCATTACCGGGCCGGAGATCTTTGTCCGCACCAATGTGCTGGGCACCCAGATATTGCTGGAGGAGTGCCGCAAGCACTGGCAATCAGGGCTGGTGGCTGATTTTCGCTATTACCAGATCTCTACCGATGAGGTCTATGGCTCGCTTGGTGAAACCGGCTACTTTACGGAAGAAACACCGCTGGCCCCCAATTCTCCCTACTCGGCCTCAAAGACAGGGGCAGACCTGCTGGTGCGGGCATACCATGAAACCTTCGGCATGCCGACCATTATCTCCCGCTGTTCCAACAACTACGGCCCGTTTCATTTTCCGGAAAAGCTGATCCCGCTGCTGATTGCCAATATCATTGCCGAGAAGCCGCTGCCGGTATACGGCGACGGCAGTAATGTGCGGGACTGGCTGCATGTGCAGGACCACAGTGCTGCCATTGAGTGTATCCTCAAGCAGGCTGAGCCAGGGTCGGTCTACAATATCGGCGGCAACAACGAATGGAAAAATATCGACATCGTCAACCTGGTCTGTGACCTGCTGGACAGCCGCCTGGGGCGTAAGCCGGGCAGCAACCGCCAACTGATCACCTTTGTCAAGGATCGGCCCGGCCATGACAAGCGTTATGCCATTGACGCCTCCAGGCTGAAGCATGAACTGGGCTGGTCACCGGCCTATACCTTTGAAACCGGCATTAGTGAGACCATTGACTGGTATCTGGCCAATCAGGCCTGGGTACAGGAGGTCACCAGCGGCAGCTATCGCGATTACTATCAGCTGCAGTACGGAGGTGCCGTATGATTCTGGTGATCGGGGCAGGGGGCATGCTGGGGCAGGATCTGCTGGCACTGCTGGGTGATCGGGGCAGGGGGGTGGATCTGCCGGATATCGATATCACGGATATGCGGTCGGTGCAGCAGGTGCTGACCGCGTTGAAACCGAAAGTGGTGGTGAACTGCGCTGCCTATACCGATGTGGACGGCTGCGAAAGTAATGCCGAGACCGCCATGCAGGTCAATGCCGAAG
>DKFG01000040.1:11099-19798 GCA_002452325.1 Geobacter sp. UBA6802
TTTTTGACGGCAGCAAGGGCAGCCCTTACCAAGAGAATGATCTGCAGCGGCCGTTGAATATCTATGGCGAATCAAAACTGGCCGGTGAGCTGAATGTTGATATCAATTCTGATAACCTGCTGGTACGGACCCAGTGGCTCTACGGCCTGCACGGCAAAAATTTTGTGGAGACCATGCTGCGGCTGGGCAGAGAAAGGAGCCGGCTGACGGTGGTGGATGACCAGATCGGCTCCCCCACCTGGACCGTTGACCTGGCTAAGGGGATCATTGCCCTGATCGCCAAGGACTGTCGCGGGGTGTACCACTGCGCCAATAGCGGTCATACCTCCTGGAATGGCTTTGCCAAGGCTATTTTTGAGGAATCAGGCCTGTTAGTGCAGGTTGATCCGATGAGCACCGAACAGTTGAACCGACCGGCACGCAGACCGTTACACTCAACCCTGGACTGCAGTAAGCTGGCAGCCGACACCGGTTTTACGGCGCAGCCCTGGCAGGAAGCCTTGAAGCAGTATCTGACACTGAGACCAAAGGAGTGATGGGATGGAGCTTGAACGCGGAGAACGCCCCTGGGGCACCTACACCGTGCTGGAAGAGAACCGGCACTACAAGATCAAACGGATCGAGGTACTGTCGGGCCAACGACTGTCGCTGCAGAAACACCATCACCGCAGTGAGCATTGGATTGTGGTATCCGGCACGGCACTGGTGACCTGCGGTGAGCAGCAGTATATGGTCAATATCAATGAGTCCACCTTTATCCCGATTGGCGAGCAACACCGGCTGGAAAATCCGGGCAAGATTCCGCTGGTCATTATCGAGGTGCAGAGCGGCGAATACCTGGGCGAGGATGATATTGTCCGCTTTCAGGATGACTATCAGCGTGCCGGGGAGCAGGTGACGTCATGTATATCGTGATCCTGGCCGGTGGTTCCGGTACCCGTTTCTGGCCGGTTTCCCGTCACAGTCGTCCCAAACAGCTGATCAGTATCACCGACGGTCCCACCATGCTGCAGCGGACCGTTGAACGGGTGCTGCCGTTGAAGCCCAAGCGGATCCTGGTGGTTACCAACAGGCAGCAGGCCGAGGAGACCGAACGACAGCTGGCCGGTTACCGTGCAATGGTTCCGGTTGATCTGGTGGCCGAACCGGTGGGACGCAACACGGCCCCGGCAGTGGGGCTGGCTGCCACCATAATTGCAGCCCATGACCCGGAAGGGGTGATGGTGGTGCTGCCGGCTGATCACTATATCCGTAAAGAAGAACAACTACACCAGGCCCTGCAGCTGGCAATTCACAGTGCCCGTAACGGCTGGCTGATGACCCTGGGGATCGTGCCTACGGCACCTGAGACCGGGTACGGCTATCTGGAAGCAGACACGGCAATGCGCGGCATTGGTCCGTTCCCGGTTACCCGTTTTGTGGAAAAACCTGATCAGGCCACGGCCCTGACCTATCTGGAGGCCGGTACTTTTTTCTGGAACAGCGGCATGTTTGCCTGGCGGGCTGATCTGATCCTGCAGGAGATCGAGCGCTATCTGCCTGAGCTTGCCGGACCGTTGAGCCGGATCAGCTTTGGCGATGTGTGGGAACTGAATGATCTTGCCGGACAGATCGAGCAGGTCTACCGGGCCGTACCATCAATCTCCATTGATTATGGGGTGATGGAAAAGTCGGATCGGGTCCAGATGGTTGCAGCGGATATCGGCTGGAGTGATGTGGGCAGCTGGTCGGCCCTGGCAGAGGTGGTTGAACCGGATCAGCAGGATGGGGTGGTGGTCAACTGCGCTGCCTATATTAATATCGGCAGCAGTGGCTGTACGGTTTCCGGTAATGGTGGTGTGGTGGCAACCATCGGGGTACAGGATCTGATTGTGGTGGCCACCGCTGATGCGGTGCTGGTTTGTCCCAGGGACCGGGCACAGGATGTGCGCTTGGTAGTTGAGGAGCTGCAGCAGCGTGGCCTGAACCACTACCTGTAGCTGTTTGTTTGCAGGGGCCTGGCGCCCCTGTTTCTTTGTCTGGCTTGTCAACTTATAGGCGATTGAAAGGTTAACCATGAGTATGAAGCTTCTGGCACAGCGGCTTGAACAGCTGCAGCACCAGCAGTTGTTCCGGCGTTTGCGCCAGCTTGAACGGACAACCCCGCAGGTGGAGGTGGACGGCCATCCGGCCTTGCTGTTCTGCTCCAACAACTACCTGGGATTGGCAGATCATCCGGCACTGGCCAGGGCTGCAGCAGATGCCACATTACAATACGGTACCTCCAGTGCTGCCTCTCGCTTGGTTTCGGGGACCTTGGCGCTGCATGATTGCCTGGAACAGGCGGTTGCTGCCTGGAAAGGAACCGAGACTGCGCTGCTGTTTAATAGCGGCTATGCAGCTAATACTGGCTGCATAGCCGCCCTGTGCGGCAGGGGGGATACGATTTTTTCAGACCGGCTCAACCATGCCAGCATCATTGATGGTGCCCTGCTGTCAGATGCCAGGCTGGTGCGCTATCCCCACAATGATCTGCAGGCCCTTGCCCGCTTGCTGGAACAGCATCAGGGCAAGGGCCTGCACCTGATTGTGACTGACGGTGTCTTTAGTATGGACGGTGATTGTGCACTATTACCGGAGCTGGTTGGTCTGGCTGAACAGTATCAGGCACTGTTGCTGGTGGATGATGCCCATGCCGGCGGGTTGTTGGGCCAGCATGGGCGCGGTAGCGTTGATCTGCAGGGTGTGGCTGACCGGGTGGCGATCCAGATGGGTACCTTTGGCAAGGCACTGGGCAGTTTTGGGGCCTACGTGGCTTGTTCCGGCCTGGTACGCGACTATCTGATCAACAAGGCCCGCTCGTTGATCTTTTCTACCTCGCTGCCGCCGGCTGTGCTGGCAGCCTCTCTGGCTGCAGTTCAGCTGATGCAGACTGATGAGGGGGAGCAGCTGCGTCGGCAGGTTGCCGAACATGGCCGTCTGCTGCGCAGCCTTTTACAGCAGGAAGGCCTGCAGGTGCCGGAAGGTATCACGCCGATTATTCCGCTGGTGGTTGGTGATGCCGAGACCACCAACCGGTTTTCAACACGTCTGCTGGAGGAGGGGGTCTTTGTGCAGGGGATTCGGCCACCCACCGTGCCGGCGGGGACCAGCAGGCTGCGCTGTACGGTTATGGCCAACCATACACCGGAGCAGATACGCTGTGCCGCAGCAACCATTGCCCGGGTTGGGCGGGAACTGGGGGTCTGCTGATATGCCGTTGTGCGATGGGCTCTGGTATGAAGAACAGGGGCAGGGGGTTCCGGTCTTGTTTGTGCATGGCTGGTGCATGTCTTCAGCTGTGTGGGGGCTGCAGCGGGATGCCGTGGCAGCCGGACACCGTTTTCTTGCCGTAGACCTGCGGGGGCATGGCGCCTCAACAGCTGTAGCAGCAGGCAGTGGCGGCTTTGCGGGCTATGCCGCAGACCTGGTTCGGCTGGTCCAACAGTTGGATCTGCGAGGTCTGGTGGCAGTGGGCTGGTCCCTGGGGGCCCAGGCCTTGCTCAAGGCATATCCAGCCTTACAGCAACAGCTGAAAGGGCTGGTGCTGGTGGGCGCCACCCCCCGTTTTTCCGCAGCGCCGCACTTTCCCCATGGTTTGCCTGCCAAGGAAGCGGCCGGGATGCGGCTGAAGGTGCGACGAAGTCTTGAACGGGCACTGGAAGGATTTCAACGTTCTCTGTTTGCTGCAGGGGAGCTTGATGATCCGGCAACTGCCGCTGCCGTGGCGCAGGTTCTTTCTGCAGTCAGACTGCCTGATAAGGACGCAGCCCTGGAGGGGCTTGAGATGTTGATGGATGAAGAACTGCTGGATGAGGCCAGCCAGGTCCGTTGCCCTACCTTGCTGCTCCATGGCGACCAGGATCAGACTTGTCTGCCGGCAGCATCGGCATGGCTGGCGCAGCAGATCAGCCCTAGCAAGCGGGTACTGTTTGAAGGCTGCGGCCATGCCCCGTTTCTGAGCAGGGCAGCTGCCTTTAACCAAGAACTGCTTGCCTTTCTGAGCGAGGTATACAGCGATGTATGAGCGTCAGCGGGTGCAGCAGGCCTTTCATCGTGGGGCGCTTGAGTATGACCGGCATACCCCGGTACAGCAGCGGGTGATCAAGCGGTTAGCGGGGGCTTTGTACCTGTTGTCGTTCCAACCGGACCGGCAACTCCTGGATATTGGCTGCGGTACCGGCAGGTTGCTTGAGCTGTTGGCTGAAAAACTGCCGGAAGCGGAGCTGACCGGACTGGACCTGGTGCCCAATATGCTGCAGCAGGCCCGGGAGCGTCTTGATAACCGGGTCTGCCTGGTGCAGGGTGACGCCGAACAGTTACCGTTTGCTGATCAGGCATTCGATATGGTGGTATCCAGCTCTACCTTTCAGTGGCTTGTGCAGCTTGACCGCTGTTTTGGTGAGATAGTCCGTGTGTTGAGGCCTGGTGGCCGGTTTGTTTTCAGCCTGTTTGGCCAGGGTACCCTGGAGGAGTTGCAGCTTTCATGGCGCTCAGCCCTTGCCGGTTGCCGCCGGCCTGATATCGCCCAACAGCATGACGGTACACACCGTTTTCACACAGCCGAACAGGTGTCAGTGGCCCTTTCAGCTGCCGGATTCTGCAACAGCCGGGTCTGGATTGAGCAGGAGGTGGTCTGGTACCCTGATGTGCCGCATTTGTTGCAGGCAGTCAAACGGATCGGCGCCGGAACGGCGCGGCCGCCGGTTGGCGGTGGATTGGGATGGAGGAAGGTGCTGCATGACATGGCAGCGATCTATCAGGAACGTTTTGGCACGGCTAACGGGGTGCCGGCAACCTATCAAGTCATCTACGGGGAAGGAAGCAGGTGATCAGCTACTCATCAGGGCGCTAATGATCTTTCTGGCCAAGGGGTGAACCACGCTGTAATGCACTTCAACACCGTCTCGTTTGCCCTCGATAACCCCTTTGTTCTTGAGCAGGGCCAGATGTTGGGAAACCGTGGCCTGGGGCAGATTGAGACATTCCCAGATATGCTTGACATTGCACTCCTGGGTGCAAAGCCCGGCCACGATCTTGAGCCGGATCGGATGCCCCAGAACCTTCAGTATTTCTGCCTCATTGCTAAACATCATGTTTTTGTCAAAATCCATGGAAAGTCCTATCTGTAGGCGATTTTTGAAAACTATATATATAAATATTTTTCCTGTCAATCGGCTCAAAACAATTGTTGTTTAAAAACAAAAGGCTTGCAACCTCCGGGGAGCTGTGGTATTGCCTTGCCTACATTTTGTGCTGTCTGACAAAGTGGGCTCGCAAAGCCCACTTTTTTATTGCCTGGAGTTTTTCATGAGCGCAACTGATCCGATACAGCGGGTAGAAACATTGCTTCAGCCGATTCTTGATGCAATGGGACTTGAACTGGTGGAACTTGAGTTCAAGAAGGTTGGACGGAGCTATCTGCTGCGGGTTTTTATTGACAAACCGGATGGGGTGAATCTGGATGACTGTGCTGAAGTAAGCCGTGAGCTATCGGTGCAGCTTGATGTTGAGGATTGTATTGCCAGCCGCTATACCTTGGAGGTTTCGTCACCGGGCCTTGACCGGCCACTGAAAAAGGAACAGGATTTCATTCGGTATCAAGGGCGGCTTGCTGTGGTTAAAACCACGGAGCTTTTGAAGGATGAAAAAGGAAGTCCGCGCAAGACATTCCTCGGTTTTCTTGAGGGGGTTGAGGATGGCGAGGTGATGATCCGTTTAAAGGAAGGTCCCCAGGCCCGTATTCCCTGGGACAAGATTGCTAAGGCGCATCTTGAGTTTGAATTCTAGCGTAATCAGCGTAACCAAAGAACTTTGCCGTATTTAATTTTTAATCCGTGACCGCATAAGGAGATTCGTGCCGTGGATACAATCGTCAGTCTCAAACAGGCCATCGAGCAGATCGTGAAAGAGAAGGGGATCGACCGTCAGGTGGTGATCGAGGCGATGGAACAGGCAGTTCTGTCTGCTGCCAATAAAAAATATCGTAATACCCGCAATCTGGAAGCGCACTATAACAACGACACTGGCGAAGTGGAGTTGTTTGAATATGTTGTGGTGGTGGAAGAGGTGCAGGACTCCTATACCGAGATCTCATTGGATGAGGCTCGTGAAATGGACCCGGAGTGTGAGGTTGGCGATGAGCTGGGTGAGAAAATAGACTCCGGTGATTTTGGCCGGATTGCTGCCCAGACAGCCAAGCAGGTGATTATCCAGAAAGTGCGCGAAGCGGAGCGTGAGACTGTCTTTAATGAGTACAAGGACCGTCAGTGGGAGATCGTGACCGGTCAGGTCCGCCGGTTTGAGCGTGGGGATCTGCTGATTGACCTTGGCCGGGCAGAAGCTATACTGTCAGGCAAAGAGCAGATGCCCCGCGAAGTGTATCGCCCCGGAGACCGGATTCGGGCCATTATCACCGACATCGCCATGACCACCAAGGGGCCGCAGATCATCCTGTCCCGCACCCATCCCCAGATGCTGGCCAAGCTGTTTGAAGCCGAGGTGCCGGAGATAGGTGAAGGTCTGGTGGAGATCGTCAATGTGGTGCGTGATCCGGGCAGTCGTGCCAAGATTGCTGTTTCATCCAATGATCGGGATATCGATCCGGTGGGTGCCTGCGTCGGTATGCGCGGTTCACGGGTACAGAATGTGGTCTCGGAGTTGCGTGGCGAAAAGATTGATATTATTCCCTGGTCTGCCGACATGGCCCGTTACGTCTGCAACGCCCTCTCTCCGGCTCAGGTGACCAAGGTGTTTATGGATGAAGAACAGCGTACCCTGGAAGTGATCGTACCGGATGATCAGCTTTCACTGGCCATTGGCAAGCGTGGGCAGAACGTCAGTCTGGCAGCGCGGCTGACCGGCTGCAGGATTGATATCAAGGGGGAAGGCAGCCCTGAAGAGAACGAACTTGATGCCTTTGCCTCTTTTGACGGCACGCTGGTAGCTGAAGAAGAACTGGATGAGGCTGCCGAGGCAGAGCAGCAAACGGTTCAAGAGGAGCTGGAGACCCCGTAGGTGGCTGCCCTATCTGCTGCAGTTCCCCGGCGCAGCTGTATGGCATGCCGTCGCGAAGCCGATAAGGCAGCGTTGCTGCGTTTTGTCTGTGCCCCGGATGGAACTGTTGTCCCGGATCTTGAACAGAAGCTGCCTGGTCGGGGTGCCTACACCTGCCTCTCCCGTGCCTGTCTTTTGCAGGCAGTGGCGCGCCGCAGTTTTCAGCGGGCTTTCAAAGGTGAGGCTGGAGTGGTGGACCCCCAGGAACTGTCCGGCATGGTTCTGCAGCTGATGGAACGGCGAATCAGCGGCTACCTGTCTCTAGCAGCTAAGGCTGGTGCCCTTGTTTCCGGCAGTGAGGCAGTTGAGCGGGCACTCAAGGGGACCAGACCGGTCTATCTGCTGCTGCTTGCCGGAGATATCTCGCCAGCCATAGCAGACAAATGGCACAGTTTGGCTGCCCGATCACAGTTGCCGGTTGTGCGGGTGTTTGATAAAGATGCAGTCGGTCAGCTTATGGGCAAGGATTCGGAGCGCAGTGCCGTGGTGGTGATGTCAGACGGCTTTGCGCGGTCATTAATCAGGGAATGTGAACGATACAGGACGTATCTGGAGGAGGAGAACGGGCGATGAGCAAGACCCGGGTAAGCAATCTGGCTGAAAAGCTGGGCATCGAAACCAAGGAGGTTCTGGCCAGGCTGAAGGCGTTGGGCTACGACGCAAAGTCAGGTTCATCAGCAGTTGATGATGAGGCAGTGGCGAAACTGCACGCAGCCGGGCCTGTTGAGGCGGGACTGCAAGAGGTGCGGGTCACTTCTACAATTGTACGTCGGCGTGCCCGGCCTGCAGCTGAAACAGCTGATACAGAGACCCCTTCAGCAGCTGCGGCACCTGCAGCGCCTTCCGCTGTCCCCGAACCACCCCAGGAAAAACCGGCTGAAAAAACGGTTACGATTCCTGACCGGGTCCAGGTGGTGAAAAAAGCAACCGAGGCAGTTGCTCCACCGGTTCAGCAGGAAGTTGCAGCGCCTGTCGTTGCGGTTGCTGCTGAACCGGGTGCTCCGGTTGAGCCTCAGGTTGAGAATGTACCTGTGGCACCGCCGGTACCAGCTGCTGCTGCTGAAAAGCCGGTGGCTGCTGCCCCTGAGCGGGCCAGTGCCACCCAGGCACGGATCCTTGGACGGGTTGAAATACCGATCACACCTGAACCCAGACCATACAGACGTGATCAGGGACGTGGTCCCGGTTCCGCTGACCGTGGTCCTCGGCCTGCAGGTGGTGAGTTCCGAGGTCCTCGCCCTGCCGGTGCCGGCGATTCGCGTGGCCCACGTCCTGCCGGTACTGCAGATAGCCGTCCGAGCGGACCTCCGCGTGATGGTGGCGCCTCTCGGCCTGCAGGTGCCCGTCCGGTACAGCTGACGCAGGTTGACATGGCACCCCAGGCCGACGACCGTCGCAAGGGGCCTGGTGGCCCCAGCCGCAAACCAGGTGGACCGTCAAAAGATGCCGACAAGGCCAAAAANNGGGCAAAGGCAAGGGCCGTGAGCAGCTCAGCAAACAGGCCCTGCTTGAGCGCGAGGAGCGCCAGTTCGATCCGTTCCATAAAAACCGTAAAAAGGGCAAGGAACGTGACCTGCCCGGCCAGACCGAATTGACCACTCCCAAGGCGATCAAGCGGATTATCA
>DKFG01000177.1:0-5542 GCA_002452325.1 Geobacter sp. UBA6802
CCATCATCGGCACCCAGCAGCTGCGTGACCTGGCCCTGGCTGCCTCGGTGATGGGTGTTTTCAAAGGGATCCCGGAGGAACTGCTCAACATGGCCGGTTTCTGGCGGCATTCCATTGCCTGTGGTATCATTGCCCGGGGACTGGCCACCTGGCGCCGGGAGGTAAATGTCGAGCGGTTCTTTGTGGCTGGTATGCTGCATGATATCGGTCAGCTGATCATCGCCACCATCCTGGGTGATCTGGTGCGGAAGATGCTTGAAGAGACCAGATCTGAAGGGACGCTGTACTTTGATGTAGAACTGAAACAGCTTGGTTTTGACCATGCTGAGGCCGGCGGGGCCCTGCTGAAGGAATGGAAGATTCCGGCCAACATTGCCGAACCAGTGGCCTGCCACCATCGACCAGGCCGTGCAGAGCAGTTTCCGCTGGAGGCCTCGCTGATCCACCTGGCCGACCTGATCTGTCAGGCCATGCAGCTGGGGCAGGGATGCGAATGCCATGTGCCGCCGCTTGATTCCCAATCGTGGGACCGGCTGGGGATGTCGCCCCACCAGCTGGGCATGGTCCTGAAACAGGTGGAACCGCAGCTTGAGGAAACCTTTGCCATACTTTCGGACACACCATGACGATGCACAGAATTCCTATATCTGATCCCGGCTTCCTGCAGGAACGGATTAGCTACCTGGAAGAGGCCAACCAGCGCTATATCGCCATTCTGGAAATGCTGGCCTCAAGCGGTGATTTTCAGGCAGACTTGGTCCGGGCCGAGGGGGTGCAGGATATTTTTAATACCACCCAGATCCAGGTGCGTCGTCTGATTCCGTTATCCCTTACCGGCATCCTGGAGGCCCTTGAAGATGCCAGCTTTGAGCTGCGCTCCTGCGACAGTGAAGAAGGATGCTCCCGGTTGCAGCAGCTGACCGATGATGCCATTATGGACGGTACCTTTGCCTGGGCCTTAAACCGCAATCAGGCTGTGATGGTCCCGGCCAAGGGGGGTGGTACCCTGTTGCTGCAGACCATTACCACCCGTGCGCGTATCCTCGGTATGTTTGCCGGACTGGCACCTGACAGCTCCGCCACCATTGATGCTCCTTCGCTCAACGCGCTCTCGATTCTGCTCAACGCCGCCGCATACGCCATAGAGAGCACCACCTTGCGCGGCCTTTTGAAGGAACATATGGCCAACCTTGAACAGCGGGTAGAGGAACGCACCCGCGAACTGGCCGTTGCCCGTGAACGGGCCGAGGCGGCCAGTAATGCCAAAAGCGAATTCCTCGCCAACATGAGCCATGAGATCCGCACCCCGATGAATGGGGTGATCGGCCTGACCGAACTGCTGCTGGAAGGCGGCTTTTCGGCCGAGCAGCAACGCCGCCATTTGCTGGCGATACGCGATTCTGCCGACAACCTGATGGTGATCATTAACGACATCCTTGATTTTTCAAAGATTGAGGCCGGCAAGCTGCAGCTGGTGCCGGAGCCGTTCCTGCTGCGTAAAAGTCTGGAACAGGGGCTCTATCCGCTACAGTTGCGGGCAGCACAGAAAGGGCTGCAGCTGCAGCTGGAAGTTGCGCCGGACCTGCCGGAGCGCCTGGTGGGGGATATGACCAAGCTGCGACAGGTTCTGACCAACCTGGTGGGCAATGCCATAAAATTCAGCGAGAAAGGGGTCATTACGGTTTCGGCAGTGCTGGAGCGTCAGCTTGAAAGCTCATGGCTGCTGCGCTTCTGTGTGGCTGATCAGGGGATCGGCATCTCACCGGCAGCCCAGGCACGTGTCTTTGACACCTTTGAGCAGGCCGACCAGACCACCACTAAAAAATATGGCGGCACCGGGCTCGGCTTGGCCATTTGCCGCAAACTGGTGGCCTTGATGGGGGGCGAGATCTGGGTTGAGAGCGAGCTTGATCAGGGAAGCCGCTTCTATTTTACCCTGCAGCTGGACCCTGCCCCAGTTGATATCGTCATTGAGGAGCCTGACGTGCCGTCGCCCTCCCCGCTTGCCGCACACCCCAAGGGGCTGCGGATACTGCTGGCAGATGATGTTGAGGTAAACCGAGAACTGGTCAAGGCGATCTTGGAGCGTGATGAGCACACCATTATCGAGGCTGCCAACGGACGTGANNGATCTGGTGCTGATGGATGTGCAGATGCCGGAGATGGATGGCCTGCAGGCCGCCGCAGCAATACGGCGCTATGAACAGGAACAGCAGTGTGGCCGCACGCCGATCATTGCCATGACCGCCTATGCCGGAGCCGGTGATCGGGAAAAATGCCTTGCGGCCGGTATGGACGACTACCTGACCAAACCGGTCAAACCGGCACAGGTGCTGGAGATGCTCCAGCGCCACACCGGGGCATCGATTACCGTCACCGATCAGGCCGCTGTTGTCATCCAGCCGATTGAAGCCCCGGCCCTGTTTGCCCGGGAGGAACTGCTGGAACGGCTGGGGGGAGCAGAGGCGCTGCTACCCCGCTTCCTGGGGCTTTTCTTCAAAGGGGTCTATCCCCATCTTGAAGGGCTAGAGGCCGCCATTTCATCAGGCGAGGCAGACAAGGTACGGCTGGCCGCCCACGCCATTAAAGGCTCTTCAGCCAACATCGGTGCCATGCAGCTGCGTGAAACCGCTGCTGAGATCGAGGCCGCCGCCAAGGCCGGCGACATCAGCGCTGCCCCGGAACGGTACCAAACGCTGAGACAGCAGCTGGAGGCCTTCAAGGCGGCAACGGAAGGTGACCGGGCTAAGCAGGGAAGAGAGTGAAAGATGGGTATGCAGTGGTTTTGATATGTACTTAACCCGGCATGGATCAGAATGAACGTGAATCCGAAAACCATAGAGCAGCTACTGAGCGCGGGGGAGTCCGAGACGCTTGAATACAAATCCTCTTTTGATCGGGAAACGATTGAAAGTCTGGTTGCTTTTGCCAATACCACCGGCGGAACAGTGCTTGTTGGGGTGGCTGATGATGGTACGGCTCGTGGCGTAACGGTAGGCAAGGAAAGTCTCAATGACTGGCTGGGGCAGATCAAGGCATCGACCAGCCCTTCAGTAATTCCTGAAATCATGAAAATCACGGTACAGGGTAAAGCGGTTGTGATGATCTCTGTAGCAGAATACCCCGTCAAGCCGGTCAATACCAAGGGCCGGTACTACAAAAGGATCTCCTCATCAAACCACCAGCTAGCTCTTTCAGAAATAACCGAACTCTACATGCAGTCCTTGCAGCTATCCTGGGACGCCTACCCCGCTCCCCGACAATCGCTTGATCTTCTTTCACTGGACAAACTGGAAGTATTCATAGCAGAGGTTAATAAAGGCGGGCGTTTTTCGCTCGATAGTTCGCCGTTGCTTGCACTTGAAAAGCTTAAATTCGTAGCCAACGGCAGCCCTACCTGGGCATCTCTACTGCTGTTTGCCCAAGAACCGTTACGACACCATATACATATCGGGCGATTCAAAACATCTGATATGATTATTGATGATCGTCAGATAACCGACACCCTGTTCGAGGCTGTCGAACAGGCCATGAAATGCATAATCTCACACATTCCGGTATCATTTGAATTCGACGGCAACCTGAAACGCAAAGAGCGTTTTGCCTATCCGTTGCCCGCAGTCCGCGAAGCACTTATTAATGCAGTGGTGCACCGTGATTACACCAATCCTTCCGATATCCAGATCAAAATATTCGATGACAAAATTACCGTTTTTAGCCCCGGAAAACTTTATGGAGGACTTACGGTTGCAGACTTATACACTGATACGTACCAGTCGCGAACTCGCAACAAACTAATCGCCGAGGCGTTTTATCTCACCAACAACATAGAAAAATATGGCAGTGGTTTTATACGGATCCGCAAAGAACTGGTGGCCTATCCCTCCCTGTCGCTAAGGATTGAAGAGATAGGTGACGGCGTACTGCTTTCTCTACAGCATAATGAGGGAGTAAATGAGGGAGTAAATGAGGGAGTAAATGAGGGAGTAAATGAGGGAGTAAATAGATTATATCGCTGCATCACAGAAAAACCGGGCATAAGAACTCCTGAGCTGTCAGGCTTATTGAGCATACCACCAAAAACGCTGGAACGCTGGCTCAAACAACTGCGGCAAGATGGCAGAATCGTATTTAAAGGGGCACCCAAGACAGGTGGGTACCATAGACAGGAGTCGGTTGAGAAGTAGACTGCAACCTGCGGGTAGCAGGCTTAGCGCTAGAGATCATCATGCAGACCACTGGGCTAAGCAGGGAGGTACTTGCAGGTTGCAGGGTAGTATGAACGGGAAGACTGACAAGCCATTATCCTATAATAAAAAGCATTTGAAACACGGAGCAACAGAGCAACGTATTAAAAACATAAAAGAATTTCCTTAAAGAAGCTTATTTGAGACTCACCTTGCCGGTGATTCCTGTTTTTGATGAAGAAGGTATTGACTTCTCTGTTGCTCCGTTGCTCCGTGTTTCGTGAACTGCCTCTTTTAGGATTATTTCTGAACGGTTACCGCCTATAACGCCGAACAATCATCATAATTAGGTGGCTTTTTTCTGGCGCAGGGGCATAAAAACTGCGATGCTTCATAAAAGGCAGCTTAGGATGACACTATTAAGGCAAAAAATAGAGAGCGAGCTAGATGCTCTGGATAACAGGTCTATGGCTGCAATATATGAGCACTTCGTCTTTTGAATTTAATGCGCCGACCTTCCACAAAACGACGAATGGCAACACTGGATATAGAAGAAGTCTTAAGGTTGACGTCATCATCAAAGGGAAATTGGTCTGAATCTGTACTGGTCAATAGAGATGAGCGGCTGTGAAGAGGTATTTTTTTGACACATCAGCATTGGTCAAAATATATCACCGTGAGGCAGGCTCAGAATATTGCCTGGAACTCTATTTGGGGTGCTGGATAAAAATCAACATGAGCCTCTGATTTTCTCTGGTAGAGAAGGAACATTGCTGATGGTGACATTTAATGATGCCAAAGAGGTTGCACAACACCTGGTCAGCCAAGTGCGTCCAGAGCTGGTAATGCTTTTTGGCTCTGTTGCCCGTGAAAATGTCGGCAACGATCTTGATCTGCTGGTGGTGATTAATGACCAGAACTATCATGGCAGAGAAACAGATATGTTACTGCAACGCTCACTGGGCAGGTTTCACAGAAGGTTTGATATTGAGCCGTTTGTGATGCCGGTATCCAGCTATATTCAGCAGATACGCAGTGGTGCCCCTTTTCTGAATGCAGCGCTTAAGGATGGGAGGATTCTATTTATGAACAACCATGTTAAAGAGTGGTTGCGGCAGTCTGAAGAAGAGTTGCGAACTGCGAAATATCTTGCGGATGGGGGGTTCTCTCGTAGTGCCTGCTATCATGCAGAACAGTCACTAGAGAAGTATCTGAAGGCGCAGTTGATTGATAAAGGCTGGGATCTTGAAAAAACTCACAGCATCAGGCGTCTGCTGGCAATCTCTGAGGAATATGGCCTGCATTATGAGAGCCTGTAAAATAGATTGTGTAAGTGGCAAAAATCGGTTGAAATC
>DKFG01000177.1:5572-5699 GCA_002452325.1 Geobacter sp. UBA6802
TTGGTGAAAACGGACTTCTGAAACAGCTGACCAAGCGCCTTCTTGAGCGAGCCATGCTGGCCGAATTAAGCGACCACCTTGGCTACGAAAAACATGAACCCGTTGGCAAAAACAGCGGCAACTCACG
>DKFG01000189.1 GCA_002452325.1 Geobacter sp. UBA6802
GGGGTCAGGATCGGGAAGATGGCGGCCTCAAGCCGGGCATCCTCACAAAAGCGCAGGGTCTGTTCAAAGACCGCCGGGGTATCACCATCACAGCCCATGACAAACGAGCCCAGGATGCCGATACCGTTATCCCGGAACTGCTGGGCATAGGCTTTGTAGGATGCGGCCTTGTTGGTGACCTTACCCATGGCAGCAAGGGAATCCTGATTGAGCGATTCAAAACCGACGAACATACCTACACAACCGGATTCACCGGCAGCCTTCAACAGCTCCTGATCTTCGGCAAAATCAATCGGGGCGTGGGAGAGCCACTTCAGCCCCATCCCCTTCATTCCCGCAAAGAGCGGTAATGAGTAGCGCCGGTCAGCCACGATATTATCATCCACAAAAAAGACAAAGGAGTTGGCCTTACGCAGTTCCTGCAGTTCTGCCAACACCTGCTCTACCGGCCGTTTACGGTACTTGCGACCATAAAAGGCGGTGACCGAGCAGAACTCACAGTCAAAGGGGCAACCACGGGTGGTCTGAATGGTGTTGGTAAAGAGGTGGCCGGAACCTTTGAAAATTTCCCGCCGGGCTGGAGGAATCAGGGTGGTGTCGATCAGGTCATCAGCGCGATAGAGCCGCTGCAGGCGACCGGCCTGAAAATCAGCCAGCAGTTGAGGCCAGGCAAGCTCCCCCTCCCCCACCACAACGCTATCCACATGCTGCAGCGCTTCATCCGGCAGATTACTGGCATGGAAGCCCCCCATCACCACGGTCTTGCCGCGACTCCGAAAGGTATCAGCCAGCTGATAGGCCCGGGTTGCCTGGGCGGTCATGGCGGTCAAGGCGATCAGGTCTGCATCAGTATCAAAATCTGTGGCACGAATGGCATCGTCATGAAAGCTGACATCCCAGCCATGCGGGGTAACCGCAGCCAGAGATGCCAGCGACAGGGTAGGAAATTTAAAGCCCAGTTCTCCCCACAACCGGCCTTTAGGCCAACCAGGGGAGAGGAAGAGAATTTTCATCAGAGCGTCTGAATCGATTATTTCTGATTTTCAGCAATATAGGCAGCCATAGCCCGCACAGAGGCAAACACCTTGGTACCGGTGGCAGCATCAGGCACCACCACACCAAAATCCTTCTCCATGGCAACGACCAGCTGCAATGCATCTATGGAGTCAAGCCCCAACCCTTCACCAAACAGGGGGGCGTCACTGTCGATCTCATCTGCTTCCATTCCATCAATCCGCAGGGCATCGATAATCATCTGTTTAACTTGAACTATTATATCTTCTGACACTATCATTACACTATCCCTATATTATTTTTAATTGAGTACTTGCGTTGATATCAACTCAAAATTCCTGTAACTGCTTACAGGATACTGCTACCGCTTCAAAGATTTACGCTTAATTTCATACATATATTTACATTCTTTGTAGTCAATTGGTGTCTTGTCTTTTGGGAATATACTTTCTTTCAAACCATCGCTTACCACCTTGTAAACAATTTTTTCATTGGTTGCTTCAAAAACATCAATAAGAATGTTCTTGAATCTTATCTGCTTAGCCGTTGTTTCATAAACTAGATTTTGTGAAAATGAAGGCCTCGCCAAATCATCTATAGTAAACTCTCTGTAAGCAATACTAAGAGTCACGTTGTTTATTCCTCCATAAATCAACTCAAAATTGGTATAACATGCTAATAAATCGATATTAATTTCGTTATGTTTTTTATCAACTATTTTATCAGTTTTTAATAGGGTTAAGACATCTGGCGTAATAGAGGATGACTCTGATTTCATAATCCGGTCGTGATCATCATCAAGTATATTCTCCTTAAAAATCCTACCCTTTTCATCTACCAGAATTCCGACTTCTTCTTTTTTCTCATGAGCTTCATTAACCATATTGACTACGGTATAAGGTAGGCCATCTACACTAGTATAACCAGCTGCAGGATATAAACCGTCTTTTTTACCAACAACTTTTACCGGAAACTCAAAAAATTTCTTTTTGATGTATTTACCATTAAGTTCGAAGTCATTTGATGCCTTCAGGTAATATTTTACGGCAAATTTTCTTTGAAACTCGTCATAGTTTGCATAAAGATCCCTCACCTTGACAACAGACTGCCCTATGTAGGCAGTTTTAATTTCTCCAAGAGAGTAGTTTTTTAAATACGAGTGCTGAATCATTTCTGAACGATGTTTTCCGCATCCGGAAAACAGAATTATTGCAAAAACTACTGCAAACATTTTCATAATCAGCCTCCCCGGCACTCTGGCCGCACCCCAACTTGCTCTATTCAGGGGAATTAATTTTTGTGCCATCTTTGAATATGATCGTATTAATCTCAAAACTTGACTTTAATTTATCAAAATCCGTATTCCACAGCTTCATGTGTGGATCCATGAATTGGTTTATGTCAACACCACTACCTCTCTCAACTACACTTCTTTTTGCTGGTATTCCCTGATCAAAAGACCAATTAATATGCATTATTTTATCATCAAAAATATCAGTAAGCTTTAGCACACCCTTTATTCCCCGAATATCTTTGTCACTTTTATTATCAAAAGCAATTTCGAGACTCACCCAACGTTGTCCATAATCTTTGTTTTTATTAACTTTTGAAACAAGCGCAACTGTCAGAAACCTACTAAACTCTTCTTGTTTGGCTTTGCGTTCAGCTTCTACTCTTTTCTTTAGCTCATCTGCCCTAGCTTCTTCATCCTTCACTTTTACAAGCCATTCATCCTGCTCTTTTATAGCTTGTTCTACAGTCGTTCCTACCGGTATGTCCTTCCCCAAAAGACCATTTCTCATAATCCAAGCTGATAGTTTCTGTCCTTCATCTGCGGTTAATTTTTTCCCAAGCTCTTTACGTTGGTCATCTGTAAGTTTCGAAACTTCATAGTTTTTTGGATTAGAACAAGCTGACAATAGAACCATACATACAAGCAGCAGCATCAAGTTCTTCATACGTACCCCCATAATTTCCATTTAGACCGAGCTATAAATACTTTCCCGGTGCTCATTTTAGCAGTAACAAATCAAGATCATATTCAGCTATGGGTTTTCAAACATTGTGTAAGTATTTTCCGGTAAGGCTGGAAACTTTGCTGTTGTCACACTGAACGAATTTCATGAAACCTCTCCCTTATCATCACTCATGATACGGTCATCTTATCGCCTATCAACTTTGTCTGTTTGCGCCACAAAAAACAAAAAACTACTGGTCTGGATACAGCCTGATGTCGCTTTCAAACACCGCTGCAAGCTGTTCCATCCCTGCCAGGAACGCCTTTATGAAGCAGCTTAGCCAGTTGCATGCTGTGTACGCCGAACAGATTGGCGGTTCCGAGGAGCTTTATCTCGTACTGTTATCCCAGAAAGCTGCATTACCAGACGCAATGCCTTGTTTACAGATTCCTGATCAGGAAAGGCAGCCGCAACATCCGGCTCAAGCAATACCAGATTAGTTCCCATTCGATAACGTTCTACATATTTTCCCTGTATCCCTTGTGGGAGCAACAGATCAAGATCATATTCTGTAATGGGCTCACAGACCTTGTCTGCGGATGATTTCTTTTTCATAAGCTGTCCTTTCTGTGCGAGTCAGCTCCCGCGCACTGATGATGCGAATTGTGTCAGAAAGTTCAACATGAACCACAAGCAACAAACGGTTAGCAGCACTCCAGCCAAACAGGATAAAGCGGTCTTCTGAATTTGAATGATCTGGATCATAAATGGTAATGCCATGTGCGTCATTAAATACCGTAGATGCTTCTGAAAATGTTATTGCGTGTTTTTTGATATTTAAACGCTCTTTTTGAGGATCCCAGGCAAATATCAAGCCCATACATTACCTTTCATCACGGCCCCAAAAATCAAAAAAATTGTACCACTGGTCAGGATAGCGCCGAATGTATGTCTCAAACACTGCTGCCAGCCGCCCCATACCTGCTTCAATAACAGCTTTATTCCTGCCATGACTTGCACTGAAAAAAATAGATTCTTCCATGATCGTTGCATAGGTACCATCTTCAGACAGCGGCACAAAGACAGGAATGACCGGAGCGCCGGTAGCCAGTGCTAAATACGCTGCACCAGCCGGAAATGCTGTAGGTCTGCCAAAAAAAGATACGGTAACAGTATTTGATGAACCATCACGGTCGCCAATCAGACAGATAATTTCATTACGGCGCAGGGCATTAACCGCCTCAATCATGGCCAGAGGTGAGGTGTCGTGACGATCAACGTAGATAACGCCGATGCCCCGCTCCATACGTATTTGTTCCCGCTGCTGGTTCACCTGCTCATCCGGTTCGCGAAAGGTCAACACATGCAGCTTGTACCCCAGGTCAGCCATTGCCAGACCGCCTAACTCCCAGTTACCAAAATGCGGTGAAATCAATAATGCGCCGGTGCCGTTAGCCAGTGCATCTTCCAATGGTTTTCCGGAACTGCGCGGGCCTATCAGGGCCTGAAGTCGACTCCCCCGCAGACGACCCATTAGTAGCACATCACACCAGTTGCGAGAGAACAGATAATACGTTCTTATGACCAGCTTCTCAACCTGTTGTTGGCCGGTTACGACCCGCAGGTTGGCACGTACTCCCCGGCGTTTCTCAGGCAACAGAAGGTAGAACAGGCCACCCCAGAAAGCAGCAAAAGGGGCATACAGCCAGCGCGGTACCAGCAGAGTAAACAACTTGATAAAGAACAGATTTGTACTGTTGTACAGCGCCATATCAGACAAACAGCTCCCAGGCGCATTTGAATAGCTTCCTGAAAGACAGCTCCACCCGTGACGTGGCGCTTTTGAATCCGGCAGTTGCTGCCTCTGAACGGCGGTAAAAACGGATAAAGGCCCTGATAAGCAGCAGCTGCAGATGATGGCGATTGATCAGAGGATGCCTGAACACCAGATGCAGCCCATCGTAAAACTTCCACGTGCGGGTAAAGATTCTGTCTTTCAGCTGCTGATACAGCACAGTGCCGGGATACGGGGTCAGGATGGAAAACTGGGCGATATTGGTATCCAGGCTGATTGCCAGTTGCACGGTGCGCTCCACATCTGCAGGCCGTTCATTCAGATTGCCGATAATGTAACTGCCGTAGGTTTCTATGCCGTGTTGCTTGAGAAGACTGACCGCTGCCTGCACCTCTGCCAATGAACTGCGCTTGCCTAGTGAATTAAGAGTTTCCGCATTATCACTCTCAATACCCAGATACACCATGCTTGCACCGGCTGTTGCCATAGCAGCAACCATTTCCGGATGTTTCACAATGCTGTCAACCCGCGAGAAGTTCCACCATTTCAGGTCATAGCCGCGCTGCATGATACCTTCGCAGATCTGGATGACACGCCGGGGATCAAGGGTAAAGTTATCATCCATAAACGCAATGGCCCGATAGCCGTAACGCTGGTAAAGCTCATCTATTTCAGCCAGAACCGATGCCGCAGAGCGTGCCCGCCAGCCCCGCCCGAAAAAGCTGGAAGAGGAACAGAAATGACAGGCACCGGGACAGCCACGGCTTGAGATCAGCGGTGCTGCCGGGCGTCCGTCAACCACCCCCTGGTACTGCTGCAGATCAAGCAGGTGGCGGGCAGGCAGCGGCAGTTGCTCAACATTAACCTGGTCAGGTGCGGCTGTTTCAACAAGAGTACCATTGTGGCTGAACAGCAGGCCGGACACCGATTGCAAGGGCTGCCCCTGCTCAAAAGCGTCAAGCAGCGCAGGCATAACCGCCTCTCCTTCACCTCTCACAATACAGTCAACAAAGCCGGTTGCAAGGATTTCTTCGGCCTGAAACTGCGGATGCGGCCCTCCCAGTACAACGGTGCAGCCGGATGATTTAGCACGCCGGGCAAGTTCCAGTGCGCGGTCGATGCGGGTCGTATCACTGCTGATACCGACCAGATCGGCCCAGCCAAGCTCCTGATCAGTCAACACTACCCCGTCAATGGCCAGATCTTTAACCAGCACCTGATGTCCACCCTGCTCCAGTACCGCTGCAATGTAGAGCAATCCCATCGGCGGCAGGCTGAGACCGAAGAGATTATACATACTCAGTGCGGGCGGATTGATCAGCAGAACCTGCATCAGACCGAACTGTTCCCGCGTGCTCTGACCGGATGTTCCTTGAACTCCTCTTCCCAGGCATGATCAGCAATCGTGCCGTAGTCTGACGAATAGCGGTCCATGGCATCGGCAAGATCGGTAAAGATCTCTTCGGCCCCTTCGTGGGTGGGATAAACCCCTTCCATCTGAAAGAAATCACGGCCATAGTCAGGATGGTCAATCAGCATGCAGGGACGCAGCAGATTGTCATGATCGCCCTGTTTTTCACGTATGGCACGGAACAACTTTGAGCCTAACGCATCCTTCAGGCTGGTGCGTCGGATGTTGTCCACGGCAAAGTGGCAGAACACGCAAGGTTCGATGTCACCGTTGGCGTTGATATGGATATACTTGCGGCCACCGGCAATGCAGCCAGAGATGATCGGCCCGTCGTTCCAGAAATCCACAAACAGCATCGGCTTGGTGGCCCGGAACTGAACCGTGGCCCGACGCAGCTGGTCACGCTGTTCCGGGCTGGGCATCAGATCAGGGTTCGGTTCCCTACCCACCGGCACATAGGAGAACAGCCAGAGCGCAAACACCCCCTGCTCCAGCAGAAAATCGATATAGGCCGGATCAGTGATGATGGCAGTGTTTTTGCTGGAATGGGTAAAGGAGCCGCAAAACGACAGGCCGTTCTCCCGCAGCAGACGCATGGCGTTCAGCACCTTGTCAAAGTGACCGGCACCTCGCCGCTCATCGGTCTCCTCGCGGTACCCTTCCAGTGAGAAGGCCGGCATGATATTACCTGCCTCGATCAGCTGCTGTACCAGTGCCGCGTCAATCAGGCCCCCGTGGGTAAAAACCAGAAAGGCCATATCATCGTGTTTTTTAAACAGCTCAAAGATCCCCTGCATAAAGAACGGCTCACCGCCAGATATGACGGCAAAGTAGATGCCCATCTCTTTCATCTGGGTCAATACGCCATCAATCTCGTCCAGGGTCAATTCCAGGGATTTGTTGTAGTCTCCGGCATAGCAGCCGTAACAGGACAGGTTACAGCGCATGGTAACCGAGATAACCACCGTCGAAGGCGGGTAGAACCCGTTCTGATCAGCCCATTCCTTGCGCTTGTTGGTGCCGGACAGCAGGTGATTCACGGCCAGGTTGGTGATCCACTTGTCCCGCTGGTTGGGGTGCAGCTCTTTCAGAATCCGGCGGGGAAACTCGATGGAGGGGTGCTTCAGCTGAATCAGCTCCCTGATCCAGCGGATGCGCTGTTTGTAGTAATCCTTTTTGGGGATCATCTCCATCAGCCGCGTCATCGTGATCAGGGTATCATCTGACGAGCTGGTTGCCAGGGACAGCAGGTAGGCCACCAGTTTGTCTCGTGTATAATTTTTAAGGGAGTGCAGCATCAAAAACCTCGTTACCGGTATTTCAGAAAAGTCATGCAGATGTTCCAGGTATCACGCACCGGCCTGAAATGACTGGTTGCCCGACCATCGGCAACCCGTGCCGGAACCGGTAAGGAGCCGATGGTAAAGCCGGCCTTCCAGGCCTTCATCAGCAGCTCCATTTCAAGATCATACCCGTTCTTTTCAAGCGACACAGTCCGTAACAGTGCAGCTGCATAGTAGCGGAAACCGGACTGACTGTCAGCAATGGCGAATCCAGTGGCCTTCTGCATGCACCAGACCCCAAACCGGTTCCATACCCGCCTCAGGCCGGCCATCTGATCAAACTGACTGTGTCGCGATGCCAGCATACAGCCATACCCCCCTGTCTCTGCTGCTGTAATCAGGCGCAGTATGGCGGTCGGATCATGTTGCCCGTCGGCATCCAGGGTTACCACTGCTTCATAGCCTTGCTGCAGGGCCCAGGCAAATCCGGTCCGCAGTGCTGCCCCCTTGCCTTGGTTGCGGGTATGACGAAGCAGTGTTATCGGCAGTCCCTCCAGGCTGGTCGCAGTAAGGTCAAGGGAGCCGTCGTCAACCACCACAATCGGCAGGCCTTGGTTCAGGCACTCTGTCACCACACCGGATACGGTCAGGGCAGCGTTATAGGCCGGGATCAGGATGCAGACTGCCATGATGCCACCAGTACCCCCATGGTTGTGAAACTGAATCGCTGCATCAACCGGTTCAGCCGGTCAGCTGAACTGGAACGGGTACCGTAGGTAACAAATTCTCGCAGCAGACCCAAGGGCAAACGCGGCCCCTGCGGATCGAGCTCACGGGGATGAACAAACAACACCGCCGGCCAGCCTGCTGTTGCATACTGCTGCATGGTTCGACTGATCAGCCAGTAGGGAAAGAAGCGAAACCCCCAGCCGCCACCGGCAGGCAGATTACCAAACCAGGTGGGTGTCACCAGAGGCGGCAGTTCCCATAGTGGACCAAAAGCCGTGTCTATCCGGTGAGGTGACCGTGGACCGTCGGGGTCGCCGATCAGGGCCAGAGGTGTCAAACTGCTGTCGTAGCTATACCCCAATGCTGAAAGCTGCTCAAAGGCCCAGGGGGTTTCAGTTCTGGATAACGACCAGCGCGGTGCGCGAAAACCGTAGGGCCTGACACCGGTCTGAGCCAACATCAGGGCTGCGGTCTGTTCAAGCTCTTCCTGAAAACGCTGTGGTCCCAGCCCAGTGACCAACTGGTGGGACCACCCGTGAGAGGCCAGTTCATGGCCGTTATCTACAATAGCGGGGGCAAGGTCTGGATACCGATCCATCACCTCTCCCAGCATAAAAAAAGTGGCAGTGACACCGCAGTTTTTGAGTAGCTGAAGCAGCAAACCGGTGGCGTACTGAACACGGTCATGCGCTTGACGACTACCAACCTCAGTAATTCCGCAGACATGGTACCAGTCTTCAACATCTACGGTTATGACGGCTGGAGCAGCGTGAGACATTTCAAGTCCTTACAAGGAGCTAATTTAATACCTGTTTTGTCTGGTTAAGTCAACAGACCCGTCAATTCAGATGTTGCAACAGAGTAAAACGCAGTTAAAGCTGGCCGAAACCTCAATCAAGGCGTGCAACCGTAAAAATCCCCTGACCGTAGGCAGCGCCCTTCCCCAGATGCACAAGGCTTCCCAAGGCCAGATAAGGGCCAAATTCTTCAAAAGGACCATTCAGCTGATATCTGCCGCAGATACCGCGCCGGTTTGACTTCATTTCACCGTGATCTGTTTTCCTCTGCAGCTGCACTGCATCTGCCCGACCTGCAAGGATACTGATCTGATCACTATCCCCAGCAGCGCCATAGTAGGCAGCCAGGCTCGACAGTCTGCGCAACAGACTGCGGATCAGTACTGCAGGCTGCAGGTACTGCAACTCATGCCCATTATGCCTGAGTCTGAGCGGTGTCTGAAAAGCGAGCTCTACCGACCTGCAGCCGACAAAACTGCTGCGATACTGCTCATACAGTTCGGCAAGAGATAATAGCGGCAGGTTATCGCACTGACCATCAGCCTGAAACTGTAACGGTTTCAGCTGCTCTTGATAATCAAAGGCATGCAGTCCGAAACGAACCTGCTCACCAGTCATTGCTGCAAGCGTATCTGCAAAGAGCGGCAGCGCATCACAGGCAGGGCCTGCAAGTGTCAGACGCAGAACAGGTTCTGAGGTTGGAGACGGGGCAAACACAAACGGCAGGGCAGGTTTTTGATAACGCCTGACCAGTTCAGGATCAGGAGACAGTGAGCGGGCGAGCAGCGTATAGGCCTGACAGTCAGTGCGATGGTGACACGAACGGCAATTATACGCTGAAGTAGGGCAAGAGGTGCGCAGCAAAGCCGCTTCAAAGCTGCTGCAACTGCCCTGTAGCAGTTGCTGGAGTGCAAGAGCAGTCGATGCTGAGAGTGGCAGCTGTAATCTGGCCAGATTAAGGTCCATATAAAACAGGGCGACCGTTACCGGTCGCCCCTTGTCTCACTACCTGTCATCAGAAGCTTAAAACTGCGCCTTGATATACTCCCTGTTCATCCGGGCAATAAACTTGACGTTGATACCCTTCGGACAGGAAGCCTGGCACTCGTAATGGTTGGTGCAGTTGCCAAAATTGCAGTCTTTCATGGCTTGTACCATATTGAGCACCCGTTGCTTGGCCTCTGCCTGTCCCTGCGGCAGCAGGGCAAACTGGGAAACCTTGGCACCGGTAAACAGCATGGCAGCACCGTTGGGGCAACCGGCCACGCAGGCACCGCAGCCAATACACTCAGCAGCGTCCATAGCCTCATCAGCAGCCGGCTTGGGGATCAGGATGGTGTTACCATCAGCAACGCCGCCGGTATGGCAGGAGGTGTAGCCGCCAGCCTGGATGATGGTGTCCAAGGCTGCCCGGTCAACCACCAGGTCCTTGACGATCGGGAAGGCACGTGCGCGCCAAGGTTCAATGTAGATGGTGTCGCCGTCATGGAACTTACGCATATGCAGCTGGCATACGGTAGTACGCTCCTGGCCGCCGTGGGGCATACCGTTAATAACCTGTGAACACATACCGCAGATGCCTTCGCGGCAGTCATGGTCAAAGGCCACCGGCTGCTTGCCGGCCTTGATCAGATCTTCATTCAGGACGTCCAGCATCTCAAGAAACGAGTGGTGCTCGGTGATTCCTTTAACGGTATAGTTTTCAAACTTACCCTGATCGTTGGCATTCTTCTGACGCCACACAACCAGGTTGATGGTCATGGTTTTGTGATGATCGTTGTGTGCGCTCATTATTTGTAGCTCCTTACGGCGAGATGGACGTTCTCGAATTTGAGGGGCTCCTTGTGCAGCTCAGGCTCGTTATTGAGGCCCTTGAACTCCCAGGCGCCCACGTAGCAGAAGTCGGCGTCATTACGCTTGGCTTCACCGTCATCATACTGATGCTCAACACGGAAGTGACCGCCGCAGGATTCTTCACGGTGCAGGGCGTCACGACACATCAGCTCGCCAAACTCAAGGAAGTCGGCCGTGCGACCGGCATTTTCCAGATCCTGGTTGAACTCTGCACCAGTGCCGGAAACCTTGACGTTCTGCCAGAACTCCTCACGCAGGGCAGGAATTTTCTTGAGGTTTTCATTCAGTGAGGCGTCGGAGCGTGCCATTCCGCAGTTTTCCCACATCAGGCCACCCAGCTCACGCATAAACTCGGAAACCGTTTTCTTGCCGTTAACAGCAAGCAGTTTGTTAACACTGCCGCTCACTTCATCCTTGGACTGCTTGAATTCAGCAGCATCGGTAGAAGTACCAACCGGTTTAACAGAAGCAAGATAACCACCAATGGTGTACGGAATGACAAAGTAGCCGTCAGCCAGACCCTGCATCAGGGCCGAAGCCCCCAGACGGTTGGCGCCGTGCACTGAGAAGTTGGCCTCGCCCAGTACGAACAGACCAGGGATATTGCTCATCAGGTTGTAGTCTACCCACAGACCGCCCATGGAGTAGTGGGGAGCCGGGTACATCCGCATCGGACGCTTGTAGCCGTCTTCATCGGTAATCTTCTCGTACATCTCAAACAGGTTGCCGTAACGCTCCTTGATGGT
>DKFG01000250.1 GCA_002452325.1 Geobacter sp. UBA6802
CTGGGGTTGCCGGAGGAGGATTCGGTCTCCTTCAAGCAGGGATTGCTGCCGATTGGTGCAAAAGATACGCAACTGCTCGATATTGCCGTGCTGGATCTGCCCCATATCTCTAACTTTACCGACCTTGACCCGCTGGGGCTGGAGCCTGATGTTGGCCTGCGGATCGTGCGCACACTGGCAGAGCTTGGCCAGCCCGATGCCCTGATCATACCCGGTAGTAAAAACACCCTGGCTGACCTGGTCTGGCTGCAGCAGACCGGACTGGCAGCAAGCATCCTTAATCTGGCACAGGCTGGACAGGCTGAGATCATCGGCATCTGCGGTGGTTTTCAGCTGCTGGGCAAGGGGATCAGCGATCCCTACGCCATTGAATCCGGGGCCGGAGAACAGCAGGGGCTGGGCCTGCTGGCGATCAACACCATCATGGCTGAAGAAAAAACCACCCTGCAGACCTGTTGTTGCCATCTTCCCTCCGGCTGCCAACTGACCGGCTATGAGATTCACCACGGCATCACCACTGCAGAAGGGGTTGAACCACTGATTACCGGGCAGGATGGCAGGTTGCTGGGTGCTGGCAATAGCAACGGCATGGTCTGGGGCAGTTATCTGCATGGGATCTTTGATGCTGATCCGTTCCGGCGCTGGCTGCTTGACCGGCTGCGACAGCGTAAAGGCTGGCAGGCAGATGGCCTGATCCGGGCTTGCTATGATCTGGAACCGGCGCTGGATCGGCTGGCTGACTGTGTGCGGGGCAGTCTGGATATGAAGGCAATCTATCGGTTGCTGAGGCTGTGACCTGCATTCCGGCCAACATCCTGTTTTGGGAAGATCAGCGGTTCACGCGCGTGCGCGTGAACTGGTCAATATGAAGTTGGACCAATCTAAGCCAAACCGAGTAAAACCGAGGCTTGGCGTGGCAGAAGTTGGCTGGAGTAACGACATCGGCGCAAAGTGGCGGAGCAGAAATCTGAAGTAGTGGCGTTTCGTGGCGGCGGTGACGAGGACGGGAAAAGAAACCGAGTGCCGGAAATGTACCGGAGAAGTAAATCAGTGAAAATATCAACAAACAGGAAAATGCTATCATAATATGATTGCAAACAATATCACTTCATGGTTAACATCATCATATGAATAAATCGCATCGAAAAACGCTAAATGACATTTTCTCGCAACCGGTTCCAGCGCCACTGGAATGGCGGCGAATCGAATCTCTTTTTGTATCGTTAGGCGCACAAACTATTGAGGGAGCTGGATCACGTGTTCGCTTTGATTTGAACGGAGTAGTAGCTGCATTTCATCGACCACATCCGGCAAAAGAAGCAAAACCATATCAAGTTAAAGACACAAAAACTTTTTTGGAGAACGCAGGAGTAAAGCCATGAACACAATGATTTTTAAAGGATATGCCGCCAGAATCGAATACAGCGATGAAGATGGATGCTTCATTGGTCACATAGCAGGAATTAAAGACGTAATTGGTTTTCACGCAGATTCCGTCAAAGAGTTACGTGCTGCATTCGCTGAGGCTGTAGACGACTATCTTGCTACATGTGAAAAGCTGGGAAGAGCACCACAAAAACCATATTCAGGAAAACTAATGTTACGAGTTCCCCCAGAAGTTCATGCACACGCCGCAATGATGGCTGAAGCTCACGGAAAGAGCCTAAACCAATGGGCAGCGGACGTCCTTATGTACGCTTCTTGAAAAGATTGAACTACCGGGGTGAATCGGACAATTCCCGGGGCGGGACTTTAACCCGTTAGATATTCAACTGTTACTGCGTACGGTCAGATCTTGAAATATAAGTTTCTTATGTTTCAAGACCTGACCCATCGATTCCTGTAAGGCCTCCCGATTAAGAACTACGTCAGTTTGGCTTCAATGGTGTCAGCAGAAAGATCGGCGCCACAGTCCCATTCGATAAAGTAGCTGCCATTGTGAACCTTAATAAATTCAGAATAGTCATGCAAGGCCGCAAACGCCTCATAATCCAGATATGGCTTTACATCAAAACGTCCAGTTCTGCCGTCTGTTGATGTAATGATCAAACTCAGATCTGCTTGTGGTTTGATATCAGCTATTCTCATTGATCAAGCCCTTTAATTTTAAATGGTTGTCTGCCGTTCACTGCTAATTCCCAGTCTGCAAAGAGGTCTTCTTTGTGAATTTCAATCCATGCAACAACAAGTTTATGTTTGTTTTGTGGAATATTGCCGGGAAGAACAGCTCCATCTTCGATTGAGTAAACTGCAACATCACCCTGATACTCTGCATGGATATGAGGCAAGTGATGTCGCTCAATATCCTTAAAAACATCCTGATAAGTATCCCGTAAAACATACTGATCGTTGGCATATTCCACCTCTGCCAAAACGATAGCAAACAGGCCGGTCAAAGTCAAACCGAAGCGGTGGATACAATAAAGCCCCACCAGCTGAAAAGCCAATGGGGCAAGGGAACGATTATGAAAGATCTAGCTCTACGAAAGTTCCTCAAAATATTTATCAAACATCTCGGTTTTGATCCGTAGATGTGTTATGGACGCAGAAAGGTCGCCAAGTATATCCTCTTTCTGGTTTTTTGAAAGTCGGGTAGCCTTCAACGCCTCAATGTAGCGAACAGTATTGAGACATTCCTGCTCCAACTCATCAAAAAGCACCGTTTGCATTCTGCTACTAGCCATATCAACCCCCTGTTTAGCCAATCCGTTTCAACGCACGCTCCAAACTGCTACGGAACGCCTCAATCTCAACCTGCCAATGGGTAATCAGTCCACGATCAGGGCTAAGCGATTTCTTTTCTTGTGCAATCTTCAGTTCGTGCTCAGCAATCCGTGAACGAAGACTAATGATGCGCCGCTTTAGTGCCCTGTTACCCATACATTAAACCATAACAAACAGGCCGGGCAAAGTCAAACCGAAGCGGTGGCTGGTAGTGTCTCGGTTTGAAATATAGACCCCGTTGAAATGCTTGAGCGGTTATGCTACGCTGCAAGCATGAAAAAAAGACCACGTGACATAAGCCAGCTTGCAAAGATGATCGTTGACGAGGCCACCAGCGAAGAGCCTGCCACTACGCCCACCTATCAGCCAGAAAAGAATAAAGCCGCCCAGGAATTAGGGCGGCTTGGTGGCTTAAAGGGCGGTAAGGCCAGGGCTGATAAACTTACTCCTGAGCAACGGTCAGAGATAGCTAAGAAGGCGGCAAAAGCTAGGTGGAAGAAATAACTGGCTCATGCGGCAACTGTTTTTTTGTTTTGATGTTATCAACGACCCTATCAAAATCTGATTTGAACTCTATATCTTGCACAACTCTAAACTTTTCATATTCAGCTAGCGCATGACGCTCAGCAACTTCTCGTTTAACGCCCCCATGTTTTTTTAATACGTCATATGCATTAAATTCTAGAAAACCATCCAAACGCTCAACCCAGTCTTTCATAGTCATTGTTTTATGACGCCTTGCGAAGTTTTCGGCAGCATCTAAATACATACTAACAAGCCTGTTCATTTCATCAAGTTCTTCAGGAGTCAGATAGTTCTTGCCGACTTTGACATCGAGCTTTGTAACCTTCCCATTTTTATTTGCATTTTTATAAGAATAAAGCCCCATGTTCGGCTTGGATGCATCTGCTCTCAACTCGATAAGCTCTGCTGAAGTATGTCCATGTATTGCGTAATGCAATTTATCTTGCACATGTGCGTAAAATTGGTGAGTGATGGGAGAGTCTTTGTCATAGTCAACACTGCATTCTCTATAAAGGTCTGTTATTTTTTGATAAAATCTTCTTTCTGAAGCTCTGATTTCGCGAATACGCTCAAGCAGCTCATCAAAATAGTCTTTTCCGAACATCTGCTTACCTTGTTTGAGACGTTCATCATCCATAGCGAAGCCTTTTGTCAAATACTCCTTGAGAATTGTTGTTGCCCATTTTCTGAATTGCGTTGCCTGATGTGAATTAACCCTATAACCAACAGATATTATTGCATCTAGGGAATAAAAGTTAACATCGTAGCTTTTGTTATCTGTAGCAGTTATCCGGAATTTCCGGATAACTGATAATTCTTCAAGTTCCCCACTTCTGAAGATATTTTGCAAATGTTCGTTAATAGTTCTAGTGTCTACATCAAAAATTTCAGCCATACCCTTTTGCGAGGCCCAAACGGTTTCATCGTTGAGGGCTACGTTAATTTTTGTGTGACCGTCAGGTGCTGTATAGAACAAGAAATTTGCATCTTCCTGGGCAGGAATTTGGTATTCAACAATGTTTGTTTTGATTTCGTCTAATGCTACTGGATCGGACACGCCAGGAATAAAATCAAATCTCGATACGTTTATTCCAATATTTTCTGCTGCTTCTATTATGGGTTTTTGCCATTTAGCTGGTATGTTACCAGTCTTAACCCAGTAACTAACCAGACTTTGCCCCTTGCCTATGGCCGCAGCCAATGCGGTCTGCCCCCCAAATTTGTCCACAATATTTTTTGCTATGCTCATGGTTCACCTCTTGAATAATCAAATTTTTTTAATTTGTTATTACCAAATATTTTTATTGACGGCAAGTTGTTTTACATTATCTTTAAAATGAACTTAATGCTTGAGGGTGGCGCCATGAACAAATTAAGCGCAGCAAAACGCGCACAAATACTTAACATGCTGGTTGAGGGCAACAGTATGCGTGCCACCTCTCGCATGGCTGATTGCTCCATCAACACTGTCACCAAACCGCTCGTTGACGTTGGCGCTGCTTGTTCTCAATACCAGCACGAAACGCTCCGCAACCTGCCCTGCAAGCAAATCCAGTGTGATGAAATATGATCTTTCTGCTATACCAAAGAAAAAAGATCGTAAAGGTGAGTTTGGGGTAGGTGATGTTTATACCTGGACGGCTCTCTGTGCTGATACTAAACTGGTGCCGTCGTTCTTGGTGGGTAAGCGTGATGCCTATTACGGCCACGCCTTCATGCTTGACCTTGCATCAAGGCTTTCAAACCGCGTACAGCTCACCACAGACGGACATAAAGTATATCTGTCTGCTGTTGTGGATGCTATCGGTTCTGAGATCGACTATGCAATGCTGGTGAAGGTGTATGGTGCCTCAGATGCAACCAATGATGAACGCCGATATAGCCCCGCAGTATGCACAGGCGCTGAAATTCACCCGATCAGTGGTAGCCCTGACATTGCCAAGGCATCAACCAGCTTTGTCGAGCGCCAGAATCTGACAATGAGAATGTCTATGCTGAGATTTACGAGGTTGACCAACGGATTCAGCAAGAAGATTGAAGACCTTGAACACGCTGTAGCTCTGCATTTCATGCATTACAACTTCGCAAGGATTCACAAAACATTGAAATGTACCCCCGCTATGGAAGCAGGGGTGACAAGCAAACTTTGGTCACTGGAAGATATAGCTTCACTTTCAAACTGAGACACTACCCGGTGGCTACAAAAAAGCCCCACCAGCTGAAAAGCCAATGGGGCAGAGTGGGACAGCAGGCTAGACCGTGCCTACCACCACTTCTTCCATCTTGGGCAGGGCGTTTTTAAGGGCATTGCTGTAGGCTACTCGGGCGGTCTGGTAGACAGCCAATTGGGCCTGGAGTCTGGCAATCTCGGCATCCACAAACTGCAGGCTGCCCAGTTGGCCTTTGGCATCGCTGGAGAGCAGGTCCAGTTCGTACTGCTTGTCGTCAATGGTGATCAGGGGCATGGGGAGTCTGCCCTGCTAATGAGCAGGAATCCTGTCTGCCTGGCGGATGATGTCGGCTATCCAGGCATTGACGCTTTTACCTGACGCCTTTGCCATGGTCACAGCTTTATCATGAATATCCTGTGGAAGGCGCAGATTAAATCTGCCAGTAGTTTTCTTGTAGGGTGAAACTCCTTCCTCCTCGCACATTTCAAAAAAAATCTTCAAGGAGGCCATGCCTTCGCGACGCAGACCTTCAATATCTGTGGCATAAAAATCGGCACCGCCGTTCAGGCCCACAAACTCACCACGAAACATCGTGATGTCCGGATCAAATGTGATTACTGCTTTTACTCCGTTGATCTCCATTACGTTCATCATGGTTTCACCCCATTTTCTTCTAGCCACTTCCGAATGCTTGCAACTGCGCCTTTGTCCGTATCAGGCGACGGATGTGGCCGATGAAATACACGCCGTTCACCAAACAGTCGCACACCGACACGGGATCCCTCGCGCTCTGTAATCTCTGCCCCCAAGTCTCTGAAGAGCCCCTCAACATCACCCCACTTCACATTTGCGCTTGGCGGATATGAAAAGAGCAGTTCAAGGGTTTTGCGGTGCTTGCGTTTCATGGTGAAATGGTGCCAAATAATGGCATCAATGTCAAGGTAGGATTTTTCAGACACAGCTCAGTGCAAAGTCAAACCGAAGCGGTGGCTACAAAAAAAGCCCCACCAGCTGAAAAGCCAATGGGCCGGAGTGCTACAGATGCAACAGCAGGGAAGGTCTTCTCACTATCTACGAAGTTCGTAGTGCCGTTTAGGATGGTGCTTGATCATTTTATACATGGTGTCTGGTGCCAGATCCAGGCCGTTTGGCCAGACTACAACACCCCCTTCAGCATTTGCCTGCTTTATTGCGTCGTCGCTTTTCAAAGCTTCAAAAACGCCTGTGCAGAATGAATGATCAATATATATCGTACCAGTCAGACCATCGGCAAATGTCACAGCCAATTCTCGGGGGGCTTGGGGTTTAACCTCAATAACATCCCAGTACATTATCATGGCTCCTTTATTTGAGGGGTGCAACAGGCTTTGGATGCTGATTAGCTTGGCACAAGTCCCAATCGATCAGCAATTCTTCTTGATGGAGTTCCGCCCAATCAAGCACAAGTTGGCTTGCTCGGCGAGGCAGGTTACCTTCTATTATACTGAGTTCTCGTATATTTATGGTCGCCTTATACTCACTATATGTTGCATGGAAGTGGGGTGGAGCATGTTCGTCCCAAAACATTTGGATAATAATCCCGTAAAACATACTGATCGTTGGCATATCCCACCTCTGTCAAAAACCATAGCAAACAGGCCGGGCAAAGTCAAACCGAAGCGGTGGATGCAAAAAAGCCCCACCAGCTGAAAGGCCAATGGGGCAAGAGTGGTGCAATGGAAGGACAGCAAGTTAGGCCGTGCCTACCAGCACTTCTTCCATCTTGGGCAGGGCAGCTTTGAGGGCATTGCTGTAGGCCACACGGGCGGTCTGGTAGACAGCTATCTGAGCCTGGAGTCTGGCAATCTCGGCATCCACAAACTGCAGGCTACCCAGTTGGCCTTTGGCATCGCTGGAGAGCAGGTCCAGTTCGTACTGGCGTTCGTCAATGGTAATCAGGGGCATGGATATTTTTCCTTTCTGAGAGGTACTGAATCAACATAGAGTGTTTCTAAAGCGTAAAGGGGTCAGACCCCTTTTATGAATGTCTGGACTTTTTCTATTTGATAAGTTTCATCAACAAGGCCGCAATGAGAACTGTCTGGAGGAAACCGGCACCAACAATCCAGCGGACAAGTTCGGCCTTGTTTTCTGCCATCTCTTTTCTTACCGTCTCTATATCTCGCTTTAACTCTAATTTCACAATTTCCAGATCAGTTTTAGTTGTTAGCTCCGTAGAAGCAACAGCATCGCGTACTACACCAACTATAACTTCTGCCTGAGGCTCAGTTATTCCTGTCTCCCTCAACTTACGGACAAATAAATGAGTGTCAAATGTAATAGCAGACATATTGCACCTCCGAATAAACAATACCAAACAGGCAGGGCAAAGTCAAACCAGGAACAAACGTAAGCTGCCCCGCTCTCCCATAACTAGGCATTATGACAAGTAAGCAGGAAATACGGGAAGTGTCGCTAATTTCTTTTGGCTATTTGCAATCTGAGATTGAAAACTGACTTTTCGTAGTCAG
>DKFG01000126.1 GCA_002452325.1 Geobacter sp. UBA6802
GATGACTACATCAAATCGGTGGTGAAAAAAGACCCCAAAAAAGCAGAAGCTGTAGAACTCTTCTTGGCACACCCAGCCCGCTATGAAAGGGCCCTACAGAAGATCATAGATCAGTTGAACGAGCAGCGTAAAACAAGAATCACACTCAAACGGATTGAACTTTTTATGCATGCTTATTTGTCAAAAGCAGAAGGGGTCGATCTCACAACTGCGATGCTGTTGACCGGGAGAGACGACTTTTTGGGCATGCCGCCGTTGCATTACACCGCAATTCCGGTGAAAAAACTGCAAAAGCTGTACTTCGCTCACTGCCGTGAACTAATGCTAAACGTCACCAATGAGATGGCTTCACAAGGCAATGCTCCCAACAGATACTTAACTCTGAGTGAGACTGAATATCCTGACGTCTGGCAGGGTATGGCCGGGACATTCTACCGCCCCAGAAGGAAAACCGTCAGGAGAATGATAGGCAGGCTTCAAAAGCGGATGTCAGAGATTTATCATATGAAGCCTAACGTCTACAAATTGCTGCTCATGCACAATAACATCATGCGCTACACAGCTGTTCTTTTCGCCTTTTCAACCGGTTTTCGTGCGGTCAGGAGTCCTCTTCTTCCTCCATCCCAGATTGACGACGCCACAGGGTTTGCCGTCATATCCGACAAAGATGGCATTGATTACTACAATGCCAGGATAGTCTGGCTGCCACCGATCTGTATTCAACAGTACCGCATCTACCTTGAGCACCTTGCATGCATGCTTCCGCGGCTTGAACATCTGGACATCAATGCATTCAACGCACTTCGCCACCTGCTTGAGAATCCACGCCCCAGCGACAAAACCCCCCTCTTCTTTTTCTTGCGAATGGATGGGAGAACAACCACGCTACGGCCGATAGATATCTGGAAAGAGATTCGTCAAAGGGTGCGCTATGATCTGCCGTCCAATGCAAGCCGCCATTACCTGCGTTCCAATCTTCTGGAAAGCGGCTGCCCTCCTGAAATGATAGCCGCCTTCATGGGACACTGGGAGCGTGGAGAGGAGCCCTGGGGAAAGTATTCCGCTCTCTCGCCATTGCAGTATGCTGAAACGATTGCCGCCCATCTGGTTCCTCTCTTGGACGAGGATGGCTGGAAACCGATGTACGGCATGCAGAAGTATTGGCCATGAGTACCATAAGTGCCAAAAATAAAGAACCTGCTGACTTTTGGCTGGATCAGGCCATCATCAACCCCAAAAAAGATGACACCTCTGTCTCTCAGAGACGACGACTACAAGAACGGGTACTGAAATACCTTGCCAGAAAACATCCTGAGATCTACCTGGGCCGTAAATTTGCCCAGTTCACCAGCAAACAAGGTGAACAGTTGCTCAAACAGCTCAGACGTTCATTGGGCACCTTTGAGTACCTCTACTGCATCAGATTCCTGATTAAAGGCCTGGAAGCCGGCATAGAACAGCTTGAGTGGACCAGGGTTGAGCTACCATCCATGCCGATTGCGGCTGCACGGGAACCGGCACGGTTTACCCCGCTTGCGTTCCGCAGCCTCAATACCATCCAGCCCTTACATACTGCCTTCACGACCTGCCTGGAACAGGCAACTGACGGGGATCCCTCCAGAGAATTCGGTCTTATTTTGCTTTCTGCAATTCTGTACGGAGGGTTGCTGGACAGAAACTGGCTCACACCGTTACTGCGAGGCATAGCGAGCAGA
Organism: Geobacter sp. UBA6802; assembly: GCA_002452325.1. Taxonomy (GTDB): domain Bacteria; phylum Desulfobacterota; class Desulfuromonadia; order Geobacterales; family Pseudopelobacteraceae; genus Trichlorobacter. The sequence goes on from DKFG01000126.1 coordinate 1,716, forward strand.
GTCCGCATGCATGAATCCTTGATGTGGATAGACATGCAGCGACCATATAGGTATCCCAAGCACGCCGAACAACCGGATAAGGGAAAGTATATCGAACGCAGGTGGCTACCGGATCCCTTAACACAAGCCCTGATCATACGCTTGCATACCTGTCACCCACACATTCTTCCAGCATCGCAAAAACTGGATGCTTTGGTGAGCGTCAAGACCGTTCTGCACCATATGTGCGGCGGAGAAAACGTCCCATCAATAGCAGAATTTTACGATGGTGCACGATGTTATCTTGCATTGCGGGTACCCAGCTTCCTGGTGAGTTTTGCAACCGGCAAGACGTCTTCAACCACCCTTCCTGCGCCGGCTTGGTCCCGTTTACTGCACGGTAAAGCCGTTAAGATAATGCCGAGCAGTGACCTGAATGAAGCAGAGGAATATAACGATCTGCACCAGATGGCCGATTGCCCAGAAAAGACAGTCATGCGAACTCAGGAGATGCTCAGAAAACAGCTGATCACGATCCTGGGAGAGGCGCGCCGCGGTAGGACAACCTGTGCCCCAACACGAAAAAAGGTGTCAGCATTTTACGACGAAAATGCGTCAAGCATGGTGCCGGTCCTGCAAATGCTCACCCAGTGGGCACTTGAAATGCTGGGCAGAGCAGAAATAACCCTGCAGGGACGAAAAGGCAAAAACCCGTTACAGCCTAGCTCCATAGCAACGTACCTGAGCGCAATCGATCAGGAGCTGCTGGCATGCTCCGGCAAAGACACTATTACACTGTACGATCCTGAAGAACTGCGCGATCTTTACGATGATGTCGTCAAGGCGGTAAAGGGTAACAACAAAAAGCACACGGCTTCGTTCCGACTGACTCAGTTTCATCGATTCCTGATGCGCACCTATGGCGCTCCCCTAATCGACATGGACGGCATGGTCGCCACAAAAGGTCCGCCAGAACTCGGTGTCGATGCAAACATCCTGAGTCCGCACATGTTTCGTTCGGCACTGTTTTCGCTGGGTTGGGAGCTACCGCAACGGAGCAGAATCCAGACGATCCGATGCCTGGTAGCCATACTCGGCTACCGTTGCGGCCTCAGAAGGCATGAGGCATTAGCGCTCCGTATCGGCGATGTGATGGGTGAAACAGCCCCGGAAATCCTGATACGTACAAGCTATCTGAACAGGCTTAAAACCACCGACTCAGCCCGACGTTTGCCTCTTTACCTTTTGCTGGAACCTGATGAGGCAAGGGAGTTGCTCCATTGGAGGCAGGTCCGCATTGCGGAAGAGAGCTCGTACCAGCACCTTGCAAGTCCGCTCTTTGCCCTCCCCGGCACCAGGCAGTTGGTCGACGATAATCAGGTGTTTCCCGAAATACATGCTGTGTTGAGACACGTTACTGGCGATCCAGGGCTGCGTTTTCACCACCTGCGCCATAGCCTTGCAAATCGACTATTGTTGGCCCTGTTGAGCAGCCAAGTGCAGCTCGACAGCCTACCAGAGCAGCTGCAGGAACTTTATCAGTTCCACGTAT
>DKFG01000034.1:0-1041 GCA_002452325.1 Geobacter sp. UBA6802
ATTCAAGCTGGAAGATGCCGGTGGTATTACCGGCGGTGATCAGGTCGTAGCTGGCCTGGTCATCATCCCGCAGGCGGGTGATATCAAACTCCGGGTTCTGTCCCTCCCGGATCATCCGCACCGCGTTCTGGATTACGGTCAGGTTTTTTAAGCCCAGAAAGTCGAACTTGACCAGTCCCACCATCTCTACATACTTCATGGAATATTGGGTGTTGATGCCGCCGGTCTTCTGGTCCTTGTAGACCGGTAGGTACTCTTCCAGCTGATCCGGCGCAACCACCACCCCGGCGGCATGGGTACCGGCGTTGCGTGCCAGGCCTTCCAGGCAGATGGCGGTTTCCAGCAGCTCCTTTACCTGAGGGTCACTGTCCCGCAGCTCACGCAGCTGTGGTTCCAGATCAAGCGCCTTGGGCACGGTCATTTTCAGATCGTCCGGCACCAGTTTGGCAATCTTGTCCACATCACCGTAGGGCATCCCCAGGGCCCTGCCCACATCCCGCACCACGGCCTTGGCCTTCATGGTACCAAAGGTGATGATCTGGCAGACCCGCTCCCGGCCGTACTTCTCCACCACATACTCGATCACCTTTTCACGCTGGTCCTGGCAGAAATCCACGTCAATATCAGGCATTGAGATCCGTTCCGGGTTCAGGAAACGCTCAAACAGCAGGTTGTAGGGCAGGGGGTCCAGATCGGTGATCCGTATAGCATAGGCCACCAGCGAACCGGCAGCCGAACCCCGTCCCGGTCCCACCGGAATTCCCTGTCGCTTGGCCCAGTTGATGAAGTCAGCCACGATCAGGAAGTAGGCCGGGANNCATCTGGCGGATACAGTCCAGCTCGATCTGCAGACGGTCATGGTAGGCCTGCTCCTGTTCTGCTGTCATGTCCGGGTATTTCAGGCGGATGGTCTTGAGCCGTTCCTGCAGGCCGGCCACGGCCTGTTCCTCCAGCATATCATCGTGGGTCTTGCCCTCAGGCGGTTCAAAGTGGGGGAAGAAATACTCTTTCTCCAGCGGCAGTTCCAGGTTGCAGCGCTCG
>DKFG01000034.1:1130-9418 GCA_002452325.1 Geobacter sp. UBA6802
TGCCGGTCTGGATGCAGAGCAGTACTTCGTGGGCCTTGGCATCCTCACGGTTCAGGTAGTGGCAGTCGTTGGTGGCCACCAACGGCAGGTTCAGATCCTTTGCCACTTCAATCAGTCGTTTGTTGACCGTGTCCTGCTCCGGCAGGGTGTTTTCCTGGATCTCGATATAGTAACGTCCAGGGAACAGTTCGCTGTACCAGCGGGCCGTTTCCAGGGCGTCTTCCATCCTGCCCCGGCCGCATTGCATGGCCACCTCACCCTTGAGGCAGGCAGACAGCGCTATCAGCCCTTCACTGTGCTGCTCCAGCAAGGCGCGGTCGATGCGGGGACGGTAGTAGAACCCCTCCTTGAAGCCGGCTGAGGTCAGGTAGGAGAGGTTTTTGTATCCCTCCAGGTTTTCACACAAAAGAATCAGGTGGTAGGCCGCTTCGGAGATCCCTTTGGCATCCTTTGAAAAACGGGAATCCGGGGCGATGTAGAGCTCACAGCCGATGACCGGCTTGATCCCGGCCTTCTTACACTTGAGATAAAACTCAACCGCACCGAACATGTTGCCATGATCGGTGATGGCCAGGGCCGGCATCCGGCACTGTTTGGCCTTGGCAACCAGGTCCTCGATCCTGATAGCGCCATCCAACAGTGAGTATTGGGTATGCAGGTGCAGGTGAACAAAGGGGGTTACAGGATTGGTTGCAGGTACTTCCATAGGGGCAGTCTCCCGGTGTGGCGCTTAGGGGCGGAGTATGCCTTATGCCAAGATGTGGTGTCAATGTCGGGGTTTTGACGCAAGATGTTGGTTGGCTTGACCGTTTCAAGCAAATCAATAACGGTGAAAAACCCCTGTTGAGCGGTTCATTGCAAACTGTTGCGCTTCCTTGATATACAGATGCGGCACACGAGGAGTCTGTTATGGATATCAAGACCGTCATTCTGACGTTGGCAATCGGTTCATTCGTTTTTGGCGCCATACTGGCTCTGTTTCAGTACGGTAAGGAACCGGCCCTGCGGATTCCTTTCTGGGTAACCGCCAAGTTCATGCAGGGGGCTGGTTCGCTGCTGTTGTACTTTCGGGACACAACCCCCGACTTCATGAGCGTTCTGGTGGCAAACAGCCTGCTGCTGGGCGGGTGCGCCTACGAAAGCTGGGCCATATTTCACATAACCGGCCGTCGGGTCAGTCGCCCCCTGCACGTCGGCTCAGCGGTTGGCACTGTGGTGGTCTGCGCCGTCATGCTGTTTCTTAATCCGCCGAACCGGATTGCCGTAAGTTTCTCTATGCATACGCTCTTCTATACGCTGCCTGCCTGGGCCCTCCTGCGGCACGGGGGAGAAACCTCTCTGTTGCGGCGTGGCCTGGGATGCAGCTTCTGTCTGCTGGCCATTATTTTCGGGATCAGGGCGGTCTGGGCACTGGTGGAACCTGCACAGTCCCATCTGCTGTTTGGTGTTCTGATCTATCAGGTCATGCTTCCGGCTGTTTATTGCATGATGCTGATCAGCGGTTTCAGCATGCTGCTGCTGGCCAAAGAAGCCAGCGACCGTACTTTGCACGCAACGCTGCGAGAGCAGAAGGCTATTCTGGAGACATTGCCAACCGGGCTGGCCATTCTGCGGGATCGGGTCATTGAACGCTGCAACCCGGCCCTGGAGGCGATCTTCGGATTCGCGCCCGGAACCATGTCCGGCAAACCGACGGCCTGTCTCTATGAAAGCCCGAATGTCGGCGAACAGTACGGGCGGATTATGTACGAGGCCATAGACCGCAACGGGTCTTTTGCAGGCGAGGTGGCAATGGTGCGCCGGAACGGTGAGCGTTTCTGGGCCTGGGTGCAGGGAACGTCTATCTTCCCGGAGCGGGTTCAGTCCTACGCCGTTTTTTCTGTTACCGACATCAGCCAGCAGAAGGCGCAGCAGCAGCTTCTGCTGCAGCAAAACCAGGAACTGGGGGCGGCCAACCAGGCGCGGAGCAGATTCCTGAAGATGGTGGCCCATGAATTCCGCACCCCTCTGGGACTGCTGACCTCCAGCACCGATATTCTGGACCGCTACTGGGATCGTCTGAACAACGCAGAGCGGGGCGAGCAGAACAGCCGCATCCGTAGCGCGGCCCGGCAGTTGTCGGAGTTGACCAGCGCCATCATCTGCCAGAACCAGACGGAAAGCGGCAGGTACGTGCCGATTCTTCAGCAGGTAGATCTGGCGCTGTTCTGCCGTACCGTTGCCGGTGAGGCGGAAGCGGTTTGGAGCAACGGACAGACCCTGCGGCTTGCCATTGAAGATGACTGCGGTAGCGCGGTTCTGGACGAAACTCTCTTGCGGCGGGTACTGCAGAACCTGCTCAGCAACGCTTTCCGCTACACGCCACCGGAGGGATTTATCGTGCTGCGAGCCTGGCGTCTTGCGGGACAGTTTGAGCTGGAAGTGGTTGATTCCGGCATCGGGATCAGCGAAGATGATCAGCAGCATCTCTTTGAAGCCTATTACCGCGGAAGTAATACCGGTCTGCGCCGGGGGCTGGGCCTGGGTCTGACCATTGTGAGGGAGTCGTTGGAACGTATGCGGGGAGCGATAACGATCATCAGCGCACCGGGAGCGGGAACCACCATGCTGGTCAGACTCCCGCTTGCAGGGCCGGAGCTATGAACGAGTTATCAGAGCGAACATATACCATCCTGATAATTGAGGATGATCCATCCTATCGGGGCAATATCGAGATGATCCTGAAGATGGAGGGGTTCAGGGTCCGCACTGCCGCGGACGGACGCTCCGGGCTGGCATCCGTGCGGGAGGAGGTACCCGACCTGATCCTCTGCGACATCATGATGCCGGAAATGGACGGCCATGCCCTGTTCGACATGCTGAAAAACAATGTCCTGTTTGCCGAAGTGGCCTTTATCTATGTTACCGCACTGGCTGACCGGGCTGAACAGCGCAGGGCCATGGCAGCCGGCGCCGACGACTACCTGACCAAGCCGTTTACCGCCGAAGAGCTGCTGGCCGCCGTGACCGGCCGTCTGAACCGGCTGCGTATCCTCCGGCACAGTGCCGGTACCCCATCCTTCCACAAGGAGTTGGTCTGGCTGCGGGAACAACTGACGCCGCGGGAACATGAGGTGCTGCTGCTGGTGGGGAAGGGGGACACCTCGCGCCAGATCGCAGACCGCCTGGGGATCAGCATCAAGACCGTCGAGATCCACCGCAGCAATCTGATGAACAAGCTCGATGCCAATAACGCTGCCACCCTGGCCCGCTGGGCATTCATTGCCGAGCAGTTTTAGGAGTATCCTTTTTCATCCTTTCTGGTTGATGCGTTCTTGCCCAATCACGTATCTACTAGGAGTCTGTCGGACTTAGGATAAATCTACTGCAAATTTGTCAGGACGGTTCATATTTTGCCGTTGGCTCCTAGGGGTTTCCCCTGATAGACAGCAAGCGGCGGAATACGGTAGCGTGCCCACAAAAATATCGGTGTGTTATCCCGGTACCTGAACAGGAGGCGACAATGATTCGATTCGTATGGTGGATGATGGCGGTGCTGCTGATGACGGTTCCAACGGTTTCGGCGGCGGCTGAGAACAACGCTGCGGTGAAACTGGCAGACGGAGTCAGCTACCAGCTGATCGGCAGCTATGACGTGAGCCGCCTGAATAAGATCGGGACCACGGAGTTACAGGAGTTCAAGACCATCAAAAGCGATCTTGTCCTGGCGCCGGCCCGGAACGGGGTGAAGCTGTACCGGATCAGCTACCGTACCGTTATTCCCGAGTTTCAGAACCGTCCGGTGGAGGTGGCTGGCCTCATTGCCATACCGGACAGGCCGTCCGCCAGCTATCCACTGCTTTCTTACCAGCACGGCACGGTCTTCTCCCGGAACGAGGTTCCCTCATTCCCTGAACAGTCCATGGAAACCCGGGTGATGATCGCCCAGTTTGCCGGTCAGGGCTACATCGTGATCGCTGCCGATTACATCGGCAAGGGAAGTTCACCGGCGCCGGACAGCTATATGGTCAAGGAGAGCACGGTGCAGGCCTGTTACGACATGCTGATAGCGGCACGGGCAGTGCTTGCTGATCTGAAACGTACCACCGGCGACCTGTTTCTGAGTGGCTGGTCCCAGGGATCCTGGAGCACCATGCTGTTCCGCAACCGGCTCGAAAGTCTTGGAGTTCCGGTGAAGGCCGCTGCCACCGCCAGCACCCCCTCTGATCTCTACCTTCTGATAAACCGCTGGATCAACCGGCGCACCAGCCTGGACGCCGATTGGCTGGTGGGCACCGCTGTATTGCTGGTCAACTCCTACGAGCGCTTCTATGGCCTGCCGGGGTTAAGTGGAGCGGCGATCAAGCCTCAGTATTGGCAGACCGCCCGTGACTTCTATGAGAACCGCATCGGTTGGAGTGAAGCATCAAAGGTGCTGCCGAAGTCGATCAAGGAGTTGTTTCAGGACGACTTTGCCGCTGCAAGCTCGCTGATGGCAAACCGCTTCTATCAGCTGTTGCATGAAAATCAGGCCTACCAGTGGCGTTATACGACCCCCAGCCGCTATTACTACGGCAAAGTGGATGAAGTAATCACCCCCTCTATCGGCACACTGCCGGTTGGCTATCAGGATACCGTGGGTGGCGCTGCGGCAACGGCGGTGTTTGCCGGTGATCAGGCCGACCACCGGGGTACCTTCATCTTTGGCGTGCTGGACCAGAAGGTCTGGTTTGACAGCCTGATAGCCAGACCGTAAAGTCTGAGGAGGGATGACCATGCCGAGACGTTCAGTGACATATTTCCGTACCTTTATGCTGATTGGAGCCCTTATGCTTGCGATGACGACACAGGCCATTGCAGGAGGTATCTGGTACGTTAACCATGCCGGCAGCGGCAGCCAGGATGGTCGCAGTTGGGGCAGTGCGTTCCGCTCTCTGCAGAGCGCCTTGACAATGGTGGCGGAGGGGGATGAGGTCTGGGTCGCCCAGGGTAGCTACTACCCGGATGTCGCTGACCCGGCGGTTTCCTTTGTCCTGCGGGAGAACACCTCGCTTTACGGCGGCTTCAACGGCACGGAAACAGCGCGGGAACAGCGGGATGTCCGCAAGTATCCCACCATCCTGAGCGGCAATATCGGCAAGGGGGACAAGACCCGCAACACCCGTACCATTGTCATGGGGGCAAACAATGCCATCCTTGACGGCTTCACCATCTCCGGCGCCTATGCTGTTGATGAGGCGCGGATGCATCTGGTTCCGACCGACATCCTGAAAAATGATATGGCTGTCGGTGGCGGCATGCGTAACTTCATGGTCAGCCCGATCGTACGCAACTGTATTTTCAGGGATAATTACTCACCCAAAGGGGGTGCCGTCTATAACGTTCATAAGCCGGGCGGCATACAGGCGAAGTTCATCAATGTCGATTTCATCGAGAACACCGCCCAGGTGCGCGGCGGCGCGGTCAGCAACGATCTGGGGGCCATGCCGGTCTTCATCAACTGCCGCTTTTCCAATAACCGCAGCCAGGATAAAGGCGGGGCTCTGTACAATGATTTTGCCGCTTCGCCGCTGCTGCTCAACTGCCTGTTCGAGAACAACAGTGCCGTCAGCGCCGGCGCCATCGGCAACGATGGCGGCTCGTCACCGTTGCTGGTCAATGTCACGATCAAGAATAACCGTGCCGATAGCGGGCTGGGGGGAGGACTCTACCAGGGCACCGGAGCCAACAACAACCCGGTGCTGATAAAGACCATCGTTGACAGCATCTACAACTGGCACGAGGATCTGGTCGCCGTACTCGACACGACCGCTCTTCAGGGACAGACCGTAGCGCTGAACCGTTTCATCGCCATCAGCGAATTAAAGGGGCAGATCACCGAGGGGGACCTGCGTGATCTGCCGAATACCGCTGTCGGGTACCAGCCGACATTGGACGGAAACGGACTCCTCCTGAACCCGCTGGTCGTCAAACTGTTGAACTTCCTGAACCAGAATAATGCCACCATCACCTATCGGGAGGAATACACGCGCCCCGCAGTACAGCGCACAGCTGCTGCAGGGGCGGTGATCTACGTGGCGCCGACCGCCGCCGGTGTGTCCGGAGGCGACGGCAGCTCCTGGAAAAGTCCCCTGACCGATCTGCAGCAGGCGATTGAGCTGGCGTCACTGAACAAGGCACAGGTCTGGGTCAAGGCAGGCACCTACAAACCGGCACGGCGGGAGGAAGGGAGGATTGCCGCCTTTATCCTGTATGACAACATCAAGCTCTACGGCGGATTTGACGGTACTGAGACCATGCTGACACAACGCGGCGCCGGTCATGCCACCATCCTCAGCGCCCGGACGACCGACGGGGATTTCCGCTATCCGCACGTGCTCTACGGCGCCAACAACGCGGCGCTTGATGGGCTCACCATCCGCGACGGCAAGGCGGACGGTATGACCTACAACGGCAAGGGGGGCGGCCTGCTGGCCTACCATGCCGGCAAAACCTTCCTGCCTCACGATCCGGCCGTCGGCTTCACCCTGACCATCAATAACTGCCGCTTCGAGGATAACGAGGCGCTGGAGGGAGGAGCCGTCTACACCTTCGGCAAGGCCGCACTGACAGTGACGGAGACGGTCTTTACGAACAACCGGGCGGTTTACGGCGGCGCCGTCATGGATCGCGAAGGGAATCGTTCCAGCTATACGCGCTGCTCCTTCACCGGCAACAGCGCCACCGCGGACGGCGGGGCCTACTACGCCGATTACGGTTCCCACGTTACCTTCAGCGGAAACACGTTTAGCGGCAACAGTGCAAAGGAGCATGGCGGCGCCATCTACCTGATAAGCCGCGCCTCGCAACTGGAGGCAACCGAGGTCAGTGTGGAAGGGGGCGATTTCAGCAACAATACCGCAGCTAAAGGCTCCAGTATCGTCAATATTGATACCAGTGTGCTGACGGTGAAGAACGCTGCCTATCCCGCCGGTTCTATCAGCGGAAGTCTCAAGCAGTAATCTGCGTATTCAGTTCCTATCCGGCTACCATCCCGTTTTCTGATACGGCGAACGCCCCGAACAGTAAATGCTGTTCGGGGCGTTCGCATCAAGGCCGACCAATCAGGCGCAACCTATTTCTTTTTCAGTGCCTCGGCCATGGCCTGACCCATTCTGGTGGGGGAGGTGGATACCGTGACACCACACTCCTGCAGGGTGCGGATCTTGTCTTCTGCCTTACCCTTGCCGCCGGTGATAATGGCGCCGGCATGGCCCATCCGTTTACCCGGAGGGGCGGTGCTGCCGGCAATAAAGGCTGCCACCGGTTTTTTCATGTTCTCCTTGATCCAGTGGGCCGCCTCTTCCTCGGCGCCTCCGCCGATCTCGCCGATCATGAAGACCGCCTCGGTNNTTGAACCGCTTCAGGACATCGATGTACTTCATGCCGATGATCGGGTCTCCGCCGATACCGACGCAGGTGGATTGCCCCATGCCCATGTCGGTCAGCTGTTTGACCGCCTCATAGGTGAGGGTGCCGGAGCGGGAGACCACGCCGACCTTGCCCGGTAAATGAATATAGCCCGGCATGATGCCCAGCTNNATGATGCCGGGGCAGTTGGGGCCCACAAGCCGGGTCTTGCTCTGGGCCTGTACTGCACGAGCTATGACCATATCCCGGACCGGGATCCCTTCAGTGATGCAGACCGCCAGTTCCAGCCCGGCGTCACAGGCCTCCAGAATGGCATCGGCGGCGCCTGGGGGCGGTACAAAGATCATTGAAACCGTGGCCCCGGTATATTTGACTGCCTCGGCCACTGTGTTGAAGACCGGAATCCCTTCGATATGGANNTGCCGTAGGCCCGGCACTGCTGGGTATGGAACAGTCCGCTCTTGCCGGTAATTCCTTGTACCAGTATTTTAGAGTTTTTATTGATCAGAATTGACATGGCTGCATTCCCCCCTTAGGCCTGTGCCAGCATGGTAACTATTTTCTGTGCGCCGTCTCCCAGATTTTCGCCGATCTGGACGTTCAGGCCCGACTCAAGAAGCAGTTTTTTGCCGTCTTCCACATTGCTGCCGTCCATCCGGACCACAATCGGCAGGGCGCAATGGACTTCACTGGCCGCCTCAATGATCCCCTGGGCAATGACATCACAGCGCATGATGCCGCCGAAGATGTTGACAAAGACCGCTTTGACATCACAGTCCTGCAGGATGATTTTGAACGCCTCCGCCACCTTTTCTCTGGTGGCTCCGCCCCCTACATCCAGAAAGTTGGCCGGTTCTCCGCCAAACTCATTCAACACGTCCAGGGTGGCCATGGCCAGA
>DKFG01000214.1:0-23822 GCA_002452325.1 Geobacter sp. UBA6802
CCAGAAAGAAGAAGTCGTAGAAATCCCCTCCCACCTCCTTGGCCGGTTCCATCAGGGCATACAGTTCAATATCGGCCCGATCCGGAAACGGGGGAAAGATGCGGGGCAGCAGTGAGGCCTGGATATCAGTGGCCAGCTTCAGTTCGCTCTGAATCCGCTCTTTGGCTGCGGTGGTCTCGGTCAGATTGGTGATGTATTGCTTCAGAGCACTGTTCATCGCACTAAACGCCTTGGTAAGCTTTCCTACCTCATCCTGTGAGTGTACCGGCGGCAGTTTCAGATCAAAGTTTCCGGCAGCCACCGCTTCGGTGGCTGCAGCCAGCTGATGAAGCGGCTTTGTGATGGAACGGGCGATCAGTGCTACTCCGCCTGCAAGAAGCAGAAGCCCGACAGCCCCCATACCGATAACCGTTAGTGTGAGAGAGCGTACCTCGGCGAATAGTTCGGCTTCCGGAAAGACAACCGCCAGTGTCCATCCGGTAGCGGTAACAGGCGCGTAGTACATCCAGCTTTTGGTGCCGTTTGTATCGGTGTAGGGGGTAAAACCGGACTCACCCCGCACCATTTTCTCGCCGATATCGTGCAGTAACGGATTGTTGTGAGATGCAGCAATACTGAAGATGGTTTCGCTCATGATCATCTCTTTACGCGGGTGGGCAAGTATGACCCCCTTTCGGGAGATCAGGAAGCTGTAACCGCTTTTGAGCGGTTTCATTGATGAAACCAGTTCCGTTAGCCAGCCCAATGAAACATCGGCCACTACAACCCCGCGAAAGTGACGCTTGTCGCCTACTCCTTGAAAAAACGGAAGGGAGCAACTGCTCATCAGCATAGCGTCGCTCCCTTCATCAAGATACGGTTCGATCCACTCCATTCTTTTCCGTTCTTTGGGAACCCGGTACCAGTCAAGCGCCATAAACTGAAAGTTATCTTCTGCAGTGAAGATCAACCGCCCGTTTTTGCGGTAAAAATAGGGTACTACCGGCTTGGCGCCAACAACAGCGTTATCCGGTTCAAAGGCCGCACCAATGCCGTACATTGCCTGATTTCCGTCCAATGTTTTTTCAAGCAACATACGACGTGATTCTTCCGTATAGGAGCCGGTCTCCAGAGACCTGACCACCCCTTCAGCAACCTTGCCGATGGCGGTCAGCTCTGTTTCAACCTTGTTAACGGCAGCATGGGCCAGGTTACGGGCATTTTTTTCAAGCTCCACTTCCAGCGTGCGACGAGAGCTTTGGTAAAAATACCCAATAATTGCAGTAAAAATGAGAGCACTGCACAGCGTGATAACGACAATAAGCTTGCTAGAAATACTTGTGCTGATACGCATGTGGCCTTCCGATAATCCCTAAAACCTAGTTGGTTGCGCTACGCCGCAGTGAGCGCAACGAAAGTCAATCAGCTCAACTCCTTTGTCCATTTAGCCGTCTGTCGCTTCGGCTGCCGGAGCTAAACGGACCGGAGCGTTTCATCTGATCATTGATCTGATGATCCGGGTTATCTCCTCATCTTTTGCAAGATCGCGGTAGACAGTTGACCGCCGGTCAATGGATTTAGGGGCGTTTACGGCTGCCTTGGCTGCCTGGGCGGTCGTGGGCGGTATAATGTCTGTCTTGCCGTCGCAGACAGTGTAACGCTCCGGCAGAATACCCTCGTTGAAATAGCGGGCAACCGCCAGATCGACACACTCGGTGCTGTAGGGGAAGAGGCCGTGCTGATACTCCCGCTCCACCATGATCATGCTGCTCTTGGACAATCGCTCAAAGGTTTGAAGCGCCCCTTCAACCCTAGTCAGTGCGTCATACCGGCTTTGCAACATCAATATCCCCTCAGAGGCGCGGTTTACTTCAGCCATTGAGGGTTTTTGCACCTTGGGAGCAGGCCAGTTTGGGCATGAGTAGTTGAGCACCTGAGCGCCAAAGAACGGGTACTGCACAAACTGAAGCAAAGCCGTATCTATCCAGAAATCCTGCGAATGTGTATAGGGAGTGTCGTTGCAACGAATAGCCAGGCGAACAGCGCTCTCGTTACCGAGCAGGAAATTGGAACCGCCTGAAACGGGAGCAGAGTAGGCTTTCTTCATATCAAAGGCACGTTTCTTCGCCTGTTCGTTAATGGCTACATCCGGTGAGAAAAGGGTCTGACTTATGATCAATTCCCACTCATCCAGTGAGGCAATGTTTGGGTGTTTCTGATGTAACTGCTGTAACACCTGGGCGCTTCTTAGGGTTATCATGGCTTGAAAGGCGTTACTCTCCAGGGTGTCGGTGCCGGTGTTGGTGCTTTGGTCTGTCCATCCATATGTCTGACCTTTCAGCCAAAGGGGCTGGAGGGCGGGAAACACCGTCCGTACCTCCTCCGGGCTATTTCCCAAGGCCAGACGATCATTGTTACGGGCAGCAAAGGGGGCGAACACCTCATCGTAGAGCCGTTGTTCACCTATGGCCCGCGCCAGATACAAGTCCTCAAAGTTACGGCTAAAGTCTACATTGCTATCCAGAAGCATCCGACCTGCCCGTTCGGGAAAACGCCCGGCATACCAGGCCCCCAGCCAGGTTCCGTAGGAGTAGCCGATGTAGTTCAGTTTTTCATATCCCAAAAGGTGACGGATAAGATCCATGTCCCGCACGGTCTGTTCGGTGTTGATGTAAGGGGTCAGAGGGTTTTTCTGGCAGGCAGCGGTTTCAAGCTGTGTGTTGTAGAGGGTATTTTGAATCGTTTCATTGCCCATATCCCAGGGAAAGGGAAAGTTGCGCTTGGTCTGCTCATTGCTGGCACAGATGAGCTGGGTGGAGGCCCCTACCCCCCTGGGGGAAAAACCGATCAGCTCAAAGCGATCCCCCATCTTTTTCAGTTCAGCGGCGATAACATCATTGGGAGCATCCAGGTTCTCGAACTTAAGGGAGGTGGCGGCGGCCAGCCCCAAACCATCGCTACCTGGTCCACCGGGGTTGAAGAATATCCCCTCTTTTTGGACTCCCTGCTTACCGGCGGCGGTGCGCATTATGGCGATCTGCAAATCACCTTTTGAAGGGTTGGCGTAATCCATTGGCACGGTGATCATGGCACATTTAAGGCGTTCTCCTAGTTTTTCCTGCGCTTTTTTCATAAGATTTAAACGATCTACGCCAAGTATCCCTTCGTCGCAGGTCTGCCAGTTGACTACCTGGGATTTGTAGGCAGCCAACGGGTCCGGTGCCGGGCCGCCGGAGTCGGATGAACAGCCGACCAAGGCAAGCATGATCAGCAGGACCATCAGTCTGATGGGTGAGGGTTTCCCCCACGAAATCATACCGGGGAGGGAGTGAGACAACAGCAAATTCATGGTGCGGTCTCCTTGTGGGGGGGCAATGCATTGTTTATCTCTCCTTCTTGCGGTACACAATCGCCTCTCATCTCGCTCAGGGTTGCGGCGACATCCTCCACCACTTCCGTGATATTTACGTCCAACTGGTCTTCGTCCAGAATGTTCATGGCTGATCCCCTGGCATGGTCAAGACTGAAGACCTCTGCGCCGGATTTGGGGTCTGTTGCCGTCATCTCGGCCCTGCAGAAGGATTTTCCAGCACCGAAGCCGACCCAGAAACGTAACGAACGGCTGCCAGCCGTAAAATCCTTGAACCTGCCGTCAATCAACAGATCGGCAGTAATCGGCGTCTTGCCGTCAACAACCTCTACCCGTTCAATCCCCTTGATCTTTTTTAGTTGCCCGGAAAGTCTGGTTGCAAAGAGTTGCTGATAGAAATTCCGGCTACGCCCGCGTTCACCTTGAAACTCGGCCTCCACCGGGAAGATTTTCAGGGCAACGCTTTTGGTACAGCTCCATCTGTTCCGATCCTTCAGTTCCATCGTGTCCAGCTGCCCTGCGGCAGTACAAATGCTGCCGGTAACAACGGTCGTCAGTACGAATATGCTTGCTGCAAGTCGTTTCTTCACGGTTTCTCCCGGTAACGTTGTATGATTGATTCGTCTAAAAATATGTTTTTCCAGCGGACAGGCGCTTGAGCAATGTCTGCACCCCCTGTTCAAGCTGCATATCCCGGCCTGCTGTTACGGAGGCCGGTTCGTTAAACACCTGAATAGTTGCGGCCTCAAGAAAAATCCGGCGCCTCCGGGCGAACCAGCCGGGTCTCGTGAATTCCCCAGACACCGCTTTTTTCAGAGGCGTAGAGCAGGGTGCGACCATCGGGGCCAAAGCTGACGGAACGCTCCTGATGCGGATTGCTGGTAATTCGACGGCTCTTGCCGGTCAGGGTGGATACCGCAAAGATCTCACCGTGGGCAACCACTGCCAGCTCTGTGCCGTTGGGGGAGACCGCCGGATTACGCAGCCAGAGCGGGCGGTTCGGATCGATTTCCTTGGCCTGAACGATTGAAGCGCAACAGAGCAGGACAATCAGCAGGTTGATGATGTTTTTGAGCTGCATGGGATGGACTCCTGCGTTTGGCTTATGACGGCTTGAATCGTATACAAGCATGCTTAAGGCGCCGAACGGACCGCCCAGCTGTTAAATGTTTTGATGGTTGTGGAAGATTGGTAGGACGACAGATTTTTTTTGATAAAGAAGCTTTCAGGATTGCCGACCCTCACGATGGCGGCAGTAGCATTGTTTATCTCTGTTGAGGACCAGATGTATTTGCCGTTTAGATTATTGAAAAGTGATATTTGGGAGGATATAGTGGTTAATTCTGCCTTGGAGGGCAGGCGCCATTGACCAGCGGTTGACTTGTCGCTTAGTCCACAACTGCCGGATGCGAGGCTTGCTGCTTTTGCCGTTGCATCGTGCCAGTTTATCGGGCCTTGCATGCAGCTGGCATCCTTCAGCCAGACCAGGCCGTTTGCTGTTACCGTACCGTTGCCGTTATCTCCGGCAAAGCTTGCTGATGGTGCTGTCATGCTGAAAAGCGCTGCTACTGCCAGCAAGGTCATAATTTTCCTGTTCATGGGCGTAATCCTCTCTTTTTTGTGTGATGTGAACAGCCGACACCGTGATCAGTTTATCGGCTGTGTCTTTGTTTGAAACGTTCCCTCGAGGGTTAACCGCCCCCTTCATTGTTCAGATACCGATCTCTTATGAATCGCTTACGAACTGGGGGCAGATGGTACAGGCTGCGACGCCAACTCCAGCCGCTGCAGCTTTTTGCGCAATCCTTCACGACTCATCCCCAACCGCTGCGCTGCCTTTGTCTTGTTGCCGTTGGCCTCCCGCAACGCCTGTTCGATCAGCTGTTTTTCAGAATCCTTCAGCAGTGTTGCTCCTCTTGTGGCTAGTAGAGCGGTCTGCTGCTGCAGCGGATCAGAGAGGTCAGTGAGCGTAATGGTATCACCGTAGGCCAGGGCCACGGCCCGCTCGATCTCATTATCCAGCTCACGCACGTTGCCGGGCCAGGGGTATGAACGCAACCTTTCCAGTGCCTCTTTGGCAATCCGCAGCGGGGCTCTGCCGCAACTGCGTGCCCACTTTTCCAGAAAATGCCGGGCGATCAGCTCGATGTCGCCTTTGCGTTCTCTCAGTGGGGGGATGTGCAGCGTGACGCCATTCAGCCGGTAATAGAGGTCCTCACGAAAACGTCCGGTTGCGATCTCTTTGCCCAGATCGCGGTTGGTGGCGGTGATGATCCGCAAATCCACCGGAATGGCGGTGCGGCTGCCAACCCGTTCCAGAGTCCGTTCTTCCAGCACCCGCAACAGCTTGGCCTGCAACTGCAGCGGCATCTCGCCCACTTCATCAAGAAACAAGGTACCCCCTGCAGCCTGCTGGATCTTGCCGATCCGGGCTTCGACCCCGGTGGCAACCCCTTTTTCAATGCCGAACATCTCGCTCTCAAAGATGGTCTCCGGTATTGCTGAGCAGTTGACTGCCACAAACGGTTTGGCGCTGCGGGGGCTGTTAAAGTGAATCGCCTTGGCAAACAGCTCCTTGCCGGTACCGGTCTCCCCCGTTATGATAACGGAAAGGCGGGAATCGGCAATCCGCTCTGCCTTGGCGATCAGCTCGCGGATCTGGTGGCTGGTGCCCAGGATCGAAGAAAAGGGGAAAGAACGGCGCAGGTTTTTCTTGAGGGTGCTGTTTTCACGGACCAGCTGTTCTCGTGCGCTGCGCAGCTGCTGTTCGGTCTGTTGCAGCTCATCAATGGTCTGTTCCAGATGATACTCCCGCGCCTCCACCTTGACCGCCATCATGCCGAATGACTCGGCCAGACGGGCAACCAGCGGCGGATACTGACTGTCCTTGGTCAGCTCAAACAGATCATTGTACTGGCCAAAACGGCCATGAGCCAGCTCTTCGGTCACGACAATCAGGCGTTGCAAAAGCTGCTTGGTGGTCTCGTTGTTCATACTGTTTCCCGCCGCACTATCCATCCGGTTGATGCTTCACCAGCTCTTTTCCTGCCGCTCTTTTCCTGCCGCTTATGACGACTACTCCCTGACCAGCGCCGCAATCCCGCCGGTATAGTAGGGCTCAGAAAACAGGACTTTTTTTGCCCGCTCGTCTGTGATGGTGATACAGGCGCCGATCATATCCACCTTGTCGGCTGCCAGGGCCGGTATCATGGCTCCGAAATCCATGTTGACCACCTCCAGATTCATATCGAGCTTCTGGGCAACATGGCGGGCAATCTCGATATCGAGACCGACAACAGTATGGGTGCCGTCTATGAATGAGAACGGCTCGGTCACGGCTGATGTGCCGAATCGCAAGGTGCCTTTGCTGCCGGTCAGCTTGATCACCGGCATCGGGGCGGGACTGCCTGTTTTGGGGAGCCAACGCTGCAGCATGGCGTCATAGGAGCCATTCTTTTTAAGTTCAGCGATAACCAGGTCAATAGAATTTTTCAACTCCTGCTTGCCCTGCTGCACGGCAAAACCGTAACTGTCTTTGGTGATCATCTCCGGCAGGACGGTCAGCCCCTTGTTTTTCGCAGCAATGTTTTTCAGGATCGGTTCGTCATATGCTGCGGCATCGGCCTTGCCTGCCTGCACAGCCAGGGCGGCATCCAACACGCTGTTGAAATATTTAAATTTGGCATCGGGAAACCGTGATAACACCAGCTTGTCGGCAACGGTTCCGGTGGGAACGGCAAACTCCTTGCCGGCCAGTTGCGGCAGCTGCACGATCTTTTCTCGCTGCGTGCAGCCGCTAAAAGCAAAAAACGCTGAAATGATAAGGATGATACCAACCATGCTGCAGACTTTTTTCGACATCTTCTGTTTGTCTCCTTTGAGTGAACTGACCCCCTTGAGGGGCGTTGTGTTGTGTCTGACCCGTTTTGATCTTGTATACTGGGCCTCTCAGCACCCGCTGCCGTGATTTTGGACAACCCTGCCCAGCACGACCCATGCCAAATAAAATCAACCGAAACATCATGATGTTGCAACATGGCACTGACAACTTCTGTCCGCAACTGCCAACCTGGTTGGCAGTCTAATCCGATTTCAGTGCAACGATGGGATCAAGCAGTGATGCCTGACGAGCGGGGTAATAGCCAAAAAATATCCCGACGGCATTGGAGACACCAACCCCCAGCAGGATGGCTCCCAATGAAAGGGTAAACTGCCACTGGGCAAAGTGGGCGATCAGCCATGAGGCGCCGACACCAAAGATGATACCCACAAGACCCCCAATCAGCGACAGGATCACTGATTCAATCAGGAACTGCCCCCTGATGTCGCCCCGCTTGGCCCCCAGGGCGCGACGAATGCCGATCTCGCGGCGGCGCTCCGTTACCGAGACCAGCATCACATTCATGACACCAACCCCGCCAACAATCAGGGAGATGCTGCCGATGGCCCCCAACAGCAGGGTAAACATCTGCATCTGCTTTTCCATCTGGGCAATGATCTCTTCCGGGCTGGTAATCCTGACCGCCGACCCCATCCCCAGGGATACGAAGTAGGCCAGAACCTGGTCACGGGCAGCTGTGTTGGTGTAGCCGGGGCTGACTCGGGCGGTGATGGAACTGATCTCGGCATTGGCAAAGACCCGCAGGCTGGTGGTGATATGCAGGTAGATCATCTCGTTCGGCTCAAACCTGCGCATCCCGCCCTGAGGCACTTCGCTGGTTACCCCTATGACGGTAAACAGGTTGTCACCGATCCTGATTTTACTGCCGACAACCCGGTCGGCCCCCTTCTTTTGCAGCTCGGCGGCCACCTGACTGCCGATCACGCAGAATCGGCTCTGTTCATCAAGGTCGGAGAGGAAGCGTCCTTCCCGGATGCTTAGCTTGTTAATAGCCAGAAACGAGGCAGTAACCCCCATCGGGCCGGAACGTTCCAGCTTCTTGCCGTTAAAGCTGGCTTCGCCGGTCCCTCTGACCGAGGGGGCAACGTTGCTGATCGCCGGGCAGCGGGAGGCGATGGCACGGATGGTATCAAGTTTGAGCGCAGACTTGGCCGCAGGTCTGCCGCCTCCCCCATCGGGCAGCCCACCGCCGAACTCCTTTTCAATGGTCAGGATGTCGGTGCCCATCTCCTTGAACTGACGAAGCGCCTCGTCCTGGACGATCCGACCGACCGAAACCATGGCGATCACCGAGCCGATGCCGATCACAATGCCAATCAGCGCCAGGATGGTACGCTGTTTTGATGCCAACAGGCTGCGGGTGGCCTCTTTCAGGTTGGAAGTCAGGATCATTCCACAATGCCCCCGTCCTTCATGAGCGCCACCCGTTTGCACTGCCGCGCTATGCCGGGATCGTGGGTGATGATCACCACCGTAATCCCCTCTTCGGCGTTCAGGGTCTTGAACAGCTCCATGATCTCGCCACCGACCTGGGTATCAAGGGCGCCGGTCGGTTCATCGGCCAGGATAATGGAGGGAGAACCCACCAGTGCCCGGGCAATGGCGACCCGCTGCTGCTGACCGCCGGACAGTTCTGCCGGACGATGCAGGGCCCGGTCTTCCATACCGACCCGTTTAAGCAGCTCCATGCAACGATCGGTCGTGTCCTGTCCGGCATCACCCCGGTAGACCAGCGGCAGGGCAACGTTTTCAAGGGCCGTCAAACGGGAGAGCAGGAAATACTGCTGAAACACAAAACCGATCCGTCTGTTGCGGATATCAGACAAGGCATCGTCATTGGTGTAGGCAACTTCAACACCGTCAAGCATGAAACTGCCGGAGGTAGGACGGTCCAGCAGGCCGATGCAGTTCATCAGGGTGGATTTGCCGCAGCCGGACGGCCCCATGATGGAGAGCAGTTCCCCCTGCTGCACCTCAAGGTTGACCCCTTTCAGCACATCCACCTCAGTGGGACCGATCCGGTAGGATTTGCGAATATCGCGCAGGATCAGCATGGTCACTTCTGCTGTGGTACGGCGTTCAGGGCAGGACCAGCCACTTCAATCAGATCACCTTGTTGTATCCCGCTGGTGATCTCAACCGTATCCTGGGTGGTGTAACCGGTGCCCACTTCCACCATCTCGGAGGTTTCACCTTTTTTCCTGACCAGATACCGCTTGCCGTTCTCTTCTCTAACCGCCGACAGCGGTACCATCAGGGCATCCTGCTTTTCGTGGATGATCACCTCAAGGTTGGCGGTCATCCCCACCATGATCTTCTTTCTCACTTCTGGCGATACGGTATCAATCACCACCCTGATGCCGAATGACGGCGCTCCCCTGCCTGCCTCTCCCTCTTCCGCATGGGGCGAGATGCTCTGGATGCTGCCGGTCAGCTGCTCACCAGGAAAGGCGTCGCCGGTCACCCGCACCTTTTGCCCCAGCTGCACCTTGGTCACATCCACCTCATCCACCTTGCAGCTCACCGAAAAACCGGAAAGATCGCCAATGGCCAGCAGGATATCATTCTGCTGGAACTGGGCACCCCGTTCCACTAATTTCACGTCCTTTGACTGACCGGTGACCGGCGGCTTCATAACAATCCCGGCAACCGGGGCAATAACCGTTGCTGCGGCCAGATCCCGTTCAAGCTGCTTCATCCGCGCCTCTGCATTATCAAGCTCAAAGCGGGCCACCTTACGGCTCTCGCTGTTCCCTTTTTCCTGGGCCGCCTTGAGCTCCTCCAGCGCCCCCTGGTAGTCCATCTGCTGGTTGGTGTACTGGGTCTTGGCTGATTCGTACTCGGTGGCCGGGATGATTCCCTTTTTAAACAGCCGCTCTGTTTCGTCCAGGGTCTTTTTCTGGTTTTCCAGCGCCAGCTTGGCCTTGGCCAGAGAACGGTGGGCACGGGCCATCTCACTGCCGGTATCCCAGCTTTCCATCTGCCTGAAGTTGTTGTGGGCCTTGATATAGGCAGCCTGCGCCTCACGGTACTTGATCCGGGCCTCACTGCTATCCATGGTCAAAAGCGGTTGCCCAGCAGTGACAACATCGCCGTAACGCACCTGGATCCGCTCCACCTTGCCGCTGATCGGGCTGGCAAGATTGACCATCTGCAGCGGTAACAGCTTGCCGGTAAAGGCGATACTGGCCGAGACCGGCTGTGGCGTGACCGTGATGATAACAGCTGCTCCTTGCTGGGCAGGGGAGGCTGTGACAGCCGGTGCCTTGAAGCCGCCCGGCGAGCGGTTCCAGACATACAGGCCGATTCCCAGAAACAGCAGGATACTGAAGGCGGTTGCCGCAATCCTGATCACCTGCACCTTTTTGAGGGCGGTCTGCAGTTGCTGGTTGCTCTCTTCGGTCTTCAGGTAGGCCTGCTGCAGTTCGCGATGTTTGTTTTTCAGCTCATCCGTCAGGCGGACTTCTGCCTGCTGAAGGGTCTGCAGTTCTGTGATATCATTAAAGACCGCGATTACTCCCTGTTGCTCGCCGTCACCGTCACTGCCCTTCAGAAAGGAGGTGGTCAGCGCCAGAGTAATGGTGGCGCCCCGGCTGGTGAACGGCACTACCCGGTTGTGGCTGGCTGATGCCTCATAGACGGCATCCAGGATGGTCTGATTAAATTCATCATTTTCTTCTGCCAGCAAAAAAAGCTCGGCAAAGGAGCTGTCGAGCGCCTCTTCACGACTGATACCCAGGATGTCGGCCGCTGCCCGGTTAAAGGTAATGATCCGCCCCTCGCGGTTGATGGTCATTACCCCGTCGGACATATCGTCCAGGATTCTGTCGGCTACAATGCGGTCACGTTCCATGAGAGTTCCGTTCAGTTTCGATCAACAAGCGCAACCCCCAACCGATCAAGGGTGATCCCCAGGGTCTTGTCAAGGGCGGTCAGGGCGTTCAGATAGCCGGTAATGGCATCAAGCTCCCGCTCCTGAGACAGTTTAAGATCATTCTGAAAACTGACCAGCTGAAAGTTGCTGGAGCGGCCAGCTTTAAGCTTTTCAGTTTCTATCTCAACCTTTTTCTCGGAAAGGGTACGCGAAAGGGTGGCCAGCTTGATCTGACGGTGGCTCATCTCAGCTGAGCGAATGGCATCCTGGATCTCGATCTCAATATCTTCGCGCCGCTTTGCCAGATCGTTTTCAAACTTTTTCTGATTGATGTCGGCGGCAAGATAGGCCTGCCGGTCAGATGAACTGCGATAGAGGTTGTCCAGCGGAATAGTAACCTGCATGCCGGTATACCAGCTTCCGCTGCTGCTCAGGTAATCGTTTGAGTAGTTACCGGTCAGGCTCAGGTCCCAGAGTGTATTCCTTTTGGCAATGCTGACCGCCCGCTTGGCCCTGGCAGCGTCCAGCAACAGCTGCTGGTAATCGGGACGATGCTCAAAGGCCAGCTGCAGGGCCTGCTCAAGCGTATAGGGAAGCGGGGGGATCGCGGTTTCCTGCACCGGCCTGATCCGTCTGTTTTTGTCAATATCAATCGCCTTGGTCAGATTCAGCCGCATCTTATCGAGACTGTTCTCTGCAGCAAGCAGGTCGTACTCCTGTCGTGCCAGGTCTGCCTCAGACTGGACGATCTCAATGGCCGCCATCCGACCGGCCGCAATCAGTTCACGGTTGGTTGCAAGAAGCTCTTTGCTGCGCTGCAACGACTGCCTGTTGTTTTCAAGGGTCTTGATCGACTGGGCATAGCTGCGGTAGGCGGTGATGACGTTGGTCAAGGTATCGATCAGGGTTGCTTTCAGCGCCAGGATATTCTTCTGCTCTTGCTCCCTGGCCGCCCGCACCGTCTCAAGATTAACGTCAAGACCGGCACGCTTCAACAGGGGTTGTTCCAGGGTAACGTTCCAGCCTTTGCCGGTAACATTGCGCTGCGAGGTATCAAAGGTACCGGCAAGGGTCAGCGTGGCCCCGGTCGGCAACCTTTCAACAGCGGTCAGACTGGTGGAGGAGGTCGTGGTTGTGCTGTTATGCGCCATCCCGTTTGACGCTCCCCCCAAGCTGGCGGTAGTGCCGGACAGCTTGGGTCCGGTGGTCAGTTCCAGGGTCGGCACAAACGTATCCTCGGCCATCCGCAGATCGTACTTCTGAGACACCCGATCAAGATAGGCGTTTTTGATGGTCCGGTTTTCCGTAAGGGTCAGCTGGATGCAGTCGGCCAGAGAAAGGGTGTCAGCCCAGGCTGGCGGGACTACGGACAGCAGCAGGGTACACAATGCCACGGCACGAAAGCGCCGCCAGGCTTGCATGCCCCTGCTGCAGATCTGGATTGTGTGGGCGTGAAATGGATCGGGGGATACCGCAATGTTCATTATCTGCTCAGTTCAGGTTTGATCTGCACAGCATTGTACCGTGTCATGCACCGGTGTCAACTGGATGTCATACCGAATTCCATCGTGGCACGGCAACGCCATGTCCGGTATGTCAGAGAGGTAAAGGCTTACTACAACCCGACAGCTCCCCCTGGCGAGAGCCGCCGGGCTTGAAGGAATGGATTTATAAGCTCGCGTATGTCGTTAGTCAGCAGCTACCGGTTATTTGCCGGAAACAGCTGACAGGAAATAGGCGCCGCCAGCCCCGGTAGTGGCGTAGACATTTGGATTTGAACCGATTTTAACGGACGTAAGTACGTTGCCGTAAAAATCAAGATAGGTATAGAACGGTCGCGGCAGCTTCCAGTATTTAGCCCCAGCATCGGTCAGGATGAAGCTGCTGTAGATGGCATCATAACTGCCGAGGGCGTTGGGATTTCCGGAAGCACCGGCCCCACCAGAGTACAGAGTACTTGAACTTCCGACCAGGAGATCTTTATTCCGTACACAGTCCTTGGGGGTCAGATCGAGGTAGAAATGGATCACACCGCTTTCGATGGCGGCACCGCCTGCGGTCACCTTGCCGACGATACTAAAGTCGCCGATCAAGCCATAATAGCCAGGGTTCAGCCCCGATCCCCACACATATCCTTCAAAACCTTTGGGGATAAAACCGGTACGATACTCCGTGATATCAAACTCGCCTTTCTCTTCAAAGCTGGAGGCGCTCTGATCGTAGGTAATCGTTGAATAATAGCTGTAATACATCTGGTTTACCTCAAAAGAGCCAGGGGTAAACGCAGGGGGATAGACCACTGAAGCAGCCTGTGATTCATCGACTGTCCAGGTGGGGGCTGGTAGTGCCACCGGTGTACTTTCGCTGTCTGATCCGCAACCGGTCAGCAGCATTACCAGACAGCATCCGGTCAGCAAGGTTTTGTTCAATGAGTCGACTCTTAACATCATTCCGGGTATCTCCTTGGCGTGCAGGGAATCAAAGCTATTCGGCCAGCTGTATCCTGGTCAGCCCGAATACGGTGCCAATCCAGACGGTTTTAGCATCGGCATCAAGGGAAAGGCCGGCATAAAAGTTATTGTAAGCGGCAGTACCCGGACCTACTTTAGCGGTAAATCTGATCAGGTTGAGGTCGTCGGCGTCAAGTCCGGTCAGATACCAGCCGTCCGACGTCTTGTTGTAGGTATAGACTATGTTGGAGGCCAGACTCATCTTGGAGACAACAGACGGCACGACAATGGCACTATTCAGACTGGCGACGCTGAAGTTGCCGTCAGCTTTCAGGCGCAGTCGGGCAAAACCTGGCTTGGTCATCGCAGAACCGTTGGTGCTGCTGAGGTCAATATGACCGTAGTTGTTCTCAGCGTATATATCAACGCCGGTTCCATCGGCGGTCGGCGCAACGATCAGGGAGTTCTCATCACTGACCTCAGCTTGCTGCCCAAACGGCGCAATCTGGGCAAACAGGCGCTGTTCGCCGGGCTGCAGGACCGTTTCTGCACGATAGACGTTGACGTTCATATAGGTTGCGTTGTCGGCGATGGTGACAAAACGGCGGTTTCCCATACGGAATACCGTGGGAGAGGTGCCGGACCCGTGCGATACCTGCCCCGGCTTCTGTGCAGCTCCTCGATCATAGCCCGCAGACCATTCAATTACGGGGGAACCGTCACCGGCTGCGCCAAGCCGGTATAGCATATGGGTGGTCACAACGTAGACACCGGAAGGGCCGTTGGCACTGTCCCCCTCATCCACGGCGTGGGAGTTGTCTATCTCCATGAATGCACCGTCCGGTTGGGGCTGCCGTTGGCCGGTTCGGGTCGGGTCGTTCAAGTCAAGCCAGCTGATTTTTAACGGATTACCCGGCATGATGATGCCGATAACACCCTGAGCAGTGGTGAACCAGATGTTGCCGACCTTGTCCGGCACCACAGCATAGAGGTCGAGAGAGGTTAAGCCGCCGGGAACAGGGACGGCGCCACTGACGCCGGTAACATTGTAATCGGCATCCACGGTATAGCCGTCAATACCTCCAGCAACGGATGGGGTCCGACGGAGTACCTGAACATGTCCGTCAGGCATGGCAACCACCATCCGGTACTGGTTATCCTGGTAAAAATAGCCGGCGCCGCCGAAATTGATGGAGCCGTCAGCCGACACAGGGTTCATGAAGGCATAGATTGCCAGCACCTGCAGCGTTGTGCGATCAATCGTTGCCACATAGCGTTCAGTATGAGTGGTGCCTGGCCTGGGTAACCCGGCGCAGACGGTCTGGATATTACCTTGGGCATCAAACACCTGCGATGCACATTCCCCCAGGGTGATAAAGCGATTCTGACCGGTGAGGGGATCCTTGATCGAAGTGACCTGCACCTGCGAGACAAGCGCCCGTGCAACAGAGCTTGGTCCAGCAAAGGCGTAGGTGTCCGACAGATAGGAATCGGAATGGATGTTGTTATTGGGATTGGGAGAGAGATACGGGTTTTGCCAGACATCGGCTGTTCTTGACGCAGCAGGCGGGGTGTTGCTGCCACTGCAACCAAGCAGCAGCATAACGGCAAGACATAGAAATGCCGATAGGGCCGTTCTGGTGTTCCTCATGGCAATCCTCCTATTATTTTTTTCAATGTTCTCGCATACTGTCGCTCATAATCTCAACAAAAAACTGGCGATCTGGTCGTTCCCTTGTATACTTGCCGCACAGGAGGCAGACGTGCAGAATCCGCAGCTTGAACAGATGCTGGAGCAGTTGATGGTTGTGGTTGAAAATCTCGCCATGGGGCGTTACGACAGCCATGAACAGCTCTTTGCCATGACCGACACCGGGCAGTATCCCCCTTTTATTGCCCGTTTTGCCGAGGCCTTTGCCATGATGGCGGTCAAGATCGAGGCCCGTGAATTTCGTCTGGAACAGATCATTGCCGACCTGACCCAGACCCGTGAAGAGCTGACCGTTGCCAATGTCCGGCTGCAGCAGTCGCTGCAGGAGTTGCAGCAGGCCCAGCTGCAGCTGATACAGCAGGAAAAGCTGGAATCGGTCGGCAGGCTGGCGGCCGGAGTGGCCCACGAGGTCAAGAACCCGTTGGCCGTGATCCAGCTGGGTGTTGATTACCTGGCAGGCCAGCTCAAGGATAATCGCGACTGGCATGAGACCGTCACCGACATGGCTGATGCGGTCCAGCGTGCCGATACGGTGATCAAGGGGCTGCTGGATTTTTCCCGCTCTGAACAGCTTGAGCTAAGGCCGGTTGCGCTCCAGCGGCTGCTGGATGATGCGCTGCTGCTGGTGCGACATGAGCTAACCAGCCGACATATCAGTGTAGAACGTGAGCTGCCTGATGAGCTGCCGCTGCTGCAACTGGACAGTAACAAGATCAAGCAGGTGTTCATCAACCTCTTTGTCAATGCCGCCCACGCCATGCCGGAGGGGGGAACCCTGACCATCAGTGCCGGGCTTACCAGTATCACCGAGCAGGATCGTGCACTCTTCGGCAGCGCCAATGGACAGCTTGCAGAAGGGGACCCGGTGCTGCGACTGACGGTGGCAGACACCGGCACCGGCATCAAGGAGGCCGCCCTGGCCAAGCTGTTTGACCCGTTTTTTACCACCAAGCCGGTCGGTATCGGCACCGGACTGGGGCTGTCCGTAACCCGCAAGATCCTTGAGCTGCACCAGGCCGCCATCACCCTGCGGAACCGGCACGACCGGCAAGGTGCAGCAGCGATTATACTATTCAAACGGCAAGACCAAAACCTGCAACAGGAGGAGACAACACCATGAAAAAGAGGATTCTGCTGGTGGATGATGAAGCGCCGATCACCAGGATGATGCGCCGTAACCTTGAATCAACCGGCCGCTTTGAAGTGCTGGATGTCAACGATCCGACCCAGGCCCTGCCGTTGGCCCGGCAATTCAAGCCTGATCTGGCGCTGTTTGATGTGATGATGCCGGAAAAAGACGGCGGAGAACTGGCGGCAGATTTCAAGGACGACCCGGCACTTTCCCGCGTGCCGGTTGTCTTTCTGACCGCCATTGTCAGCAGAAACGAGGTCAACCCCACCGGTAGTCTGATCGGTGAGCACACGTTTCTGGCCAAACCGGTCAAATTGGAAGAGCTGCTGGCCTGCATTGATGCACAGCTGGGTGGTCAGTGAGCTGCTGCCCCTGGCAGCCCCTGCGATTAACACGTTGTACAGACCTATCCCTTAGCCCAGGGCAACCGTGACCCGGTTGGTCTGACCGAGGCGCTGGTAGGTGACCGTCCGGGCAATACCGCTGATGATCTTCAGGCTCAGGTCGTCATCATGGGCAGCCGGTTCCAGCGGATTGTACGGTTCACCTGTTTGTTCGGCGGTTATTTCAAGGGAGCTGTGTTTTTCAGAATAGGCAATACGCAGCTCCAGGGGAGCGGTCCCCAGCTGCTGGCCATACACCTGTAGCAATTCTTCCACCAGCAGCAGCAGGTTGTGGCGGCTCTTTCTGGGCAGAATCTGTTTTTCGCAGAACGCCTCTATCTCGGCGTTCATGGCGTACAGGTCGTAATCCGGGCCATCGATGCAGTAGTTGAAACTGCGAATCCGGTTGATAAAGGCCCTGGTCCTGTCTTTTTGCGGATCTTCAAAGATCTGGTGCGGCGTCCCCTCTTCGTAGATCACCCCTTGATCCAGATACAGGACCCGGCTGGAGACATCCCGGGCAAAATCCATTTCGTGGGTGACGATCAGCATGGTCATGCCCTCTTTGGCCAAGCGCCGGATAACCGCCAGCACCTCGCTGACCATGGTGGGGTCAAGGGCCGAGGTGGGCTCGTCAAACAGGATAATCTCAGGCTGCATGGCCAGGCAGCGGGCAATGGCAACCCGTTGTTTCTGACCGCCGGACAGCTCATCCGGGTAGTGATGGGCCTTTTCCGCCAGCCCCACCAGCTTGAGAATCTCCATCCCCTGCTGTTCCGCCTGGTGCTTGTCCATCCCCAGCAGCCTGACCGGACCAGTGGTCAGGTTTTCCAGGGCAGTCAGGTGGGCAAAGAGGTTGAAGGACTGAAAGACCATATTCATCCGTTGCCTGATCCTGGGTACATCACTCTTTTTGTCCAGCAGGTCGATGCCGTCCACACGGATGGAACCGCCACTGGGCCGCTCCAGCAGGTTCAGGCAGCGCAGAAAGGTGCTCTTGCCGGTGCCGGAGGGGCCGATGATGGAGATGACCTCCCCCTTTTCCACCTGAAGTGAGATATCCTTCAACACTGTTACGTCGCCGTAGGTCTTGGAAAGGTGTGTTACCTGAATCATGCCCTGCCAGCCTTTCTCCGTCTGCATTTGGGATCGGTAGCCCTCTCAAGGTAGTCAAGCGCCTGCATCAGGCCCCAGGAGATCAGGAAGTAGAGGATCGCCACCATCACCAGAGGAAAGAAGGCGTCAAAGGTACGACTTCTGATGATGTCACCGGCCTTGGTCAGGTCTTGTACCGCAATATAGCCCACAATGGAGGTCATCTTGACCAGGGAGATGAACTCACCCTTGTAAACCGGCAGAATCCGCCTGACCATCTGGGGCAGCACAATGTGCATGAAGGTGCCGGTTCTGGTGAACCCCAGTGAAATACCCGCCTCGCTCTGTCCCCGATCAATCCCCTCAATCCCGGTTCTGAAAATCTCGGCCGTATAGGCGCCGAAGTTCATCCCAAAGGCGATCACCGCCACAAGGATCGGACTGATATTCACCGAGGCAAACACCACATAAAAGATCAGCATCAACAGCACCAGCACCGGTATGCCCCGCAGAACCGCAATGTATCCCCTGGCGGCAACGGACGGTAGTGGATGCCGTGACATCCGCATGGCGCAGACCGCCGCCCCCAGCAGGGTACCGAAAAGGCTGGCACAGATGGAGATGATTACCGTGGTCTTGAGACCGTCCAGTATCAGCAGATAGCGTTTTTCATGGAGGATATTATTCTGAAAGCCGGTGACGACCCCTTTGAAAAATGAGCTGACTGCAGATGGCGAATGGTCAGCGCCAGCTTCTGGGCCGGACACATTCTTTTTCAGGGCAAAAACGCTGGCCCCCAGTTCGTAGTAGGGTTCGGAAAAAGCGATCTGTTTTTTCCGTTCGTCAGTGATCATCAGGGTGCTGAAGATGGTGTCTATCTTGTTGGTGGAGGCGGCAGCGATCAGACTGCCAAACTCCATATCCATAAACACCGGTTCCTTGCCCAGCCAGGCCGCAAACCGCTCTGCCAGTTCAATATCAAAGCCGATCATCCGGTTATCTTTAACAATGGTAAAGGGGAGTCCCTTGTCACTGACCGTACCGATGATCAGGCGACCGTTGGCGCGGGAACCTTCCACCGGCACCGTCTGGGTGCTGCCCTGCAGTATCCAGCGGGAAACCATGTCGTTAAACTGGCCGTTTTCACGGATCTGCTTGAGAAAGGCGCCAAACTGCGTGCGGAGCGTATCGTTACGTTTGTTAAAGCCGACTCCGATCGGCACCGAGAAGAGCGGTTTGCCCACCAGCGCCAGGTCGGTGTCGTGCCGCAACAGTTCCAGCAGGGTCTCATGGGTGTAGAAGGCGGCGTCTACCTTGCCTGACTTGACCGCCAGCACCAGATCAGAAGGGGTCTTGTACTGCAGGATAGTGGCCTGCGGGTACTGTTTGATGGCGTAGGTGTCATGGACTGAACCGAGCAGAACCCCGATCCGCTTGTTGGCCAGCCACTCCGCCGGACTGTCCGACGTTCCCACCGCCTGCACGGACTTTTTGACCTGCATGACCTGGGCATCGGCAAAGCAGGGCCGGGTGAAGTTGAACGATTTCCAGCGTTCTTCCGTATCGTTTATGCCACTGCTGGTCAGATCGACGGCAACCAGCACGACCAACAGCAACAGGGCAGCAAGGTACGACAACATCTTATTCATCCGGTGTCTCCAGGTTCAAAATATCGCTCTGTCTACTGGTTACAATCATGGGCATACATCATGACAACCAAAACAACACCCGCCAATCAATACCATTAGTTTTAAATAATATCAAACAATTGCTACCTTTGCTTTATTTCCATTATTGACATTTTACCCCGTTTAGCGTTACCCATTAGTTACCCGTGACCGTTTTTGGGTGTTTTGGGTAACTTTTCATTCAGGGGCATATTATGGAACGATTCAAGTTTACTGACAAGGCCATAAGAGAATACACGCCCCCTGATGACAGCACCAGGCGCGAGATATGGGACGATGAAATAAAGCACCTCTGCTGCAGGGTGTCAAACACTGGTAAAAAAGTTTTTCAGGTGATCGGCAAGCTACACGGCAAGACAACTCGCGTCTCCCTGGGTGACTTTCCAGCCCTTGGGGTAACTGAGGCCCGAGCCAAAGCAAGAAAAGCCCTCGTAGCTCTAACAGACGGCATAAACATCAACGATCAGAAAAAGCAAAAACGAGTTGAAGCCAGAGAGAATCCAACCACCATCAAAGCAGTTTATGACCGGATGCTTGAGGTTAAGCCCAGGGCAAAGCATACCCTATACAGCTACAAGGCCAGCATGAACCACATGGTGAGCTGGCACAACCTGCCAGTTGCAAAGCTGACCCGTCAAATGGTTCTCACCCGCTACACTGAGATCAAAACAAAGATCGGCCCTTATGCAGCAAACCGCTTCGCCGACCTTCTTTCTGCAATCTGTAATCACTCCCGTATCGTTACCGGCAAGCCTGAAGCGAACCCTGTCACAGTAATACGGGACACCGGCTCAAGATTCAAGGAAGCGTCACGGGATGTATCCCTGTCCAATGATGAAGTCAGGCTCTTCTTGGCAGTGATTGACGGCTTAAAGGGCGGCAACACTCGGGACATTATGCTGACGATACTTTACACCGGCATGCGTAAATCTGAGGCCATGGGGCTTCAGTGGGAAAACATCAATCTTCAAGACAAGACTTTATATATCCCCAAGACCAAGAACGGAAAACCGTTACTGCTCCCCCTGCCCTCTGTCTTGGTTGACATGATGAACGCTCGCTGGGAGCTTTGGCAGCATCCAGATCGGGGCGCGGTATTTCCAACCAGCAGCACAGATGGTCATGCAAAGAGCCTTGACCAGGCCAGCAGACACATAAAGCTTGAGATACCGCACTTCACCCCTCACGTACTGCGTAAGACCTTCACAACCATTGCTGCCGATATTGGAATTGAGGATATGGTAATTGACAAGTTGACCAATCATATACCGCGTGGCATGACAGCAAAGCACTACTACAAGCCCAACGTAGAGAGCTTGCGGGAGCCGATGCAGCGGATAGCCGACAGGATCACGGAGTTGTCAAAGGTATAGGCTCAGTATTTGTCCATTGTAAAAATATGGTCTTTAGTGCTATACTTTAAACTCAAGTGAGGGCACTCATGCAGATCTTCAAAACAAAGTGGTTTGCCAGATTTGCCCGTAAAGAAGGGATAGAAGATCAGACTTTGATTGACGCAATACGAGAGATCAGCAGCGGACTGGTTGACGCTGATTATGGCGGCGGGCTGATCAAAAAACGGATTGCGCGAGATGGGGGCGGCAAGAGCGGTGGCTACAGAAGTATCATTGCCTATCGTTCAGAAACAAGAACCGTTTTCATGTACTGTTTTGCCAAAAGCGACAAGGCGAACCTGAGTCACAGTGAAGTAACGGCTTACAAAACCGCTGCGTCTCTTTACTTGGGTTTTAATACCGCCCAGATTGCCGAAGCAGTTAAGAAACACGAACTGGAGGAGGTGCTTGATAATGGCCCAAAAGTACAAAAGTGATGCACTAGCCGCCCTGCATGAATCAATGCAGGGACTGCATGATATCGGTCTGGTTGATGCCAGGACAATGCGTCAGTTTGATTCTACCTGCCTCACCCCTATAGAAAACATGACGCCGGATGAGATCGTAGAAACCCGCATCAAGCAGGGGGTAAGTCAAACCGTTTTCGCGCACTACCTGAACGTATCAGTCGGTTCTGTCAGCAAGTGGGAGCGTGGAGAGAAGCACCCCAGCGGCCCAGCCCTTAAGCTGCTGGCTCTGGTCAAGCGGAAGGGCTTGGAGGCCATAGCCTGAAACTAAAGAGACCACAACCCGTCCATACAACAAAGGCCGGAACTCCTATCCAGGGGAACCGGCCTTTTGCATTATGTTCCATCGGATAGGAGGCTTGACCGGCTCTGGCTTTGGTTCTAAATCAGGTTGTTTTGCCAGCTTCGCCGCTTCTTTGGCTGTCAGCTTTCCATCGCGTACCTGTTCACCCAATCCGGCAACGTGGGCGGCTTTTCCGAGCATCAAGAAACGCCTGGAGGTCGGCACGCTCGTATGAAACCTTACGGTGTCCGGCTTTTATGAAGGGGATCACGGGGGGAATTATCATTCGGTCTTTGTTCAGCCAGCCCACGGACATATTGATAAACTTGGATGCTTCTTTATTGTTAAACCACCGTTTTTCATCAGTCGGGACTTTGGTTTTGACGGCCTCAAGCTCGGCACGCAAAGAAGCGTTTTCGGTTTTAAGAGACCCCCGGCTTTTTTGTGTTTAATGTGACAATATGTTATCAATAAAAGACAAATGAAATTGAATGGCGGGGTAGTACCTGAACTGCCCTGTTATTTTCCGACCGTTACCCATGCGTTACCCAATCGATATTTAAAAAATGATAAATATTATAATATTGAATACTTAACCTTGGTTGATGTCGTGAGCATACATCATCGCCAGTCTGGCGCGGTTCTCCAGGCACTGGGGGCACAGCTCACCGGCGTCCTGCCAGATCTCTTCCGACAGCCACGCCCCTGCCTCAAGAAAGATTGAATCCGGCGTGACGGTCTCATCAAACGCTGCGCCGCAGACACTGCACCTCTTCATACGGTTACTCCAATCACCTGCATCGCCTTGCAATATTCAGACGCAAGGTCGTCACGGCTGACAGACTGCACCGCCTCCCAGGGAAGCGGGGAATCCAGGGGCAACGTCATGGTTGTCAGATGTTCAACATCCAGTCCACAGGTTTTTACGGCCTTACGCAACGGCAGCCCCTTTGACAGCTCCAGCACCAGCGGCGTCAGCTCACGTCCGCCCCGTGACAGCAGCGTCTGCAGCACCGCCCCCTGCAACTCCTCCACCTTCAGCCGTACATTGGCCAGGGGGCGCATCCGTTTTTCCAACAGCGCCACCTTGCGCTTCAGCTCGGGCAGGGGGCACATACCGGCCCACTGCAGCGGCGTACCGGGCTTGGGGATGAACGGATTCACCGACAGGGTGATCTCACCCAGCCGCTTATGGGCACGGGCCTGCTCCACCACCCGCTCACGCACAGCAGCAACCAGCTGCACCAACTCTTCAAGATCATCATCCGTCTCGCCGGGCAGACCGATGATGAAGTAGAGCCGCAGATTGAGAATACCGGCCCTGGCCACTGCCTCCGCTGCGGCCAGGATCTGCTCTGCGGTCAGATTTTTGCGCACCATGTCCCGCATCCGTTGCGAGCCCCCTTCCGGCGCCAGGGATATGGTCTTGTGTCCTGAGGCGGCCAGCAGCTCCAGCAGGCCCGGTGTCAGCCGGTCAACCCGCAAGGACGACAGCGAAGGAGAGCCCCCCTGCTCCACAATAAAGCGGCAGAGCTCCTCAATATGCCGATAGTCGGACACCGCCGCCCCCACCAGGCCGATGGTGCGGCGATGGGCAAGACCTGCCGTGCAGACCTCCTGCAGTATTGCAAGGGGCTGCTGCCGAAACGGCTGCCAGACAAAACCGGCAGCACAGAACCGGCAGCCGCGCGGGCAACCGCGACTGACCTCCACCAGAAACATGTTGCTGAACTCGGTCTCCTCGGTCAGCACCTGTGAACAGGAGGGGGGAGCATCTGCAGGGGCACAGATCCGGCTGACCGGCTGCCGGTGCGGCAGGGAAGGCACATACCAACCGGGCAGCCGAGCCACCTGTTGCAGCAGCTCGTCACGGCAGCTGCCTTGATGCTCTTTCAGAAAACAGCACAGCTGGGGCACCAGGGTCTCCCCTTCACCAATGGCCAGCAGATCAAAGAACAGCGCCGCCGGTTCCGGATTGATGAAACAGGCCGCCCCGCCTGCCAGCACCAGCGGGTCGGACGGGTGCCGGTCGGATGCACAGACCGGCACCCGGGCCAGCTGCAGGATGGTGGGAATGTTGATGAAGTCAGGCTCA
>DKFG01000214.1:23875-27027 GCA_002452325.1 Geobacter sp. UBA6802
CGTCAAGCTCCTCACGGTCCGGCAGAAACGACCGTTCGCAGACCAGGTCCGGTTGATCGTTGAACAACCGGTAAACCGCCTGAAACCCCAGACTGCTCATGGCGGTCTCGTAGCGGTGCGGATAGATCAGGCAGACCGACAGCGCACCGCCGCGACCNNCCTGACTCTGCGTCACGCCTGCGGCGCAGTATCTGTTCAATCTGCCAGTTCATAGCGTACAACGGCTCAATGCCATGTCATCAGCTCCGCGCAGAATCTTCCACCACTGATTCAATCAGCTCCACGGGCAAAGACTTGCTCGGCTTGATGCCCAGATCTTTCAGCATTTCTGCCTGACGAATGACATTGCCTTTGCCGCCTGTAAACTTGGCATAGGCTTTGTCATAATCGTTCTGCGCCTGATTGAGCCGATTTCCCACACCTTTGAGGTCATCTACAAAACCAACCAGNNGCCCCCCGTTTGGCAATCTCCTGGGCATTGCGGTTCTGTTGTTCCTGTCGCCAGAGATGGGCCACGGTGCGGACAACAAACAGCAGGGTGCTGGGGCTGACCAGGAGGACATTGCGTTTCCAGGCCTCCTGCCAGATGTCGTTGTCCTGCGATATAGCCAGCATGAACGCCGGTTCCACCGGTATGAACATCATCACGAAGTCGAGGGATTTTACTCCATGGATGTCATGATAGTTCTTCTCCGACAGCTCTTTGATATGCCCACGGGTTGAAGCAAGGTGCCTCTTGCATGCAGCATCACGGCCGGCATCATCATCTGCATTCACATATTCCTCATATGCGCTCAGGGATACTTTCGCATCAACTATGATGTGTCGCTCCTCCGGCAGATGAATAATTACATCCGGTTGAGCACGGCTGCCATCATCTCGGGTGTGGCTTTCCTGCACGTCATACTCGTGCCCTTTTCGCAGGCCGGATGATTCCAGTATCTTCTCCAAAATCATCTCACCCCAGTTGCCTTGTGTCTTGCTGGAGCCTTTCAGCGCACGGGTCAGGTTGTGGGCATCGTCGGACAGCTGCCTGTTAAGGTCCATCAGATGTTTTACCTGTGATGCCAGTGCACTGCGTTCCTTACCCTCCTGAATATAGACCTCTTCAACTTTTCCCTGAAACTCGGTCAGCTTGACCTTGAGCGGTTCCAGCAGCTGTCCGATGTTGGTCTGGTTCTGCTCCGTGAACCGTTTGGACTTCTCTTCCAGGATTTCGTTGGCCAGGGCTTTAAACTGATTGGATAGTTGTTCGCGTGCATTATTGAGCAACGTCAGCTTCTCATCGTTCTGTCTGCGCTCGGCATCCAGGTTGGTGGAGATTTCGGTAAACTGGTTGTTAAGGCTTTGCAGCTCAATGATGAGCTGGTCTCGCCGGACGGCAAGCTGTTTGGATTCATCGGCAAGGCGGGTGATCTCCTGAAGCTGACTCGCAAGGGTAGATTCTGCAGCCCCCAACTTTTTGTTCAGTAATGAAACCTGCTGGTTCAACTCATCAGCGTTGGTTGTGGCAGCCTTCAACTCCAGCTCCAGCAACGGAACACGTTTGGCGCGCTCCGCTAATTGGGCNNCTCCAATTGCAGCCGCAGGTTCTCGCCCTGTTGTTCCGACGCACCCAGTTCGATGCGCAACTGTTGTATATCTTCCGTTGCAGCGGTCAATCGCTCATGCAAGAGGGCCAGCTCAACTTGACCTTCACTGCGGGCAACACTGACGGCATCGCTTATCCGTTTCCTGAGGAAGAACCAGGCAACCGTAAGGCCAACTGCGAGGCCAATGACGAACATACTTACTTCCATGACTACACTCCTGCTGCGGGATTACGACAGCTGTTATCTTATAGCATTGTCTCGCCTAAACACCTGCCAAAACGTTCCTTACATCAATGCCACCCACCACGCCCCAACCACAATTACCATACTCAGGAGTCCAAGCAACAGGTCCACTGCGCTACGTGCCTGACCAACCCTGCTGATCAGCAGCTCCGTTATCAGTCCTAACGGCACTCCAAACAGAAATCCGAACAGATGCGCCCCCAGGTCGGTGTTTTTTCCTTCTGAACCAAGCAGGACTAACAGGGCCACAGCACCAGCTATCGGCAACGGCCAGCGATGCCGCAGATGAGTTCGATACCTGATAACACTCAAACCTGCCAGGATTCCCACGACCCCAAAGACCGCTGTGGAGGCNNCTGAACGTACACGTTGGCAAGATTGCCCAAGACCCCCGCCGCCAGTATCAGAAACCAGGACAGCCCGGTGCCGACCTCCCTGCAGAGCAGAAACACAAACAGACCGCCAATGGCAAGGTTGCCAAGCAGGTGCTGCAGATCAGCATGCAGGGTAAGCGCAGTCACCAAGCGCCACCACTCCCCTGTCCTGATCTTGCCAGCCTGGGCCATGCCAAGATTGAACCAGTCCGGCACTGTTCCATTGAGCAGCAACAGGTCTGAACGGATAACATTGTGAAAGGCAGCCAGAAGAATTAGAACCGAAAGTGTTGCCAGGATATTCTGATCAAACTCGCGGGCGGGTGGCAATGGCGGGGGCCAATTGCGGTTCTCTTCTTCATACAGCTGCAACTGGTGGACAGCCTCTGCCAGATGTTCTTCCGGCACCAGCAGCTGCAACCCTGGCTGATCGCGCTCAAGGTGATACGGGATCTCTTTGGCTGCCAGCACCAGAACCCAGACCGGCCTGACCTGCTGGTCAGGTACACCGACCACAGCAGGGGCAAGTAATTTCCATGCCCCCTGCGGACCGGTTGCTGTTTCATTTTGTTCATCCATATATGCAGCCGGAGCGCTCGCGGGAGCAGAGTTAAGGGCAAAAAAACAACAGGGCCTGCCAGATCCTTACCAAGTAACACCGCAAGATGCCCTACAGGCTCTGCACCTCAGTATCTGTTCAACCTGCCAGTTCATAGCCAGTCTTTCTGCCACGATCCGGCCCAGCGACACAACAAAAAAACAGGCAGTTCCTTATGCAGAGCTGCCTGTTGGCAACGACTGTATCGATCGTTACAGAATACGTGATAATTTTTTTGTTCTGAATGGAGCAGACAGACAGGACACACATGATTCAGCAGCCGTTGGCTCTTCATTATCAGCCTGCATTGACGTCTTTAGCAGCCCTTTGAAAAACAAGTAGTAA
>DKFG01000002.1:0-226 GCA_002452325.1 Geobacter sp. UBA6802
ATGGCCGGCTCCCCCTGCCCCATCGAGGTCATGAAGCGGGTAATCCGCGACATGCATGCCTCAGAGATCACCATTGCCTACGGCCAGACCGAATCCTCGCCGGTGATCACCCAGACCCGTACCGATGACCCGATTGAGCTGCGGGTGGCTACGGTGGGGCGCGCCCTGCCGGATGTGGAGGTCAAGATCGTGGATATCGAGACCGGCGCCACCCTGCCGCCGGGCA
>DKFG01000002.1:273-512 GCA_002452325.1 Geobacter sp. UBA6802
GACGGCGACGGCTGGCTGCATACCGGCGACCTGGCCATCATGGATGAAAACGGCTACTGCAAGATCACCGGTCGAATCAAGCAGATGATCATCCGCGGCGGTGAAAACATCTACCCCCGCGAGATCGAGGAGTTCCTCTACACCCACCCCAAGGTTTCCGATGTACAGGTCTACGGCGTGCCGGACAAGAAGTACGGTGAGCAGGTCATGGCGGCCATCATCCTCAAAAAGGGGATGGA
>DKFG01000002.1:557-20289 GCA_002452325.1 Geobacter sp. UBA6802
CAGCGGCAAGATCCAGAAGTTCAAACTGCGCGAGATGGCCATCAAAGAGCTGCACCTGGAGGATGCCGGACCAACGGCGTAACACCTGCTGCGCCCGCCGAAGCGGACGCAGATCGGCTTACCATCCTCCGGAGGCGCCACCGCCGCCGGAGGAACCACCACCGCCGGAAAAACCGCCACCGGAGAAGCCCCCGGACGAAAACCCGCCACCACCGCCGGACATCAGGGTAAATCCGCCGATTGAGGCGCTGCCCTTGGTTTTGAGATCCTTTTGGGCCTTCTGGTACCAAGCCTTTTTACGAAGCGACAACTTTGCAACCGGATAGCCGATCAGGTAGACCACCAGACAGACCAAGGCACCCTTGGTACCGATAACCACCACGGGGAACAATGTCCAGAACGGTATTAGA
Organism: Geobacter sp. UBA6802; assembly: GCA_002452325.1. Classification (GTDB taxonomy): domain Bacteria; phylum Desulfobacterota; class Desulfuromonadia; order Geobacterales; family Pseudopelobacteraceae; genus Trichlorobacter. Next base: position 968 of record DKFG01000002.1, read on the forward strand.
AACAGATACAGAAACCAGCCGACACCGGGCGTGAGAATACCGATTACCGTAAACAGGCCGACGATGCCGAACACAAAGGCACCGAGCAGTATTCTTTCCATCGCAGACAGGTCGGCAGCATTTTGACCGTCCCCTGAGCGTTTCGGAGGAGCTGTTGACGCAGGCAAAGCCTCCCCATCCAGCACCTTGACTACGGCCAGCGCACCGGCGGTGATGCCGCCGTCAAAGTCTCCGGCCTTGAAAGAGGGGGCCATGATCTGCTGAATGATCCTGCCGGCGGTCAGATCCGTCAAAACGCCCTCAAGCCCGTAGCCGACCTCTATCCGCATCCTGCGGTCCTGCGGTGCAACAATGATCAGCACCCCGTTATCCTTACCCTTGATTCCCAGCTTCCAGTCTTCAAACACCCTGACGGCAAACCCTTCAATACTCTCCCCCTCCAGTGAAGGGACGGTGAGTACCACCACCTGATTGCCGGTCTTCTCTTCATGGGCCTTCAGTTGCTCACTCAGGTTGCGCCGGGCCTCCTCAGAAAGCAGTTGCGCGTTGTCCGTAACTCTGCCGGTCAGATATGGAATCTCCAGGGCAGACAGATGACCGGCCAGTCCCGGCAGACAACTGAACAAAAACAGAAACAACAGCAGGAGAATCGGCTTTTTCATTGGCCACGCACCTCCAGGATATTCGGCAGCAGGTCGCCGCCTGCTGCGCCAGGAGCCACTGCAGAGAGCGGCTGTTCAAGCTGCTGCAGTCCCACACTCAGCGCATCGGCTATCCGTCCCTTTTTCAGGTGTGGCTCCATGGCACTGATAACCCTTTCCAGCACCTCAGGGGGCAGATACGGTTCCAGCCCTTTGTCCGGCATCACCAGAATCTGATGTTCAAAGAGGCTGACCAACAGCAGCAATGCCTGATGATCCGGGGTCGCAAAGATCCCGTTTTCCAGGATCATTGACTGGGCATACTGGCGGACCTCGGTGGCTACACGATACCGGGAGAGAAACAGACGGGCGCAGACCGATGAAAACACCGTCAGCAGGGCTGCCGTGGCACCGACAGCCAGCACGGCTGCAACGGTCAACAGCGTCTGAAATTCGCCACCACCCAGCGGTGCAACCATCAGAAGCCCGGCCGCTGTTGATACGCCAAAGGCAAAAGCCTTCCAGGGCAGCTCTTCATAGCTGTCACTGCGCTGGACCACAGCAACCACCAGCTGCAGCCCGTGACGCGCCTCCAGGGCACGCACCGCCGCATCTATCCGGTCTCGTTCCGTATCAGTAAGTACATTTGTCATAATCACCATCCCATGCAGATATGTGGTTAAACAAATACCAGAACTCTGCGGGTTGTCAAACAGCTGAGGCAGCGACGCCATTCAGAGACCCGCTGAGACAACAGCTCTATCTTGACATCATTTAGCCGAGTGCGTATTGCATGGAATACATTTACCGGATTCAATTAAATACAGACCGGTTGAGAGCATAAACAAGGCGCTGCACTTAAAGGATGCCGAACCAACAACGTACTACCGATTACACCCTGAAGCGACACTACGCCGTTTAACCGGAGCCCTCCGATGTCTAAAGTCGACACAAAAAAACTGATGGCCGTCTATCAGACCTTGACGCAACCGGAGCAGCAGGTGCTGCAACTGCTGGCCTTTTTCGTTGCACCGATAGCCCGCAGCCCTTTGGTGGCTATGTTGACAGAGCTTGGAATCCGCTTTTCACCTACACGGGCCATCAACTCAAAAACCCTTGTCGAGTTCTTTACCAAGACAAGACAGCTGAGGCTGACCGTGGAACAGCAGGGAAACTTCCGCTGTCAGAGAGAGCTCCAGTTTCCCTTGATCCGGCAATGCCAGCTTGACGACAACTTCAACAGATACAGTGCCCTGGTCGTAAAGCACCAAGAATCCGATTTTTACCGCAGCCAGGAGCATACCCTGCAACTGCTCAGGCTTGGTTTTTTCATGCACGATCCGGACATGGTGACAAAGTCACTCAGTGCGCTGCGACGCTATTACGGCCAAGATTCCACAATAATGACAAACCTCTTCAATGAACCGCTGGATACCGACTGGGTCGCCAGTCTGCCGTCGGCACTTGTATCCACCATACTCAATGCCCAGCTTGCCCAGGCCTTCAGCAAACTGGATCCGACCTCTGCCTTCACGATTCTCGACACCCTCGCTGCCGACAAAAAGCTGCCGTCTGATCTCATCTATGGCTATCCCGTCTACCTGTTCATGCAGGGTAGATTCAGGGAGGCAGAGCAGGCTCTCACAGGACTGCATTCCGAATCAGCGGTTCAAGCGTTCTACGGCATGACGGCGCTGGTGCAGGGAAAGGTTGACCAGGCCCTGGCCTGTTTTAAAGAAGGCCTGACCGGCTACAAAAAACAGACCGGCAAGCGGAAGACCGTACTGCCCGGCATCATGGGATTACTGCACGGGATCGCCCTGATTGCCGGAGGAGAGCCCCAACAGCTGAAGCAGGCGGCAGAATTGGCTGATAGCGGGCTGAAACGTGATGTGTATTTTGAAAAGGATGCCTACACCTTTATACAGCTGACAGCTGAAGCGCGCAGCGGCAACAGGACATCGGCTACACAGCTGAAAGAGCTGTGCAAACAGACCCATCAGCTGCTGCCGCTCAGCCAGTTGTTCCGCTGTCTGGCTGCCCATTGGCAGCAACTGCCGGTCCCCCAGGAGCAGCTTAAAACCATCCGAAACTTCGCGGTCAAGGCACGTGAGTCAGGCCTGCACTGGCTGGCCGCCGAGCTGAAGCTGACCTCAAAGGCCATTGACTCGATCAGTGACGACGACACCACCTGGGCAGAAAGGCTGGCCGATGAATTGCAGCTGGTCAGCCTGGCTCTTCTGGCACGGGATGACCGATCAGACTGGGAACGCGCCCTCAAGGCGCTGCAGCAACTGGGAAATGAACAGGTACAGGGCGGCGGCACAACCGGGCAGCAGGGTGCACGCCTGATCTGGCTCCTGCTGGATAATGGCATCCACCTGACTATCCAGCCGATTGAACAGAAACTGTCTGCCAAAGGATGGAGCCGGGGACGCAATATGGCCCTCAAGCGACTGGCAGAAGAATCTGAGACACTGGCGTTCCTCACCGATCAAGACCGCAAGGCGGCCGCCTGCATCCGCAAACTGCGGAGCAGCAGCTACTCCTACGGCTACTATGCCCAGACCAGCTACGAGATTGACATCCCCAAGGCACTGAAGGCCCTGGTCGGCCATCCGCTGCTGATCAACAATGGTGACGAACCGATAACCATTACGTGGGGGTCCGTTGCCCTGGCGGTTAGAAAAAAGGGAAAACAGGTGGTCCTGACCCTGACCCCGCCGCTGCATGAGGAGCGTACTTTATTGCACCAGTGGGAGAGCCCTACCCGGCTGCTGCTGTATGAACCGACTGCCGAGCAACGCCGAATCGCCGGCATTATCGGCAACGGTCTGTCGATTCCGCTGACGGCCGAACAGCAGGTGATGACAGCGGTGACTGCCGTGAGCCCGCATCTGATGGTCCAGTCTGACCTGGTCACGGTCAGTGATGAGGCAACCAGTGTTGAGGCCGACAGCCGCCTGCAGATCCTGTTGCGTCCCTCCGGCGACGGTATCCGGGCCGAGCTGCGGATCCGCCCCCTTGGTGAACAGGGCCCGCTGTTCAGTCCCGGTCAGGGTGGCAGCTCGGTCATTGCCGAGGTAGGTGGCAAAAAACTGCACGGCCAACGGAACCTGCCCCTGGAAAAGCAGCGTTATCAGAAACTGTTAGAGCTGTGCAGCACCTTTGATCTGTACGAGCAGGATCAGGAGAGCTGGCGGATAGAAGACCCGGAAGGTGCCCTGGAACTTCTGGAAGAGCTGCACCAGGCAACACGGCTGGAACCGGAGGCCTTTGTACTGCAGTGGCCCGAGGGGGAGCGTTTCAGACTGAAAGGCAGGGGTGACTGGAAACAACTGCGGCTGAAGGTCTCCTCTCAGAAGGAGTGGCTTAGCCTTGAGGGGGAGCTGACCGTCAGTGAGGATCAGGTGCTGTCGCTCCAACAGCTGCTTGAGCTGTCCCGTCAGCAGCACGGTCGTTTCATCCAGCTGGCTGAAGGGGAGTTTCTGGCCCTGACCGAAGAGCTCAGGCGCAAACTACAGGACCTGCAGCGGCTGCTGGATCGCCACGGCAAGGAGCAGCGGCTCCACCAGCTTTCAGCCCCGTTGCTTGAAGAGGCGCTCTCCGGCACCGGCAGCCTGAAGGGGGATAAAGGCTGGAAGCAGCTGTTGGAGCGATTTCAGACAGCCCAGACCCTGCAACCGACCTTGCCCCCGACGCTGCAGGCCGAGTTGCGGGACTACCAGCAGGAAGGATTTGTCTGGCTGAGCCGCCTGGCCCACTGGGGGGTGGGCGCCTGCCTGGCCGACGACATGGGCCTGGGCAAGACGGTCCAGGCACTGGCACTGCTGCTGACCCGTGCCCCGGCAGGACCGGCCCTGGTGCTGGCCCCCACCTCGGTCTGCCTCAACTGGGAAAGTGAGAGCCGCCGCTTTGCCCCTACCCTTACCCCACGCCTGTTCGGCCCCGGCGACCGGGAGCAGTTCATCGCCTCACTGCAGCCGTTTGATCTGGTGATCTGCAGCTACACCCTGTTTCAGCAGGAGGCAGAGCTGCTGACCGGCGTAGCCTGGCAGACGGTGGTGTTGGATGAGGCCCAGGCAATCAAGAACATGACCACCAAACGCTCACAGGCGGCCATGCAGCTGCAGGCCGGGTTCAGGATCGCCACCACCGGCACCCCGGTGGAGAACCGTCTGGATGAGCTCTGGAACCTGTTCCGCTTTCTCAACCCCGGCCTTTTGGGCTCCCATCAGACCTTTACGGAACGGTTCGGCACCCCGATTGAACGAAACCAGGACAAGGCTGCCCGCACCCTGCTCAAAAAGCTGATCCGCCCGTTTATCCTGCGTCGCACCAAGAGTCAGGTGCTGGAAGAACTGCCACCCCGCACTGACATCATCCAGCGGGTGGAGCTATCCACAGAAGAGGCAGCCTTCTACGAAGCGCTGCGGCGTACCGCACTGGAAAAACTTGCCGCAAGCGAAGGGCAGCAACCCGGTGAACGTCAGATCAGGATTCTGGCCGAGATCATGCGGCTGCGGCGGGCCTGTTGCAACCCGGCGCTGGTTATGCCGGATTGCGGCATTGGCAGCGCCAAACTGGCGGCGTTCAACGAGATCGTTGCCGAACTGCGGGATAATGGTCACCGCGCCCTGGTCTTTTCCCAGTTTGTGGACCATCTCACTATTCTGAGGAACAGCCTGGAACAGCAGGGGATCAGTTACCAGTATCTGGACGGCTCCACCCCGCAGAAAGAACGCCAGCAGCGGGTCAACGCCTTCCAGTCTGGACAGGGTGAACTGTTCCTGATCAGCCTCAAGGCGGGTGGCACCGGCCTTAACCTGACCGCTGCCGATTACGTGATCCATGTGGACCCCTGGTGGAACCCGGCGGTGGAAGATCAGGCCTCCGACCGTGCCCACCGGATCGGCCAGCAACGGCCGGTAACGGTCTACCGGCTGGTGGCGGCAGGCACCATTGAGGAGAAGATTGTGGCGCTCCACGGGCAGAAACGGGATCTGGCCAACTCACTTCTGGAAGGGACAGAAACGGCAGCGCGGGTTTCAGCCGATGATCTGATGGAACTGCTGCGGGAGGCGAGGTAAGGAGGATGTTTTTACAGAAAACGTTCAAAAAACCACTCGTATCGCTATCCGACAAAGAACGTGAACCGTGTTGACAGCCAAAGTTCCTTACATTATCATCATATCGTAAGGAAGTATTCAAGGGAGGACACCATGAACTCGACCGTAACAGTAAAATACCAAACCACTATTCCTAAGGCTGTGCGGGAACAATTAGGCATTTCAATCAACGATGCGCTGGAGTGGGTAGTTGAAAAAGGAAAGGCCGTCGTACGACCTGTTCACAACAACTTCCTTGCCTATCGGGGAAGCGTAAAAACCGGTGCAGGCGATATTGCCGCAGATATCCAGGCTGCGCGAGATCATCGCATGGAAAAATATCAGTGAAAAAGTACATTATTGACACCAACGTTTTAGTCTCATTTGTCACTGAAAGAAATCTGGCTCAACAGGACATTGTAGCGCCCCTGTTTGAGGCTGCCGCCCGTCTGAAATGTACCCTGGTCTGCCATCAGTTCGTACTGACTGAATTTGTCTTTGTCATGGATAAGGTCTATGGAACACCCAAAGAGACCATCAACGCCATGCTCCATGATTTTATTGCTCTGCCGGGTGTTGAACTGCATCAGCAGACTGATTTTAGCGCCGTGCTCTCATTATGGCCGTCCCTGTTTACAGATTTTGGTGATGCCTTGATTGCCGCCACTGCAAAAACAATCAAAGGGTCTACCATTGTCACGTTTGACCTCAAATTTATTGCTGGATTGAAGAAACTTGGCCTGATAACGCTGTAATTTTTTTGTATCGTCTGCAAACGGTAGTTTGGAAAATTCCATGTCCCCGGAATTTCCAGACCACCGCCTCGGGGAGGCCCACCATGTACCGTATTGTTATTCTTGTCTGCGCAGTCCTTTTGCTGGTTTCACCCCCCAGCCGGGCGGATTTTTTAGACTCCATCGGCAAGGCCCTGCGTTCAGGCCCCCAGACCGGTTCCGCTCCCAGTCTTGATCCTGCAACTACCGCCAAAGGGTTAAAGGAGGCACTGGCAACCGGCACTGAACGGGCCGTGGCCAATGTGGCCAAGGCAGACGGCTACTTTGGCAACCAGCTGATCAAGATCCTGTTGCCGGACAAGCTGCAGCAGGCAGCGGAACTGCTCAAAAAGGTGGGGTATGAAAAACAGGTGGATGATCTGGTGCTGAGCATGAACCGCGCCGCAGAAAAGGCGGCCCCCAAGGCAGCTGCCTTCTTTGGCAACGCCATCCGCTCAATGACCCTGGAAGATGCACAGGGGATTCTGACCGGCGGCGACACGGCAGCCACCCGTTACTTTGAGCAGAAGACCCGTCCACAGCTGTTTGAGAGCTTCAAGCCCACGGTCAGCCAGACCATGGACCAGGTGGGAACCGCACGCGCCTACCAGGAAATGACCGGAAAACTGGACCGTGTACCGATGGCGGCACTGGTCGGCAAACCTGATCTTGACCTGAACAGCTACGTGACCAACAAGGCGCTGGATGGCCTGTTTACCATGCTTGGCGAAGAGGAGAAAAAGATCAGGACCAACCCGGCGGCCCGGACAACCGAGCTATTAAAAAAGGTGTTTGGCAAGAACTGAACTGCGGAAACTGAAAATGCAAGGCCCGCAAGGTGCTGCCGGTCGGCTCTCTGTCAAGCGTTTTGTATTCCTAAAGCTGCAAAGTCTGGTATACACTATCAGGAAAAAACCACTGAAGGACGTCATCATGGAACTGGTAACCTGGCTTGACAGCTACAGCGTTGGTAATGAAAAACTGGACGGGCAGCACAAACGGATTGTGGCCATGATCAACGCATTGGGCGAGGCGATGCTGGCCGGTAATGAGCGTGCTGCGTTGATGAAGATCTTTTCCGATCTGGCAGGCTATGCCAAGACCCATTTCAGGGATGAGGAGAAACTGCTGGAGGAATCCAGTTATCCCGGCCTGAGCGAGCACCGGGAACGTCATAGCGACCTGAACCGACGCCTAGCCGACTACTACCGCACGTTTTACGTGGAAAGGGCGCCCCGAACCGATGAGGTGATGGATTTTCTGCAGCACTGGCTGTTTGATCACATCCTTGAAGAAGATATGCGTTACCAGCCCCACCTTGCTGCAAGCAGCAACGCTGCAGAAAACAGCTAGCCCCCTGCACAGCTCAGGGATGTTGTGCAGCCAAACTCATCTGCTTAGCCGCAGCACTCCACCCGGCGTACCGGCTCTGCCTCTGGTTTGGCAAACAGGTAGCCCTGGGCCAGCTCTGCACCATTTTGTTTTACGTAGACAAGTTCTTCACAGGTTTCTACCCCTTCAGCCAGCACCTTGATGTTGTTCGCCTTGGCGATCCCTGCCAGCGCCCCGAAGATTGACTGTTTGACCGGGTCTTTGTCAATCCCACGGATGATCTCCATATCCACCTTGATCAGGTCGGCCCCCAGGGCAGCCAGGGTGGCCAGGTTGGTGTGGCCGGAACCGATATCATCCAGGGCAGTGCGGAACCCCTTGCTGCGGTAGTAGTCCAGAATACCGCGCAGATGCTGCAGATCTGAGACCTGGTGGGTCTCCACCACCTCGAACACCACTCTGGCCGGATCGTACTCCAGTTGTTGAGCCCAGTGCAGGGTACTCTGCAGGCAGGTCTCAGGCACATAAATTGAGGTAGGGATAAAGTTGATAAAGATATCAACACTGACCTTCTTGACGGCTGCCGTCTTGAGGGCGTTTTCGCGGCAGAGACGATCCAGATAGAAAAGCAGGTCATTCTCTTCGGCCAGTTTGAACAACAGAGAAGGCGGCATCAGGGAGCCGTCAGGTTTGACCCCGCGTGAAAGACATTCGTAGGCCACGATTTCATGGCTGGGCAGAGAGACGATCGGCTGGAACCAGGTGGTGAGGGAGTTGTTCTCAAAGATATCGAGAAATTCGCGGTTGTTGAGCAGAAAAAACCATTTTTTGAGGCTTTTGGTGCGGGAGAAGGCGGAGAAATCCAGCTGTTGCCCCTGTTCCAGAAACAGCAGGCTGATCCCTTCGCTCTCCACCTCGGCCAGGTCAGCTCGACGGGAAAGACAGGCCACCAGCTGCTGAAAGCTGACCACCTGCACCCGGATCACGTCACCTTCAGGCCTGGCTGTTTGCCCTTCTTCCTTCAGGATAACCAGCAGCTTGGCCTGTAACGGTTCAACGCTGCAGTTAAAGAACGCCTCACCGGCTGACGGGCTGATGGTGGGCAGGGTACCGCATTTTTTACAGGTCATGGCGAACACCTTGCAATTGAAATAAAGTCAGACGAGCATAACCGTGTCACTTTAGCGGGCAACCTGGGCATCATGGGTCAGCAGCCTGAGCGGCTCGAAGAGGGCCTGAGCGAGTAAAATCCGGTCAAACGGGTCGGCGTGCAGCAACGGCAACGATTCAACCGCAGCAGTATGCTCAGGGCTGATTGCAAGCAGACGGTAGCCCGATTCCCGAAACCAGGCCAGGGCAGCGGATCCGGAAACCGGCATATTGGTTCGCCCCAGGCTATGCTTGATGGAGATCTCCCAGACTGATGCCGCGCTGACACATATCTCGTGTTCCGGTGCGGTAATCAACGCCCGCGCAGTACCAGAGAGCCGTGGATCATCGCTGATTGCCCACAGTGCAATGTGTGTATCAAGCAGCAGTCTCATACGGTTTCACTGCCAAACATGTGTGCAATCACTTCATTATCGGCATCAAAGGTATCTGGCAGCACAAAGACCCCCTTGGCAACCCCGAGCCGCTTTCCCACCGGCTTTTCTGCAAGTGGGGCCAGACGGGCAACCGGCCTGCCGTTGCGGGCAATCACCACCTCGTCTTCACGCCCCGTCTCAATTGCTTCAACCAGTTTCGAGAGATTGGTTTTTGCTTCAAACATATTGACGTATTGCATAGCGCACCCCCTGCTAAACCAAGTCTAGCAGAACCACCTCTATTAGGCAAGCAGCCGAAATGTATTACAACTTTTTCCACCAGATCAGTTTGATCACCGCCACCCCCAGACAGGCCAGCGACAGCCAGCCGGCTGCCGGATGCGGCATCCCCCGCAGGTAAAAGGCCAGGGCGGTCAGCAGACCGATCCAGGTCATCTGACGCAGCCACTGCTGGGCCGGACGCAGCAGGGCGCGGCGGTCATCCTCAGCCAGATGGACAACCAGATCGCCGTGCTGCAGGGTATCCACCAGATGACGGGCCTTGACCAGGGTCAACGGCAACTGGGCCAGTTCATGGGTCACTACCCCCCAGAGACTGTCCCGCTCCCCCAGTGCCCGGGTCAGGTTGGCCTTCAGCACCGGCAGTACATCCTTGATGCCGTTGTAGTTCTCGATATAACTGGTACCCAGCCCCTCGATGATGGAGCTGGCCCGCATAACATAGATGATCTCCTGAGGCAGTTTGAAGGGATATTCCTTGAGGGCATCCATGACCCCGAAGGCCAGATCTTGCATACTGGTGGCGGAGAGCTGGTCGTTGTCAAAGATCCGAAAGATCTCTTCGGCCAGGCCGGTCAGTTCATCCTGAGGCGCACTGTCGGTGATGATCCCCAGTTTGCGGGTAGCCTGCACCAGCAGCTCAAAATCCCGTTCGTAGGCGGCCTTGACCGTGTTGATCATGGCCAGACGGGTGGCATTGGGGATCCGGCTGACCATACCGAAGTCCAGCAGCACCAGTTCACCCTCCGTGGTCACCAGCAGGTTGCCGGGATGGGGGTCGGCATGAAAGAAGCCCTTTACCAGCATCTGCTCGGTATAGAACAGCACCAGCCGTTCCATCAGCCCCTCAAAAGAGACCTGCAGGCCGGACAGCCGCTCCCGGTCATCAAAGCGAACCCCTTCTTCAAAGCTCATGACCAGGGCATCGTGGGAACAAAAATTGGGGTACGGCAGCGGCATCCTGATGCCGGCATTGGGGTAGGCCTGACGGAACCGTTCCAGATTGGACAGCTCCATCAGCATGTCCACTTCCTGCAGGATGGTACGACGGAAGGCGATCAGTACCGCCTCGATAGAGTTGCGGGTGTATTCGGCAAAAAGCGGGTGCAGCAGGCTCAGAAACCAGCCCAGCAGACGGATATCCTCCCGTACCACCTGCTCAATCCGGTTGCGGCGCAGCTTGACCGCCACCCGACTGCCGTCCAGCAGCACGGCACGGTGTACCTGACCAATGGAGGCACAGGCAAGGGGACGATGGTCAAACGCCTGAAAGCAATCCCCCTTGCCAAAGGCCCGCTCAAAGACCTGCTGCAGGTCGTTCTCTGACATGGCCGGCAGCTGATCATGCAGCTGACGCAGGGCCTCCAGATAGCTGACAGAAAAAAAGTCGGCCCGGGTGGCCAGTACCTGGGCCAGCTTGATGAAGCTGGCCCCCAGTTGTTCAATGGCGTTGACCAGGTCTTGGGGCGCAAGGGGGCTGATTCCCAGCCAGCTTGGCCGTTTGCGGATCAGCAGAAAGACCGTCAGCAGCACCCGGAAGACCCGGTAGACCCGTACCGGGTGGTACTGCCTGATGAGCAGCGAAAGCGAGGACACCGACTTACGGCTGACCCTGACGCTGCTTTGCCAGCTCCTCCCGCAACGCCTCCAGATCGGCCTTGGTGGCCAACCCCAGCTCGTCCATTGCCTCTTTCAGCAGCTCCTTCATCTCATCTTTCAGCCTGCCGCGCTCCTCGCTCCCCTTGGCCACGGCCTGGTCGAAGAACTCACGGGCCTTGCGCTCATTTTCTTCTTTCGCATCCCTGGCCGACTCACCGGCCTGTTCCAGTTTCTCTTTGGCCAGCAGGGCGCTGCCCAACCCGAAGTAAAACAGCTGCTCAAGTTTCTCTTTCATGGTGTTATTCCCCTTTCCCGTTCAACTCCGCCAATACTGCTTCATGGGCCGCCACCGAGGCATCCAGACCGGCATTGCCGATGGCTCCCCGACCGGTCCAGTCATTACCCTGCCTGATATACAGGCTCTTCAAGGTCTGGCTGATCTGTCGACGGGCTGCCAACGGATCCTGCTGTGCCAGATCACTGAGCACAGTATACACAGAGTCAAAGGTTTCGTCATAACGTTCTTCGATATAGGCGGTCATAGACATAATGCTTCCTCCGTGATTGTCGTTCCCTGATGACCCGAACCCTGCAGTGACACCGCAGCGGACGCCCCTGCCACGCCTGCTCCTATGACCGCGATCTGTGCCATACTCTTTTTACCTTTCAGACAGAATGTCACTGGACAAGATGTTTATTTATTGTTAATTTCACATCAAAATTATTTTTTGTCTAGGACAAAATATGGCGAGCAACTTTTTTTCTATCCAAGAGCTGGCACAAGAAACCGGAATCAGCAAGGACACCCTGCGGATATGGGAGCGACGCTACGGCTTTCCACTGCCCCAGCGTGGCCAACACAACGAGCGAGCCTATCCGGCTGAACAGCTGGAACAGTTGCGTCTGATCAAACAGCTGATGGACAGCGGCATCCGGCCGGGCAAGCTGGCTACACTGAATCTGATGCAGCTGCAGGAACTGGCTCAAGAACAGCAGACCGCCCCTCCAGACGATCTGGCACCCCTGCTGGAGCTGGTGGCACGCGGACAGCAGCGGGAACTGCGGTTACAGCTGGAGTCGCTGCTGCTGCAGCAGGGGGTGAAGACCTTTCTGATCGAAACCGTGGCCCCGCTGAACCATGCCGTGGGTGAGGCCTGGTTTGCCGGCCGGATCGGGGTTCTGGATGAGCACCTGTTTGCGGAGCAGCTGAGCGGTTTACTGCAGGGGACGCTGTCAGGTATGCGTCCTGACAGTGAGACCAGCCGGGCGCTGCTGACCACCCTGCCGGGTGAGCAGCACGGTATCGGCCTTTTGATGGCAGCCTGCATGCTGGCTCGGGGCGGGGTAGAACCGGTCCTGCCGGGAGTACAGCTGCCGCTTGAGGAGATAGTCCGGGGGGCCACAACGCAGCGCTGCAGTATCGTGGGGATCTCCTGCAGCAGTTACATGAACAGGCGGACCATAGCGACCCAGCTGGTACGTCTGCGCAAACTGCTGCCGGTATCGATTGAGTTGTGGGTCGGCGGCAGCGGGACCAACGGACTGACGGCACTGCCGCGCAGCATCAGGATTTTCAGCAACCTGGAGCAGATAGGTGCGGCACTGCAGCAACCAGACCGGTTTTTGGGAGATTAGACCATGCCGATCCAGTTCAGCTATTGTCCCGGCTGCTGGAAGAAACCGGTCTGCATGTCGCAGTGGGTGCGGTGTGCCGCAAACTTGACCGGATGCACCGCTCAGGTGAGCTGTATCGCTGGCTTGAGCTGGTGCAGCAACTGGAAGAGACACCGATGTGACACCCCGCTTGCAATGTCAGAAAAACCGGCTACACTTGCTCCTCAGCTGGACATGAATCTCCACACAGAGGAGGTGCCCTATGGCCCTGTGGGACAAGCTGAAAGCAGAACTGATCGACATCATTCAATGGCTTGACGACACCAACGATACCCTGCTCTACCGTTTCCCCCGCTACAACAATGAGATTAAATACAACGCCAAACTGTTGGTGCGCGAAGGCCAGGCCGCGGTCTTTATCAACGAAGGCCAGCTGGCCGATCTCTTTGGCCCCGGCACCCATACCCTGACCACCCAGAACCTGCCGATCCTGGCTACCCTCAAGGGTTGGAAGTACGGCTTTGAATCCCCCTTCAAGGCCGAGGTCTACTTTGTCTCCACCCGCCAGTTCACCAACCTGAAGTGGGGTACCCCCGGCCCCTGCACCATGCGCGATCCGGAGTTTGGTGCGGTGCGGGTGACCGCCTTCGGCATCTATGCCATCAAGATCAAGGATCCGGTGGTCTTTATCCGGGAAATTGCCGGCACTGACGGTGAATTTACCACTGAAGAGATCCAGGACAACCTGAAGGGCAAGATCGGGATGCGGATCAAGGAGGTGATGCCGGAACTGAAGATCCCGGTCATCGACCTGGAGAGCAAGGTCTATACCCTGGGTGAGATGCTGAAGGAACGGATCGCCCCGTCTTTTGAAGGGTTCGGCATCGCGCTGACTGAGGTGCAGGTGCAGGATGTGGGTCTGCCCGAGGAGGTGGAGCGGGCGATTGACAAGGCCGGAGCCATGCGGGCAATCGGCAATATGCAGACCTTTACCCAGTACGAAACCGCCAATGCCATCAAGGACGCCGCTAACAATCCGGGGGGGCTTGCAGCGGCAGGGGTAGGGATGGGGATGGGATTCGGCATGGGTGGCCAGATGGCCGGTGCCATGGGCGGCATGTTTGCCGGACAGCCTCAGCAGGCGTCACCACCTGCATCCGGCACAGCCCCGCCGCCACTGCCGCCACAGCTGCAGCTGTTTGTTGCCCTGAACGGTCAGCAGAGCGGCCCCTTTGACCTGTCGGCATTGCAACAACTGGTGCAATCAGGACAGCTGACCCGCGAGACCCTGGTCTGGAAACAGGGCATGGCAAGCTGGGCTTCAGCCGCCACTGTTGCTGAGCTGACTGACCTCTTTGGTAGCGTACCGCCGCCGATACCGCAATAATTCAAGGGTCAAGGGTCAAGGGGCAGAAACGATGGACGAACAGACTCAGCAGACGCCAAACACGCTGACCAAGCAGTTTCCCTGTGGCTCCTGCGGGGCCAGGTTGGAGTTCGCACCCGGCACGATCACGCTGAAATGCCCGTACTGCAGCCACCAGAACTCGATACCCCAGTCTGCCGATGAGATCAGGGAGCTGGATTTTTACGACTATCTTGCTCGTGCCAGCGAGCAGGAAGAATCGGAGCAGGTACAGACGGTCAAGTGCCAGTCCTGCGGTGCTGTTTCAACCCTGCAACCGAACATCTCCATGAGTCACTGCCCCTTCTGCGGCACGCAGCTGCAGGCCAAGGCCAAGGCCGACCGCCTGATCAAACCGGGGGCAATCCTGCCGTTCAAGGTGCCGAAGAACAAGGCGCTGGAACTGTTCCGCAGCTGGTTGAGCGGTTTGTGGTTTGCGCCGGGCGGTCTGAAGGATCAGGCGGTCAGGGAAGGGGGCATCAAGGGGATGTATCTGCCCTACTGGACCTTTGACGCCAAATCCACCACCTGGTACGACGGCGAACGGGGTGAGGACTATTATGTCAGCGAGCAGTACAGCGATACTGACAAGGACGGCAACAGCGTGACCCGCACCCGGCAGGTGCGCCACACCCGCTGGTACCCTGCCAGCGGCACGGTCTGGCAGAACTTTGATGATCTGGTTGTGCAGGCCGGTCGCTCACTGCCTTCCGGGATCGTGGATGCACTGGAACCATGGAATCTCAAGGAGCTGGTGCCGTTTCAGGATGCCTACATGAGCGGCTTTCAGGCTGAGGCGTACCAAATAGAACTGGGAGATGGTTTTGAACGAGCCAAGACAGAGATGGATGCGGCGATCAGAGAGACCATCAAAAAGGATATCGGCGGTGATCAGCAACGGATCGGCACCGTACGAACCCAGTTTGACGGAATCAACTTCAAGCATATCCTGCTGCCGGTCTGGATCAGCGCCTACCGTTACGGGAAAAAAACCTACCGTTTTCTGATCAACGGTGATACCGGTGAGGTTCAGGGGGAACGCCCCTGGTCGATTGCCAAGATCGCCCTGGCTGCAGTGGCAGCTCTAATCATCCTGGTCATAGTTGTGCTGGTGATGCAAAAATAGGTTCTAACACCGTTAGCTGATCAAGGAATCCCAATAGTATGCAGACAAACGAAAAACTGTACGAAATCATCAAGCTGATCTCGGAACTGACCCTGGTGGGGACCACTGACAACGACCTTGATGCCCTACTGCAGCAGCTGTACGGCGTGCTGCAGAAGGTACCATCGCTGCAGATCATCCCGAAAGGGGCGATTGTCATGTTTACACCGCACGGAGTTACGGTTCGTGTTGCGCAATACGGTCTGCGGCCGCTTTGGCTGGTTGACGAGGAACATGACGAGCTACAGCGTTTTTCCTGCAGCTTCAGCGAACAGGCACTGATAACGCCGCTTACGCTTGATAACGGCTCAGCAGCCCAGCTTTGTGTACTGCCGTTACGCAACAATGATCACCCCTTGGGGCAGATACTGTTCTACACAGAGCCTGATTGGCAGCCGCTTCCGACCGAGCTGGAATTTCTGACCGACCTTTCCACCACCCTCTCCGGCATCATCAACCGTTTTCTGCTTAACGCCACCCTGCGGATTCGTGAAATTGAACTGGAAGATGCCCACTCCGACGCCATCAGGCGGCTGGGAACCGCCTCTGAATACCGGGACAACGAGACCGGCATGCATATCATGCGGATGACCAACATCTCCGGCACCATTGCCAAGGCAATGGGACTTTCTGCCGAACAGCGGGAAATCCTGCTGATCACCGCGCCGATGCACGATGTTGGCAAGATCGGCATTGCTGATGCCATCCTGCTGAAGCCGGAACGTCTGACCGGAGAAGAGTATGAGATCATGAAAGGTCACACGGAGATCGGCGGAAGACTGCTCAAGGGGAGCGACTCGCTGATCGCCGCAGCACGGGATATCGCCCTGTACCACCATGAAAACTGGGACGGCAGCGGCTACCCAAGTGGCCTTGCCGGCGAGCAGATCCCGGTTTTTGCACGGATCTGCTCCCTGGCTGATGTCTTTGATGCCCTGATGTCAAAGCGTCCCTATAAGGCTGCCTGGTCCTTGGAGAAGACCCTGGAATACATCCACAACGAAGCAGGCAAGAAGTTTGACCCGGCGGTGGTGCAGGCCTTTGAAGAGGCGCTGCCGGAGATTCTCAGGATCAGGGAGCTGTATCGCGAGGAAGTGATTGATCCAAGCCAGTCGTTACATCTGCCTGAGTTGCCGTCACACGGCAAACGCTGGATCAGCTGGGATGATTCGCTGCAGGTCGGGATTGACGTGATTGACGAGCACCACCGCTACCTGTTTGACCTGGTAAACGACCTGATTGAGGTGGTGGCCGAAAAACGCGGGGTGCGAGAACTGGGACGGGTCATGAAGGCACTGGGCCAGTATGCCACAATCCATTTTCAGGCAGAAGAAGGGATGATGCGCCAACATGGCTATCACCACCTGGAAGAACACACCCACCAGCACCAGTTTTTTTTAGCTCGTTTCAAGGAGTTTACGGAAGAGCTGCATCAGAATCCGCTGATTGTTCAGTATGAGATACTGCAGTTTTTACGCAACTGGTTGACCCGCCATATCAGGCATGAAGATACGCAGCTGACAGCACTGCTCTGGCAGAGCTGCACGCCGACAACAAACGGCTCATCTCAAGCTGCCTGAAGGTTCCATCTGCAAAGGTCCTGTGCCTGTACAGAACAGATAGGTGGCAAACTCCTCCCCTATCCTGCTGTCCACGACACGACATCCCAAGCGGGTGTAACGCTGGACAATATCAAACTTATCCTGCAGCGGGATGCCGGAGAGCAGCAGACAGGCACCGGGGCGGACCATGGACACCAGTTGTTCGGCAAGCGGCAAGAGAATATCGGCATAGATGTTAGCCAGTATCAGATCAAACAGCTGCCCTTCGATGCCGGCCAGTTCTCCACAGACGGTGGTGATCCGGCCCTCAAATCCGTTAAAAACAACATTTTCCTGACAGGAAATCGTAGCAGCCTCTTCCAGATCAACCGCAACAACGGCAGCAGCTCCCAACCGCGCTGCCGCAAGGGCCAGGATACCGGTACCGCAGCCCAGATCCAGGGCATGGCACCCTTTGATAGCGGGAATGTCCGGCATGATCTCCAGGCATGAGGCGGTGGTTTCATGTTCACCAGAACCGAAGGCACCCTTTTTGCCCAGTATGATCGGCAGACCACAGGGATTTGGATGTGGATCACCGGCCGGAATAATGGTAAAAAGTCCGATCGAAAATGAGGTAAAAATTCTTCCTGACATGGTGCGGCACCCTAAACGGTTCTGCCCATGGCGTCAAGTGCCAGAAGAAAGGATCCAGAAACCATGCGCCTGACCCCGGTTACCGAGCTTGAATACCGCTGCAAGCGACTGCAGGAGCTGATGCAGACCGCAGCGCTTGATGCCGTTATCATTGTACAGAACGCCGATCTTTTCTACTTTACCGGCACGGTGCAGAACGGCTGTCTCTATGTACCGGCACAAGGTCAGCCGCTCTACCTGGTACGTCGCGACCAGGCTCGGGCCAGAATGGAATCCGGCCTGAAAGAGGTGCTGCCTTTTGCAGCCCCCAAAGATATTCCCGGTATTGTCACCCAGTACGGTTATCCTGCACCGCAACGGATCGGCCTGGAGTTCGACGTACTACCGATCGTGTTTCTGGAGCGGTATCGCAAAGTCTGGCCTGATGCGGCATTTCTTGATGCAACACCACTGATTCGCCAGGTACGGATGATCAAGAGCCNNCTGATGCAGGATGCAGCTGATCAGGTGCATAAAGTATATGAACGGGCCAAAGAGGCGATCAAGGAAGGTATGACCGACTACGAGCTGGCCGCAGAGCTGGAATATACTGCCCGTAAGCATGGCCACCTGGGGCTGATCAGGATGCGGGTCTTCAACGGCGAGATGTGTTTCGGTCATACGTTCTCGGGCGTGGACAGCGCGGTACCGGCCTACACCGACACACCGTTCGGTGGTATGGGGGCCTCACCCTGCTTCGGCCAGGGAGCCGGCCATAAGCCGATCGGCCCCAACGAACCGATCATCATGGACTTTGCCGGCAGCATCGACGGCTATCTGGTTGATCAAACCCGCGTCTTTAGCATCGGGACGCTTTCAGATCGACTGACCAGAGGTTTTGAGGACATGCTGAGGGTACAGGATCTGATGAAGGAGCTGGCGGCACCGGGAATCAGCTGGGGTGAGCTGTACGACCGTTGTTACGCACTGGCTGTTGATCTGGGCTATGCCGACAGCTTCATGGGGGCACAGCATTCACAGGTGGCGTTCATTGGGCATGGACTGGGGATTGAAATTGACGAGTACCCGTTTATAGCCAAAGGCTTTAAGGATCAGGTACTGGAGACCGGTATGGCCTGGGCCTTTGAACCCAAGGTGGTTTTTCCCGGGGAGGGGGCGGTAGGCATTGAGAACACCTTCTATCTGAGCAATGAGGGACTGAAACAGCTGACGCGCTCCGATGACGCGCTGGTAATTTTATAATGTTGTTTCTGTATACAAAAAACCTGTTGTATTTGATTTGGCAGGATGCTATAACAGCCAAAATTTTTGTATACAGTATATTCAAGAATGTCTATCAACCCGTGCAATCAATTCTGTTGCACCATTTACCCGAAAGGAGAAGTACCCAATGGCTCTGAAGGAAACCCTCAAGCAGAAAATCGAAGAGCATCGTCCACGCACCGCCCGCCTGGTAAAAGAATTCGGCAAGGTAAAGATTGATGAAGTAACCATCGATCAGTGCATCGGCGGCGCCCGCGACGTCCGCAACCTGGTTACCGACATTTCCTATCTTGACCCACAGGAAGGTATCCGTTTCCGTGGCAAGACCATTCCAGAGACCTTTGAGGCACTGCCAAAGGCTCCTAACTCCAAGTACCCCACTGTTGAGTCTTTCTGGT
>DKFG01000042.1 GCA_002452325.1 Geobacter sp. UBA6802
TCTTGCTGACAACAGAACCGGGCTGATAGGAAATCTGATCGTTCAGATTGAAGGAATGGCCAATAAGGGTCTGGTTGGTGCTGCTCATGGTGTTCTCCTTTGTCATATTCAAAATCAAATCCCCCACACTCTTTGGATTGATTGCTGGACAATAATCCCCAGGTTCTGCTAGTTTTGCAAGTCAAAATAGGGTTTCCCAATGACCAGACCTTTTCTTCAACATAGCCTGCGGGCGGTTCTGACGGCAGTTGGCCTGATCGCCTGTCTTGCGCCCGGTCCGCTGTGGGCTGCAGATGGGGAGGAAGAAGAGACCCTGGCCCTTTTCAGTGCCTGGCAGGAGGGGGCCAGTGGTGCTACCCGCTCCCCCAAACCGCTCTCCCAGACTGCTGAAAATGTCACGGTGGTCACTGCCGCCGAGATCGTGGCCCTGAATGCCCACACCCTGGCCGACATACTGGACACGGTGCCGGGCCTGCAACTCTCCCATAACGGCGGTCCTGGCATCATTGCCTATACCCATATCCAGAGCTCCAGTTTTGAGCATGTGTTGCTGTTGCTGGACAGCATCCCCTTTACCAATTTTGGCGCCAACTTTTCAGATGTCAGCGCCATTCCGGCCCGGATCATTGAACGGGTGGAGATCATCAAGGGACCGGCCTCCACCGCCTGGGGCTCGGCCCTGGGCGGGGTGATCAATGTTATTACCAAGTCGCCGGAACGGGATCGTTCCCTAAGTGGGACTGCTGCTGCATCAATCGGCTCCCGCAGCACCAGTGACTCCGCTCTGGAACTGAGCGGCAGTGTCAACCGCCTGGGTTACTATCTTTCAGCCGGTTTTCTGGGCAGCGATGGCCTGGTCCCCAAAACCGGAATCAACAGCAACAATCTCCATGGCCGCCTGACCTGGGATCTGCCCAATCAGGGGCAGATCTTTGCTCAGGCCACCGGCAGTTTCAGCCGCCAGGGGGATCTGTATGCTACGGCCTATGATCTGACCCAGCAGGATGACAAACGCCAGATCAATGCCCTGGTCGGCCTGCGCCAGCCGCTGACCGACCGGCTGGAACTGGCAATCAGCGGTTTCCATACCTTTAATCGCCAGGAATCGGCCTATTACAATATTAGTGACGGCGCAGTCTGGTGGGACCAGGGGGCAGACCTGCCCAAAGCCTTTGGTACGGAAAGTACTTTGGGGGGGACAGCCAGCCTGACCTGGCGTGGTTATCAGCACCTGCTGGTGGTTGGCGGCGACTATCGCCATCTGAAGATAACCGGCAACTCCGTTGATACCAAAAACTACAGCCCCTATAACCGCAAGGCCGACCGCTGGGGCCTGTTCCTGAACGACACCATCAGTCTGGGCAGTTTCAGCATTACCCCCGGCCTGCGTTTTGATCGTCCCCAGACCGCGCCGGATCAGTTCAGTGCCTCCCTGGGCGCCACCTGGCAGCTGTCCAACAACACCTTGCTGCGGGCTTACGTGGCCAAGGGCTATGGCATGCCGGTTATAACCTCTCAGTTCGATCCCCGGCCCACCAAGATACTGACGGCTCAGCTGGGGGCCGAGAATACCAGCATCCCCTACCTCTGGCTGAAGGCAACCCTGTTCCGTAATATGACTTGGGGGGCTGACACTGAGCAGCAGTTGGCGCAGGGGCTCGAACTGGAGCTGCGGACCAAACCGGTGTTTCATACCTCGCTGGGAGCCGGATGGACCTATACTGACACCCACCGCACCAGTGACGGTACGCCGGTCCATGATGACAAACCGACCCAAACCTTGAAGTTGGCCTTGACTTACAATGACGGCACATTCCGCAGCATGCTGACCGGACGTCACATCTTCTGGAACAATACCGCTGATGAGAATGGCAAGAACGGTCTGATCTGGGATCTGCACCTGGGGGCTACGCTGTATCAAAAAGAAAATACAGCTCTGGAGCTGTTTGTCTCTGGTCGCAACCTGTTTAACAGCCGGTATTACAGCAGTGATTTCTTTCCGAACGTCGGTCGCTGGTTTGAAGGCGGCATGCGGGTGAAGTTCTGATGCGGGGCCTGGTCCTGCTCATACTGGCCCTGACGCTGCTGGTTCCCTCATTGGCTCAGGCATATGACTTGCTGATACTGCAGAGCAAGCGTAATCCAGCCTACGATGAGGTGTTAAATGGGTTTAACGCGAGCCGGAATCTTTCTAAACGGGTGATTGTGCTGTCAGACTATGCCGAGGTGGATGTGGTCCGTATTGCACGGGAGGACCGGCCGTTGCTGATCCTTGCCGTGGGAGACACAGCCCTGGCAATGGCACGCAAGGTGCGGAACATTCCGGTTATTGCCCTGATGTCCCTTGATCTGCAACGATTTCAGTCTGTCCAGTCCAACCTGACCGGTATCGAGATGTTTGTTGCTCCTGAACATTATTGCAATCTGTTACGTCAGATGAAGGTGCGCCGGGTAGGGGTTATCTATAATCCATCCCGCAGCGGCTGGTATCTGCGGCAGGCGCGGCAGGCAGCGGAAAAGGCAGGTATTACCCTGGTGGTGCAGGAGGTGGCTGATCCCCGTGACACCCTGGCTAAACTGGCTTCGCTGGCCGGGAAGGTGGATGCGCTCTGGATGCTGCCGGATGTGACGGCGGTAACCAGAGAAACGGCAGAGGCCTACTTCCACTTCAGCCAGCAGCAGGCTGTACCGGTGCTTTCATTTTCTGCCGGTTATCTGGGGTTGGGAGCGGCGGCAGTGTTTGATATTGATCGGGTTGCCCTGGGGCGGCAGGCCGGTGAGATGGTTGCGGCACTGCTTGAAGGAGACGGTCGGGATGCTATACCGTCACATTTCCCCCGTGAGGTTGCCCTGAAGACCAATGCTGGTATTCTGAAGCGTCTGGGGGTGTCCCTTGCAGAATGATGCGGCAAAAGGTTCGGCCCTGTCGGCGCCGTCTGCAGTATTTGACAGGCTCCCTGTTTCTGCACAGAGAATTCCTGCAAGGAGCTGGCCGTGCTGAGGTGTGTCACGTGGTCAAACATTCGCACAAGATTCCAATGTAAACTCTTCCTGATCTTTACCCTGCTGACCTTTCTGATTGTCTTCACACTCAGTACCCTGTTCATAGTTCATGAGGTTCAAAAATCAAAAGAGACCGCCATCAAGCATCTCCAGCTGCAGGGAGAGTATCTGGCCGAATCGATCCGGCTGCCGCTGTTTGCAGAAAACGTCGAACTGCTGCGGCAGGTGGCTGAACAGGCTGCCCGGTCGCCGGAAGTCCGTGCCGTGGTGATCAGCGCCCCGGACGGCAGGGTGTTAGCTGCTGTCTATCCTGCATCGCCTTCCGGGACCCCTGAGGAGGTGCTCAGGCAAACGATTGAAGTCAGCAGTAATCCGCAGGCAGGTTCTCCGATGGCGGCCCTGATCAATGGACACGATACGCCGTCAGTACTGGGCAGTGTGCGTATCGAACGGGGTACGGCTGATATGGACCGATCTGTCCGTAAACTGATCTTCTGGGCGGTGGTCCTGGCCCTGCTTTTCTGGCTGACGGTTACCCTGCTCGGCCATCTGGTGCTGCGGCAGGTCACCCGTTCGTTTAACAACCTGATGAGCGGCATTGCCTCCCTACAGGATGGCGAGTACGGCACCCTGATTGAGGTTGCCTCTGATGATGAGCCGGGCCGTGCTGCAGCAGCTATCAACGGCTTGGCGCGTACGTTGCAGCAGCGTTCTGAAGAAAACAGGCAGGCCAGGGAGGAGCTGCTTCAGGCCAAATCTGAAGCTGAGGCAGCCAATGTGGCCAAGACCGAGTTTCTGGCCAATATGAGCCATGAAATCCGTACCCCCATGAGCGGGGTGATCGGTAATGCTCAGCTGTTGCGTTTTACCAACCTGAATGAAGAACAGACGGGATATCTCTCCAATATTGAGTCTGATGCAAAAAATCTGCTGTCGTTAATCAACGACGTACTGGATATATCCAAGATAGAGGCAGGAAGGCTGGAGCTTGAAAGTGCGCCTTTCGGCTTGCGCAGTTGCGTTACCCAGCTGCTCAGATCACAGGAGGCCCGCTTATCCGCCAAGGCGATTTCACTGGTACAGGAAGTTGCAGATGATGTTCCTGACAGCCTGTTTGGCGATCAACTGCGTCTCAAACAGATCCTGTACAATCTGTTGGGGAACGCCATTAAATTTACCCGTAAGGGTGAGATACGGGTTCGGGTTGAGTTGCTGGAGCGCCACGACGACAAGGCGCTGCTCCGCTTCAGCGTCAGTGATACCGGCATCGGTATCAAGCCGGAGGCGCTTGAAAAGATATTCGCACCGTTTATTCAGGCTGATGCCACGGTGACCCGCCGCTTCGGCGGCACCGGTCTGGGGTTGTCGATCTGCAACCGGCTTGTCCGGCAGATGGGCGGCGATATAGCTGTTGAGAGCCAGGAGGGTAAAGGCAGTACGTTCTCAATTACCCTGCCGTTCCTGATCAATTCACAGCCGGTGCCTCAACAGGAGGCGTTTGAGCAGGACAAGGCCAAGCTGATGTGGGAAGGGCCGCCGTTACGGATCCTGCTGGCTGACGACAGTGAGACAAACTGCATGATGCTGAGTATGTTGCTCTCGCGCTTCGGCCACCGTGTCACCCCGGCAGCTGACGGGGCTGAAGTGTTGCAACAGTGGCAAAAGGGCGACTTTGATATGGTGCTGATGGATATTCAGATGCCGGTTATGGATGGTATGGAGGCAACGCAGGTTATTCGGGAGCATGAAAAAACGAATGGCAACCATGCCCCCATTATTGCTCTGACCGCCCATGCCCTGGAAGAAACGCGAGAACAGTTGTTGCTTTCAGGTTTTGACGGGTATGTTTCAAAACCGGTTGACCTTAACGCGCTGCATTTCGAGATGAAACGGGTACTCGCATCCATGCAGATCCGTCCAGTAGCTTCATCAGTAGGTTTTGATGTCAATTCTGACGATTACACAAGGAGACCACACTATGAACGAACGCTCTGGCATCATTACGTTTAAAGGTAATCCCATGACCCTGCTCGGGCCAGAACTGAAGGTGGGGGACAAGGCCCCTGATTTTGCTGCCGTTGATACGACTCTGACGCCGGTCACCCTGGCCAGTCATGCCGGGAAGATTCAGGTCATCAGCGCGGTTCCGTCGCTGGATACGCCGGTCTGCGACACCGAAACCCGTCGTTTCAATCAGGAGGCGGCCAGTCTGCCAGACAGCGTGGTGGTGCTGACGGTCAGCCTTGACCTGCCCTTTGCCCAGAAGCGTTGGTGCGGAGCAGCCGGCATTGACCGCGTGACCACGGTTTCGGACTATCGCGAGCGTTCCTTTGGTCAGAACTACGGTGTGCTGATCAAGGAGCTGCTGCTGCTGTCCCGCTGTATCTTTGTTATTGATGCTGACGGTGTGATCCGCTACATCCAGCAGGTGCCTGAAGTGACCAGCGAGCCTGATTATGCTGCGGTGATGGCAGCGGTTAAGACCCTGCTCTAATCGTGTATCCGGTTGTTGAACGTGTGCGGGCAGGTGTGCAGCAACTGTACGCCTGCCTGCAGCGTTTTGACCGGCATCAGGGGCTGTTGCGGGCCTCGGCGCTCTCCTTTGATACCACCATGGGGCTGGTTCCGCTGCTGGCCCTGGTGTTTGTGGGCTTAAAGCTGGCCGGTATTCAGAACCTGCTGGGCCCCTATCTGGTTGCGCAACTGGCCGGCAGTTCGCCTGAGCTGGGTCTCAGGCTGATTGATTATGTGAACCGGCTGGAGGTTGGCTCGCTGGGGCTGTTTGGCATGGCAGGCCTGTTGCTGATGCTGGTCATGCTGCTGGAAAACGTGCGCGACGCCTTTAACGCGGTATGGGAGGTGCAGGAACAGCGCAGCCTGTTGCAGCGTCTTGCTCACTATCTGGTGCTGCTTGTTGCGGTGCCGCTGCTTTTGGCCGCAGCCCTTGGGATTACCTCGCTGCTGCAGAGCAGAGAGCTGGTGCAGTGGCTGATCAACACCAATCTGGTGGGAGACGGGGTGCTGCTGCTGTTCAAGCTGATTCCGTACCTGTGCAGTTGTCTGGTACTGCTGCTGGCCTATCTGCTGATCCCCTGCGTACATGTACGGTTTTCATCGGCCCTGGTGGGGGCGCTTCTGACCGGAGCGGTCTGGCAGGCTGCCCACTGGTGTTACTTTCATTTTCAGATCGGGGTTGCGCGGTACAGTATTATCTATGGGGCTCTGGCGGTTCTGCCATTTCTGCTGATCTGGCTTTTTACCAGCTGGTTGCTGGTGCTGCTTGGGCTTGAATTGGTGCGTTACCATCAACAGCGTGCTGGTCTGGCTGACCAGCCATTGAACAGGGGAGAAGGATGAGGGGTATGGAGCAGGTACGCGGACTGTTGATCGTGCTGTTGCTGGTGCTGTCCTGGGCGGGGCAGCTGCAGGCGCATCCGCTGCGGGTGGTGATGGACGACAACTACCCTCCTTTTGTTCTGAAGGCACCGGACGGTACACCGCAGGGGATTCTGGTTGACCAGTGGCGTTTGTGGGAGCAGAAGACCGGCATAAAGGTTGAACTGCAGGCCATGGACTGGGCCGAGGCCAAGAAGCGGATGCAGGCCGGCGAGTTTAAGGTGATTGATACCATTTTCAAGACCGAAGAGCGCCAGGCACAGTATGACTTTTCCGAGCCTTACGCTACCCTGGATGTGCCGGTTTTCTTTGATCGTGAAATTACCGGAATCAAGGATGTTTCATCCCTGAACGGTTTCAGGGTGGGTGTCAAGGAGGGGGATGCAGTCATTGAATACCTGCACCGGCATGGCATTGACAACCTGGTGCTGTACCCCAGTTATGAAGCGATCATCAAGGATGCCAAGGCTGGCAAGTTGTCTGTTTTCTCGGTGGATCAGCCGCCGGCGTTGTTCTTTCTTCATAAATACGGGCTTGCAGAGCGGTTCAGGCATACCACTCCTCTCTATACCGGCCAGTTTCACCGGGCGGTACACAAAGGCGATCTGGCCACCCTCAAGCTGGTGGAGGACGGTTTCAAGGCGATTACTCCGGCAGAGCTGCAGCAGATAGAGCGTACCTGGTACGGTTCTGCCCCTGACGTTGCAGGCCGCAATCTGATCTGGCTTGCCTGGGTTGCCGGCGGTGGCAGTCTGCTTGCGCTGTTGCTGTTTGTCTGGAACCGGGGGTTGCGCAGGCTGGTGGAACGGAAGACTGCCGAACTGCGGGAGGGGGAAGAGTGTTTTCGCTCGTTGATCGACCTTGCGGCCGACATGATCCTGCAGGGAAGTTCGGAGGGAGTTATTATCAGTGCAAATCATGAGGCCGAACAGCTGACCGGCTACCAGCGCGATGAGCTGATCGGCATGCATATCAGCGCTCTGTTTAATCCGGAGGAGATGCAACGGGTGCCGTTTCAGTTCGAGCTGCTCAAGCAGGGACAAACAGTCAGAAATGAACGGTTTCTACGCCGTAAGGACGGCAGTCTGGTGCCGATTGATATGAACACCAAGATGATGCCGGATCGCACCTACCAGACCTTTGTGCGGGATATTTCCGATCAGAAGCAGATCGAACAGGAGCTGATCAGTGCCCGTCAGGCCGCTGAGGGGGCCAATGAGGCCAAAAGCCTGTTTCTGGCCAACATGAGCCATGAGATCCGCACGCCGCTGAACGCCATCATCGGCATCAACTCGTTGCTGGCAGAACGGCTGGATGCCGGCGAACTGCGGGAACTGGCCAAAGATTCCATGGCGGCGGCCAACAACCTGCTCGAAATCATCAGTGATGTGCTGGATATCTCCAAGATAGAGGCCGGTAAGCTGGAGATCGTGCAGGTACCGTTTTCGCCCCGCATGCTGATCAATCAGCTTGAGCGGATGTTCGGGACCATGGTGCGGGAAAAGGGGCTGAGGTTTGAAGTGTCGCTGGCATCGGGCCTGCCTGATATGCTGCTTTCCGATCCGGCCAGGATCCAGCAGATTGGCGTCAACCTGCTATCCAATGCCCTCAAGTTTACCAGCCAGGGAGTGATCCGCCTGCGGCTGGGCGGTGTGCCGCGGGAAGACGGGCGGTTGCAGCTTGAACTGACGGTGAGCGACTCCGGTAAAGGGATCAAGCCGGAGAACCTGCAGCGGATTTTCGATCCGTTTATTCAGGAAGATCTCTCAACCACCCGTAAATTTGGCGGTACCGGTCTTGGTCTGGCTATCTCCAACCATCTGGCCGAGATGATGGGAGGGTCGATCAGTGCCGAGAGCAGGGTAGGTGAAGGCAGCACCTTCATCTGCCAGATTCCCTGTGCAGTCAGCACCCGCGAGACGCTCTCGGAAGAGCAGCTGGCCGGTGAGGCGCTGCGGGCCTCAACACGCCGGTTACGGATTCTGGTGGCTGAGGATTCTGTGGTGAACAGCAAGATGATGGAAGCGATCCTGCGGATGGAGGGGCACAAGGTGCGGTTTGCCGAAAACGGTCGTCTGGCGGTTGAACTCTGGCATCAGGAGCCGTTTGACCTGATTCTGATGGATATTCAGATGCCCGAGATGGATGGTATGCAGGCCACCGCCGCTATCCGGGCCGATGAAGCGGCAACCGGTCGACATATTCCGATTGTGGCCCTGACCGCCTACGCTATGAGCGGCGATCGGCAACGCTTCCTGGATGCCGGTATGGACGACTACCTGGCCAAGCCGATTACGGCAGAGCAGCTGCGGCGGCTGCTTTGGAAGTATGGTCGGGAGGAGTAAGGCCGGTCAGTAGGTTTTCACCCGTCTGTGCTTCAAAGGCTTCCTGCAGCCCCAGTGCTTCCACCTGCTGCAGCATCCGGGATATCCTTGCTACTGCGCCGTGCGTAAGCTCCTGCGGTCCTTTGGCGCTGATCGCACTGGTTATCGGGTGCTGCCAGCTGTCCGGCCAGCTTCCCGCCCTTCCTCGCTTCCACCCGAATGGATAAAACAGTTGGTATTTACTCCGCAAAAACGGCACCGGCAGCAGCGCCAGGCACCGGGCGACCAGCTGCCAGCCGGGCGATCCGTACATCCCCTGAATCAGACAGTGCAGTGATAACGCCTGCCGCAGCGCCTGCTTCGGCAGGACGCCTGCCGGGTCAAACAGGCCACTCAGCACCGTCACGGCGGGCTCCCGCACCCGTTCATCAAACAGATCCCGCAGTCGCAGCGCCGGTGGCTTTCGTTGCGTCGCAAGCAGCCAGAGATCAAGTTCCGTCTCAACGGCGTAGTGGCGTGCCATGTCGTTGCCGGAGAGGGCGTAGACAAACGGGTGGCAGACGATGTCGGCCTCGATATGGGCGGCTATTCCCAGCAGGCAGGCAGTAACCGAAGGGGCAAGGGTCAGGCTTCGACTACGCTCAGCCTGCGTAGAACGCTCAGCCTGCGTAGAACGCTCAGCCTGCGTAGAACACGGGTCAAGGGGGCAAGGGTCATCTGGTTTAACCCTTGACCTGTGACCCTCCAGAAAACGGATCAACGGCTCATAGCTGCTGCAGGGGGGATTGTGGAACTGTTCAGCGGCTGCAAGGGCTGCAGCACGCCAGCTGCCAGCCGCCAGGTGCAGCAGGGTGTCCGGCAGGACCGCGCCGGTCAGGTACAGCTGCCATTCCTGGTGCAGCAGTTTCCTTAAAGGGCTGTCCGGCGCCAGTTGTTCGGCTGCCTCTGCAGCCAGCCACCAGTGAATCAGCTCTTTGGGCATGGTTGGGGGGCTTGATGGGCGTGTGATACTGATAACTCAGTCCCCCTGTCTCCCCCTCCCCAGCCCTCCCCCGCTGGGGGAGGGTGTTTCACACGGACCTTGTTACTGGTGTCAGCGCAAATATCCCTTGCTGGGGAGAGAGACAGGCTGGTTACTCCTCCTCCCGGAAGGGAATGGATGGGAGGGCCAATGGCAGACATGCCTGTGTCGTCGGGGGTTACTCCTCCCCCCAGCGGGGGGAGGTTGGGAGGGGGGGCTGTTTGACTGTGAAAAACGAGAGGTTCCATGGTATTAGCAGTGCAGGCGGGGGGTGGACACAATCCGGTTACGTCCCTGCTGTTTGGCCTGGTAGAGTGCCTTGTCGGCAGCCTCCTGCAGGCAGGTAATGGTCTGCTCACGCTGGGCTATGGCGGTGGCAATGCCGATACTCAACGTCACCCTGCCGTTCAGCGGGGTGGCCGGGTGGGGCAGGTCCAACCGCTCAACGGCCTGCAGGAACTCCTGGGCCACTACCAACGCCCCATCTACATCGGTCTCCGGCAACAACGCCATAAACTCCTCGCCGCCA
>DKFG01000100.1:0-196 GCA_002452325.1 Geobacter sp. UBA6802
ACCGCTCTGTTGGCCTGCACTCCATTCCGGTGGCGTTAGGGGTGACCGGAACACTCTGGCTTTCCCGTCTGTTCCACCTGATCACCGTCGGCCTATTGGTCTGGCTGATCGTACTGCTGGGGCTGGGGCCCTGGTTCTGGCTCGGAACCGCAGCAATGACCGCCATGTTGCTGTACGAACACTGGCTCCTGCGGGG
>DKFG01000100.1:221-4826 GCA_002452325.1 Geobacter sp. UBA6802
CTGCCACGGCAGCGGATGTCTTTCTAACGAGGTAACAGACAAATGAAGATCCTGCTTGCTATAACCGGCGCATCCGGCAGTATCTACGGCCTGCGTCTGCTGGAGGAACTGCTGCGGGGCGGTAATTGGGTGACCCTGGTGGCAAGTGAAAGCGGGCTGGAGGTCTGCCGTTTTGAGACCGGAGTTGATTTAAGCGATGTCCCGGTACTGCTGCAGCGCTGGGGGCTTCCTGATGCTTGCCTGACCATCCGTGCTGCCACCGACCTGTGGGCGCCGGAGGCCAGCGGCTCGGCAGCGCCCGATGCCATGGTGATCGCCCCCTGCAGCATGGGGACGGTGGGGCGGATTGCAGCAGGGATCTCCGGCAATCTGATTGAGCGAGCCGCAGACGTGATGCTCAAGGAACAACGACCGTTGCTGTTGCTACCGAGGGAGACGCCCTTTTCAACCATCCATCTGGAGAATCTGCTCAAGCTGTCACAGTGCGGGGCACGGATCATTCCAGCCATGCCCGGCTTCTATCACAAGCCTGAATCAATGGCTGATCTGGTTGATTTTGTGGTGGGCAAGCTGCTGGATCAGCTGGGGGTGGAGCACAACCTGTTTAAGCGATGGGGCATGTAGGGGCACGGCACGCCGTGCCCCTACAAATGGTTCAATTTTTCTTTGCCACCTCTTCCGATACTGCCTGCCCAAGGGTCCTGCACTGCTCTAAAACTTCAGCCGTAGGGGTAAACATCGCCCGCACCGGGTCAGATACCAGTTTAAAGCCCATCCCTTTCAGACGTTCTTCCACCATCTTGCAGGCCTCGCCACTCCAGCCGTAGCTGCCAAAGACTGCTGCCAGGTTGGTCTTGAGCTTGATGGTGCTCAAAAATGCCAGCACATCCCACATCGGTTTGGGCACATCACGGTTGATGGTGGGCACGCCGAATACCAAGGCATCACCTTCTTCCATCAGATCACGCAGTTCATTGTCGGTCAGCCCGACAATATGATGGCTTGCTATTTCGATACCATCCCGTGTAGCCCCCTCAACCAGGGCGTGGGCCATTTTCTCGGTACTGCCGTGGGGAGAGATGTAGAATACCAACACCTTTTTGCCGAATGATTTTGGCTTGCTCCAGTTTTCGTACTGTTCAATCACTCGCCAAGGATCTTTACGAATAATCGGGCCGTGGCTGGGACAGATCATGTCAATCACATCGTGGCGCACCTTTTCAATGGCTGAAAGTACTTTGTCCTTGAATGGGCGTACCAGGCAGTCAAAATAGAATTCGCGGGCCGAAGTGAAGTTTTCGATCTCGTCGTTGAAGATGCTTTTGGTGTTGCAGTAATGTGCTCCGAAGGCATCGCAGGTAAACAGGATGTTTTCCTCTTCCAGTCGGGTGAACATGGTGTCGGGCCAGTGCAGAAAAGGCGCGATGATGAACCGTAGGGTGCGACCGCCCAGGTCGATGGTGTCACCATCCTTGACGGTTTTAGATTGAAACGGTTTATGAATCATGTTGCCGACAAAGTTTTTGGCTGCCTGGGTGGAGACCACGGTTGCGTTGGGGCAGTGATCCAGCAGGTAGGACAGCGATCCGGAGTGGTCCGGTTCAGCATGGTTAACAATGATGTAATCGATTTTTTTCGGATCGATCAGACTACCCAGCATATCCATGAATTGGTCGACAAACTTAATCTTGACCGTGTCAATCAGGGCGATTTTTTCGCTGCCTTGAATCAGAAAGCTGTTGTAGGTGGTACCGTGTTCGGTGGGAAACAGATCATCAAAGATTCGCAGTTCCGGATGTAGTGCGCCGACCCAGTGCAGGCCGGTTTTTATTTCAATCGGATTTTTCATGGCGTGATGTGCTCCTTCTAAGGACGATTAGTAATGCAGTTGCTTGATTTATGACCATTTACTATAGCAAACGGCATATCTGCATACAAGATGCAAATCCGTGGTTGTTGCCGGTTGAGCGCTTTGCTAGAGTGCGGTTGTTAAACAGTTTACCGCAGAGATCGTGCCTGAGAGGAGTGTCGATGCGTCAGAAGACCGTGTTCAGTTGCAGCCAGTGCGGCTGTCAATCCCCCAAGTGGTTGGGCAAATGTCCTGATTGCGGCGCCTGGAACAGCATGGCCGAAGAGCTGAGGTCGGGGACGACGAAGGTGTCCGGATTTCATGGACAGGGACGGAACCAGGCCCTGCCGATCGGTGAAGTGCCGCCTCAAGCTGAGACACGCCTCAACTGTGGTATCGGCGAACTGGACCGGGTGCTGGGAGGCGGCTTGGTGCCCGGTTCGCTGGTGTTGATTGGCGGTGATCCCGGTATCGGTAAATCAACGCTGCTGCTGCAGGCCATGCACCATCTGGCTGTTGAGGGGGCGGTACTGTATGTCTCCGGCGAGGAGTCGGCAGCCCAGACTCGCCTGCGGGGCGAACGGCTGGGGGTCAGCGGCAGACCGCTGCTGGTGCTGGCGGAGAACAGTCTGGAGGAGATCGTTATCCAGATGGAAAAACTCAGGCCGCGGGCGGTGGTGGTGGACTCAATCCAGACGGTCTGGACCCACTCGTTGGAGTCGGCACCCGGCAGTGTCAGTCAGGTGCGTGAGTCTGCCGGCAAATTGATGCTGCTGGCCAAGGGGAGCGGTATTCCGATCTTTATCGTGGGGCATGTGACCAAGGACGGCGCCATTGCCGGGCCGCGGGTGCTGGAGCATATCGTGGATACCGTCCTCTATTTTGAAGGTGATCGGGGTCATCCGTACCGGATTCTGCGCGCGGTCAAGAACCGTTTTGGCTCCACCAACGAGATCGGGGTGTTTGAGATGAAATCCGGCGGTCTGGCCGAGGTGGCCAACCCGTCGGAGCTGTTCCTCTCGGAACGGCCGTTGGATGCCCCTGGCTCGGTGGTGACGACATCGTTGGAGGGGAGCCGCACGCTGCTGGTGGAGGTGCAGGCGCTGGTGACCCCCAGCAGTTACGGAACGCCCCGTCGGACCACCATCGGGGCAGATAGCAACCGCCTGGCGCTGTTGGTGGCGGTGCTGGAGAAGAAGGCCGGACTGCATCTGGGGGGGCAGGATATCTTTCTGAATGTTGCCGGCGGTGCGCGGCTGACTGAGCCGGCTGCTGATCTGGCCATGCTGCTGGCGGTGGCCTCCAGCCACTTGGACCGTCCGGTGCCGACCAATGCAGTGGTGTTCGGTGAGGTGGGGCTGGCAGGCGAGGTGCGGGCTGTCACGCAGCCGGAGCCGCGCATATCCGAGGCAGCCAAGCTGGGGTTTGAGCAGTGTCTGCTGCCGGAGGGGAACCTGCGGCGTCTATCCGGCGGAAGCATTGTACTGCAGGGGGTCTCCACGGTACAGGAGGCGCTAGAGTTGCTATTGTAACATACTTTTTGCTGGACTTGCCTGATTAAAGCCCTTAATATCAGCAAATTATAGCTGAAGTGAGGAAATGCATGGAAGCAGAAAAATTAGAACAATTTCGTCAGTTGCTGCTGGACGAGATGAAGGCACTGATGTCCGAGGCGGATAAGACGGTTCATGAGATGGGGGATGACGCCGCTCACTTTCCTGATCCGACGGACCGTGCCACTCAGGAGTCAGATCGTACCTTTGAGCTGCGTATCCGCGACCGGGAGCGCAAGTTGGGCAACAAGATCCGCGAGGCCTTGGAACGGATTGAAGACGGCAGCTACGGTGTCTGTGAAGATTGCGGGGGAGATATCAGCGAAGCCCGGCTTAAGGCCCGTCCCGTGACCACCCAGTGTATTGATTGCAAGATTGAGGCGGAGCAGAAAGAAAAGCGGCCCTAACTGTCACCCCTGGCCATTTTTGTAGCTATGGCCATCAGGAATCCGGCATGGCAGATACCAGTATCAACAAGACATCCAGCGCGGTGCCCGTACCCCTGTCTTTAGCCGGAGATCTCTCTCTGTTGTATCTCTTTAGTTCAACCCTGCTTTCCACCATGAAGTTGAACAAGCTGCTGCACCTGATCCTTTCTGCCCTGGTGTGCGAAAACAACGGCCTGTTCGGTCGCTCCATGTTGTTTCTGTATAATCAAAAGACCAACACACTACAGGGAATGCTGGGGATCTGTCGTGAAAACACAGCCGGTTTTCATGCGGTTTCTGTTGATCCGGATAACCCGCTCTCAGGATTCTGGGACCTCGAACCTGAGGAGTTAGCATTGCAGCAGCAATCTCCCTTCTGTGCAGATGTACGCAGCACCCGCATTGATCTGAGTGATGGCTGCAGGCTGGTTGCCAGAGTGGTGCATGAGCGCAAGCTGTCCTGTCTGGCTGATCTGGATTGCCATGGTTGTGATGAGTGCGATTTTGTTGAGCGTTTCGGTATCAGTTCTTGTGCGGGGGTACCGCTGGTGACCCGTAACAATCTGATCGGCGTGATCATCGTTGACAATCCCTCCGGGCTGGAGCAGATCACAGAAGAACAGTTGCACATCCTGCAGCTGTTTGCCAATCAGGCCGGTATGGCCATAGAAAACACCCGTCTCTACCGTAATCTTGAAGAAGCCCATGCTGAGCTGAGCGATGCCCGGCAGCGGTTGGTACACGGAGCCCATCTGGCTGCCATTGGTGAGATGGC
>DKFG01000100.1:4874-5013 GCA_002452325.1 Geobacter sp. UBA6802
GGCTGGAACGAACCCTGCCGGAGGACACCCCGCAACGTCACTACCTGGAGACCATTATCAACGAGTCGCATCGTCTGGAGCGGCTTTTAGGAGATATCCTGGCCTTTTCGCGCAAGCCGACCATCTGCTATCAGCCCTG
>DKFG01000192.1 GCA_002452325.1 Geobacter sp. UBA6802
CGCAGGCATCCAGGGTCAGGGCCAGCACCTTTTCAGTGGTGGCCAGCCGGGTACGGACGCCGGTCACATTTTCGCCCCATTGGGTAGGCTTACCGGCGGCAAACTGGCGGCTGATCCGCTCGGTCAGGGCCTGCAGCTCCTCAGAAGGGGCTGCGGTCAGCAGGGCGGTTGTCAGGATCAGTAGGGCAATGGCAAACAGGGCTATGCGGGTCATGGAGCAACTCCTACTGAATGGTGTAAAGTGCGCGGTACACCGGCAGATAACTGATGATCTTCTTCACATAATCACGGGTTTCCTGAAAGGGGATGTTTTCGATGAACTCGTCCTGGGGCAGGTGTCCAAAGGCGCTGTGCCAACGCTTGACCGCCCCGGCCCCGGCGTTGTAGGCCGCCAGGGTGTAGATCGTGTCCTCCTGATACTGATCCAGCAGTTCCCGCAGGTGCTTGGTCCCCAGCTTGATGTTGAACTCAGGATCAGTCAACGAGAGCGGGTTGAACGTCTTACTCTTGATCCCGGCGGTCATGCGGGCTGTGGCCGGCATCAGCTGCATCAGGCCGATGGCCCCGGCGTGTGACTTGACATCAGCCCTGAAGCTGCTTTCGGCCTTGGCCAGAGAGAGGGTCAGGGCATCAGAGATCCGGTAGGTGGCGCTGTAGCGGCTGAACAGTTCAGCGTATGGCCGGGGAAAACCGATGGCCCAGAAGGCCAGGTTGTCCGGCTCAAAGGCGGCAGGCCGGTTTTGATGAAAGGTGACGATGGAGCCGTGCAGATCACCTGCCAGCTGTTGCAGGCGTGCCAGTCCTGCGGTGGTCTGCCTGTCCTGACGAGGGGGGCGGTAGGAAGTCAGCTCGCTGCGGGCCGCCTCCAGCATCCCCAGCCCGGCCAGCGCCTGTATCCGTTGGCTTCCTTCCGGCAGTGGCGGCTCGGCAAGGACAGCCGGCAGTGACGGCCAGACCGTTGGCTGGTTGGTACGTGAACGGTACCAGGCAGCGTAAAAGCCGAACGGAAACTCCTGTAACAGCTGCTGGTAGTTGTTAGCGGCTACCCCAATCCTGTTGTGACGCTCATTGATCCGGGCATGCCAGTACAGGGCCCGCTCACGGTAGATGCTGTCCTTCAGCAGACGGTTCATCGCCTCTTCCGCGGCATCCAGATGCCCGGCCAGGTACTGGCCCCAGGCAAGCTCCCAACCGGCGCGGGAGGCCAGATCAGAAGACGGATACTCTTTGACAAGCCGTTGCAGCAGCAGAGCCGCCTCACTGAAACGACCCCCGTGCTTGTGGATCAGTCCGGCTGCCAGCAGGGCATCATCAGCCAGCGGCCCCCGCTCTGCTGCCAGTACCATCAGCCGGGCCAAGGCGGTGTCGGTATGCCCCAGACGTTCTTCAACCCGTGCCAGGGCCAGACGGGCCTCATCACGCAGATCAGTTGTCCGGCTGGCAGCGGCCCGCTTCAGAAACTGCTCGGCCAGGGTAAAGTTGCGTTGCCTGATGGCCGCCTGGCCTGATTTCAGCTCAATCCTCGCCAGCATATCATCCGGCAGACCGGTCTGTGCAATGGCGGCAAAGGCACCGGCTGCATCTGCTGCCCGATTGTTGGCCAGCAGCAGCTCGCCGCGCTGCAACTGCTCTTCAGGGGTAAAGACCGTTGCCTGCGTCATCCCCTTTTTTTCCAGCGACTTCAGCTGCTCAAAGGCCTTGGGGGCAACCTGTGCCGCCGGGTAGCGCAGGTGGATCGTGCGGTAGCCCTGAACTGCAGCAGCAGTCTCACCCAGCAGCTCCTGACACCGGGCTGCCTGAAACAGGGCATCGATATGGTCGCGCCCCAGGCTGTGACGGTTACTGAACTGGCGATACGCTGCCAGCGCCCCCTTCAGGTCGCCTGACTCAACGAGCGCATCAGCCTCAAGTTTCTCCATCCTGCGGCGCAGGGCCGGATTAGGGGTGCGTTGTGCTGCCTGGACCGCAGCGGCGGCTGCCTCACGGAACCGCTTGGCGCCAAACAGCGCATCGGCCCGCAGGCTGGCGGCGATATCAGCCAGCAGCGGGTAGCCCTGTTCAGCAGCACTCAGATGCCGCAACGCGTCATCATACTGCTTCAGCCGCAGGGCCGCCTCACCGGCTAGCAGGTTGCGGGGGCCGTCTGCAGGGGCTGCCAGGGCTGCCTGCAAAGCCTCCTGATTGCGTTTTTCACTCAGCAGTCGAGCAGCTGTACGCAGCTGTTCATTGGTTGATGGGGCAGAACCGGCGCAGGTAAGGGTAACGGTAATGCTGATAACGGCCAGGGTAGCTGCCAACAGGCGGCTGGTTTGTTGAAACATCAGTGGTAATCCTGTGATGGTAAAGTGGGTAGTACACGAGCAGCAGGCCCCATCAGTAGCATTATGTAGTGCAATGGTCAATGCCTCGACACCAGTTACCCGTTCTGTAGCGGGCAGCCCACAGTATCACCTTGCCGACAATCCCCTGTTTCATTACAATGCGGCAGCATTGCAGCCCTGTTGCTGAAGGAGGGACAGAATGGTTATCACTACCCCAACCACCTACGAAAAAGGCAGGTTGTACAACCTCAACCTTGCCGACCTGCAGCCAGACCCTGGCCAACCGCGTAAGTATTTTGATGAGCAGGCATTGGCAGAACTCCGGGCCTCAATTGAAAAGCATGGCGTGCTTCAGCCAGTGCTGGTACGGCAAGGGGCAGATGGCGGGCTGCTGCTGGTCTCCGGCGAGCGGCGCTACCAGGCATCAAAGCTGGCCGGGCTTCAGACCATCCCCGCAGTGTTTACCGACGGCGAGCCGACAGAAATCTCCATTGTAGAAAACCTGTTACGGGAAAACCTGACCGCCATTGAAGAAGCGGAGGCGATAGAGCGGCTGCGGCTAGAGCACAACTATACCCTGGCAGAACTTGGGGCCGCGCTTGGCAAGGCAGAATCCACCATGTCGGAAATCCTGTCATTAAACCGCCTTCCGGCAGAGGTTAAGGATGATTGCCGTAACGATCCAAAGACTTCACGCAGCATACTGGTCGCCATAGCAGCCCAGAAAACACCGGAAAAAATGGCAATGCTGTACACCAGATATAAGGAAAGCGGTCTGACGAGGGGCGAAATCAGGAAAGCGGCAGCAAAGCCCAAACCCGAGGACGGGCCGATAGATCTTGCCTTCGTGGATCAGCTTTACGACAAACTGTATCTGCTGGATGCAGCCAGGTTAACTGCCGAACAGAAGACAACGCTGAATGCCACGCTGATAAAACTGCGCAGCATGGTGTATCAGAAGATGAAACAGCTGAAGTAATGGCTAAAAATCCCTGGAATTTTTTGGGCTGTTTTGAAGCTGATTTGTATAAAAT
Organism: Geobacter sp. UBA6802; assembly: GCA_002452325.1. GTDB lineage: Bacteria > Desulfobacterota > Desulfuromonadia > Geobacterales > Pseudopelobacteraceae > Trichlorobacter. The sequence goes on from DKFG01000192.1 coordinate 3,356, forward strand.
CAGATAGTTAAGTCAAAACTTCGGCATGCCGAAGTTGTAACCTCTTCTCCGTACATGGCACACCTTACATCGGGAGCAATTCATGACCAGCCTGCAACACACCTTCTCCTCCATTTTCCGCTATGGAAAGAATGTCTACACACTTTCACAGTTCGCTATTGAAGCTATACAAAAAATAGAAGCTTCTCTGATTGATAAAAACGGAAAGCCTTATGGCTGCCCACATTGACAGGCTCTGCTCCAAAGCCGCGCCTGTTAACTTTACCCGAGACTGTGTAATAGCCGTGACTATGGAATCTGGCTATAAGCCAAAAAAAAGCGGATTTTATTTAGATACTTTGCGGCTTGTCTTCAGAAAGTAGAATCAAAAATCAGTTGGCATGTTGCACGGAAACCTTTTATGGAGGCTGTTGAAGCAACAGACAAACTGTTTATGAAGGAGTTTGTCGAATCGTATTGACGAGAGAACTGAATTAAATGGAGCTTTATATGTCTGACGCCATGCTCAAAACCAGCCTTGCCGGAAAAATTCGCCACCTCCGCCCCTTCAAATCCGAAGCGCTGTTGCCGCTTTTCGAGGCGGTCATAAACTCCATCCAGGCCATTGAAGAGGCGGGCGACGTAAAGCAAGGCGTAATCACAGTACGCATCAAGCGCGACATGCGCCAAGGAAACCTTGCATTCAACGACGAAGATTCTTCCCGCCCCAATATCACCGGATTCGATATCGAAGACAATGGCATCGGCTTTAATGACGACAACTATGAATCTTTTCAAACAGCTGATTCCACATATAAAATCGCCATGGGCGGGAAAGGCGTCGGGCGTTTTCTGTGGCTTAAAGCGTTTGACCGTATAGATATCACAAGCACCTACTTGAAACCGGACGGAGCCCTTGCCGGTCGTAATATCGAATTCACAATTGCCGATGGGATTCGTGAAGTGTCCGGTCCTACTGTTGTCAACGATCATGCCAATACCGTTGTGAGGCTGACCGGATTTAAGGAGGAATATCGAACGCTGCCAAGTGCCTACAAATCCTCCTCCAAGATTGCACAACGGATATTCGAGCATTGTCTGACCAGATTCATCAGCGACCGTGCGCCAACAATCAAGATCGTTGACGATTGGGATGGTGAAGCTATCAACCTGCATGACCTCTACAACAAGATAAAAGGCCATATTGTTACGGAGGATTTCAGCATTCGTGATTCGTCGTTTACGATGTATCACATCCGCCTTTACGAAACCCATGAAAAGGCTCATCAACTCGTCTATTGCGCCGACGGCAGGGATGTCAAGTGCCGTTCCATCGGCAGCCTCTTGGGGACTTCCGTCCAGTTTGACGACGACGGGAAAAAGTTCTTTTACTCGGCCTATATCACCTCGCCCTTCCTTGATGCAAACGTCGATGAATACCGACAGGAATTCAACATCCCCGACAAAAGCAACCTTTACAACAACGATGAAATTTCGATGGAGCAAATCGAACAGGAGGCGGTGCAACGGACACGCACCCATCTTGCGCCGGTAATAGAGTCAGTCGAACAACAGAAGGCAGAAAAAGTCTCTAAGTTTCTTCAGGAGCAAGCCCCTATGCTGCGGGCTGTGGTGAAGTATTGCCCGGAGGTCATGAAAGAGATTGAGGTCAACACGACCGAAGAGAAGATGACCCAAACCCTGTATGCCTACAAGGGTAAGGCGGAATACGAAATCAGGAAGAGCAGCGACAGGCTTCTGAAAACCCAGGCGAAAAGCGTTGATGAGATAGAGGCACAATACAAAGTGCTTACAGAGAAGTTGGAGGATTTCCAGAAAGATCAATTGGCCGGGTATGTGGTGTTCCGTAAGATGATCATTGAACTGTTGGACAAAAAGCTATGCCTGAACAAGGATGGCAAGTACCACAATGAGGACATTGTTCACGACATTGTTTTTCCCCGCCGAGCCGATTCGGATGCACTCGGATTCGAGAACCATAACCTGTGGCTGATCGACGAACTGCTAGCTTTTCATACTTACGCAGCATCGGATAAGCGCCTATGTGAATTCACTACATCCGCAAGCGAGGATCGCCCCGATGTTGTCGTATTTTCGGAAGTGGGAGATGATCGGATGGCTCGAGCGGTATCGGTGCTTGAGTTCAAGAAACCTCAGCGCAAGAATTTTGATGAAGACCCTACCAAACAGGTTTTCCGTTATGTGCGGGAGATTCGAAAGAATGGGTTGACGCTACCTAACGGCAGGCCGGTTACGGTCAACGAAAGCACTCGTTTTTACTGCTATGTCATTTGCGATACCAACGTTCAGCAGATCAAAGATTTTGCTGAGGACGGCAATTATGCCAAGCTTCAAGGGGAGTACGGATTTTATAACTACAATCGAAACCATAATGCCCATGTGGAGATAATTGCATTTGACAAGATCGTAATTGATGCGAAGCAGCGGCATAAGGCGTTTTTCGAGAAACTGGGGATTGGCGGATAATGATGAAGTTAGTATTGGGAGATCATATTAGGAGGCGCAAATGGACATTGATGAAAAGGTGACTGTAGAGGGTTTGGTTAAAACTGCCGGTGTAACCATTGATGCAATATCCGGAACCTTAAACCCTCAAATGTCAGCTCTTGGTAGAATACTGGTAGCTTATGGCCCGGAAAAAATTAGCTGTTGGATAATGGGGGGGAGATTAAGGCTGACACAACTAAAAAAACAAGAAGAAGCTTTTAGTGTTGTATGTAACGGGGTTGTTGATCATTACAAAAAACTTATTGGAAGGTCTACGCAAACAAGAGGCAATTCCCCTGTAAAGAGTGCTTTTATAAATTTATCTTTAGAGCAACTCCAGCACGATATTCAGTTGCTTACTACGATTAATAAAGCGCTTGCCATGTTGCCGGATGTAGAAAGTACTCCGCACGATGATCAAGAGAAGAACAGTTCTTCGCCTGATCAAAATCTGTGGTGGGATAATTTTGAATCAATGGCAAGGCGACGGAACGAGCCATGGCGTACGGAGCTGCTTGCCAGGGCGTTAGTGGAAGTCGATAGTGACCCTGAGGCAATTAGTTTAAAAGCGCTCTGGGAAATTGGGATGCTAGATTACAACGATTTCAGGATGCTCGCAGTATTTTGCGATTCTGCGTTGCTCGTTGATGGCAAGCCGCTAGTCCTGATTGACCCGGAGGACCAGGTAAACTTTGAGTTCGATATTGAAGACGGTACGATACGTATGAATCTGGCTTACATCGTCGCTGATCTGATTGACTCCAGGCTCATCCAAAAAGCAGAAACTCAATTTGATACGTCAGAACCTGTCGAGTTGAAACACGCATCGGGATCACATTTGTTTACTCATAAACCGCCAAACAGTAAACCCGGCGATAATAGTGCAATCCAGATTGCTGCTTACGGGCCGACTGATTATGGATTGGATATTTGCAGGCTCTACACGCCAATTTCTAATCCCGCTTCCGATGCCAGTTTTGAGGTGTTGAAGTCAACTCTTGAAGCGAGTGCAAAAGAAGATGCAAATCTTGCTAACATTAAGTTTGAAAACTGCTGATATCCTGACATAGTACAAAGGTATACCCATGTCAGACATCAAAGTATTTCGCCTTTTTGACGACGCTGTAACCGAGCTTGAAGGCCATTCTGCCGAGGTGGATAAATCCCCTACAGCCCCTTATCGGAAAACATCCGGTGACTATCCTCGGCGTCCGGATCGATACCGTTAGTATCGGAGAGCTTGAACTGCCCTAAAATCACTGCCGTTCTGGGAAATTCGACAGTTGATTGAAAAGGGATAATTCCCTGTATGACTGTCGTCTTGCAGAGAAACCACAGCCTGAACGTTAGCAGTATTTCAAAACGCCCAATCTGCCTCTGTGCCTAAAAGGACCAAACCATGCAACCCACACCCATAGAAATTCAAAAACGCTACTGCATCGCCTTTGCAAAAAAGCAGTTTCAGGAGATTGTCTACAACTTCTCTGTGCAGGAAAATCTGCCGTTTACCTTTCCTGAGATTCAGACATTGTTGGAAGGGATTACCGTTGGTGGCAGGCGACTGGAAGAGCAGGATATTGTGCGCAGCCTGAAGGAGGCCATTGACTACCTGTTCAACAGTGTTGAAGCAGATGCCTTTCAGGTCTCAAAAGCGACTGCCGTGGAGCTGAACAGGCTTGTTGCACGTAATAAAGCCCTTGAAGTAGGGGCATTCCGCCATTCGCAGGTCTTTATTTCCGGCACCGAGTACCGGCCTCCTGCGGCTGAAGAGCTGGAGAAGCTGTTTGAAGAGCTGCTGGCCGGTTATCAGGCAGGTACAGAGGATCGCGAGATGCTGCTGTT
>DKFG01000238.1 GCA_002452325.1 Geobacter sp. UBA6802
GAAATCAACAAACAGCATCGGCTTGCTGGCCCGGAACTGAATCGTTGCCCGCCGCAGCTGGTCACGCTGTTCCGGTGATGGCATCAGGGCCGGATCCGGTTCTCTGCCCACCGGCACATAGGAGAACAGCCAGAGTGCAAACACCCCCTGTTCCAGCAGGAAGTCGATATAGGCCGGATCGGTGATGATGTCGGTATTTTTGCTGGAATGGGTGAAGGAACCGCAGAAGGAGAGTCCGTTCTCACGCAACAGCCGCATGGCGTTCATCACCTTCTTGAAATGGCCGGCACCCCGCCGCTCATCGGTTTCCTGCTCATACCCTTCCAGCGAGAAGGCCGGCATGACGTTACCCACCGCAATCAGACGCTGCACCAGGGTATCATCAATCAGTCCGCCGTGGGTAAAGACCAGAAAGGCCATGTCGCTATGTTTTTTGAATAGTTCGAAAATACCTTCCATATAAAACGGCTCACCGCCGGAGATAACCGCAAAATAGACCCCCATCTCCTTCATCTGAAGCAGAATTGAATCCACCTCATCCAGTGACAGTTCCTGCGACTTGTCGTAATCGCCGGCATAGCAGCCGTAACAGTTCAGATTACAGCGCATGGTTGGACTGATCACCACCGTTGAAGGTGGATAGTAGCCGTGGGTGTCACTCCACTCCTTGCGCTTGTTGGTGCCGTTCAGCAGGTGATTAACCAGCAGGTTGCTGATCCATTTATCCCGCTGGTTGGGATGCAGATCGCGCAGAATCCGGCGGGGAAACTCGATGCTCGGATGCTTGTCCCGTACCAGACCACGAATCCAGCGGATACGATCCTTGTAATAGTCCTTCTTGGGAAGCATCTCCATCAGGTGGGTCATACGGATCAGGGTTTCATCTGATCCATTTGTCGCCAGTGCCAGCAGGCTGGAAAGCACCTTTTCTTTTGTGTAGTTCTTGAGGGTGTTGAACATGCGATAGGAGCCTCATTACTTATGCTTCAGTGGATAGTTCTACTTTGTCATATACAAAATCAAATCCCCCTCAATCCCCCTTTGCAAAGGGGGAAGCTTTAAATCCCCCCTTTTGAAAGGGGGAAGCTTTAAATCCCCCCCTTTTGAAAGGGGGGCAGGGGGGATTGAGCTGTTTGGTGCTGGAATCTGATTACGTAGCAGTACTCAAGTACGTAAGTTTCGTCATTCCCGTGTGGCTACGCTGCGACAGTGGACCCTTTCCTGCAGACCAACACAATCTCATCGACACCGGTCGCTTCAATCAGACCATCGACGAATTTCAGCCTCTTCTGGAATAACATGCCCAACGGCATCAGCACCCTGTTGTACCACCAGAGCGCCTCTTGTCGACGGTGCTTGAGCCACCACAGGCCAAGCTCCAGCAAACGTGGGTTTGTCGGCTGCATGCCATATACCGCGCTTCTTTCCAGCACCAGACCGTGGGCCGCAAGCAGCGTCAGCAAGTCAACGGGGTCATACCTGCGCACATGGCCAACCAATTCATCAAATGTTGTCCAGAGTCTGGCATGCAGGGGAACGGAAAAAATAAAGCGCCCGCCCTCCTTAAGCACACGGCTCACTTCACTGAAAACCAGCCGGTCATCATCGGTATGTTCGACAACATCAAAAGCACAGACGAGATCTAATTTCCCAGCGCTAAACGGTAGATCAGTGATGCTACCGGTCACCGCAATACCTCCATGTGCAGCAAGCTGCTCAATCACAAAAGGGCTGATGTCTATGAAACTGCTTCCGGCCAGTGGCAAACGCGGTCGCAAGCCAGGTCCAATCTCCAGACGCTCCGGGGCAAGCGGCAGCAACCCGGAAATCAGGTGCCACGTATTGAAGCGATCCGGCCGTATCAGGTCAGTATCTGACCAAAGCAGATCATAAAAGTCACGGTTACTGGCTTCGTTATCCTGCATGTTCAGATTCCAGGAGATGGTTAGCAGCATTGGCGTGACTTAGTGAATCACTGCATGGCTGGCAAACAGCGCCTTCATCCGTACTCGCGGGTTGAAGGTGGTCATTGGGGTCTTTGCGCAGCACGTTGTAGGCAAGGTTGGTCAGGCGGCGTCCCGGATTTTTCCAGACACGGGAAAGGATGGAAGGCCAGGTATACGCCTCCTTGCGCGACTCCATCCAGCCCTGGTAAAGCTGTTCAGGCGTCATCAGGCTTGGCCGGAAGACCACCTCCGAGTGGTTGTAGCGGCTCCAGTCCCTGTGCAGAATCCGCCCTTCCTGTTCGTACTGTTGAAAGAGCCTTGTTCCCGGATACGGGGTCAACAGGTTGAAGGTGGGGACACTGGGAGTTGAGTCCTCAACAAAGCGGAGCGTTTTTTCAAAGATGCTCTGATCATGGTCGTCAAAGCCAAAGATGAAGGATGCCTCAAGAATAATTCCCGCATCCCTGATCCGCTTCATCAGATCAGCCTGAGTCGATTGCCCTGCTGATTTGGCCAGCAGAGAAAACGGTCCTGTTACCGACTCGATCCCGACGAAGAGGCCAATACAGCCGGAACGGGCGACCAGTTTCAGCAGCTCCCGATCTTCGGCAAAGCGCAGACTTGTTTGAGAGCCCCATCGGATCCCCAGCTCGGCAATCCCTTCAAGTATCGGTCTGGCCTTGGCAGGATCACCCAGCAGATTGTCATCCAGAAAGATCACCAGTTTCTTGGGAAACGAACGGATTTCGGCGAGGATGTCCGCAGTCTCCCGATAGCGGAAGCGGTTTCCGAAATAGTGGGTAACGGTGCAGAAGGCGCAATCGTACGGGCAGCCTCGGCTGGTCTGGACCGTCTGGGTTGTGATGTAGCGTTTACCGTTCAGAATCTCGCGGCGTGACCAGGGGATATCCAGCTTGTCGTCCTGCGCTATCGGGGCACGGTAGATTTTTTCCAGCCTGCCACCGAGAACGTCATTCAGAAGTCTGGTCATGACGGTTTCGGCCTCGCCTATCACTACCGCATCCGCATGGATTAGCGCCTCTTCAGGCATCACGGTCGGATGCATCCCGCCCATGATGACCGGAACCCCTGCTCTTCTGAATTGATCAGCAATCTCGTAAGCCCGTGTCGCCTGATGGGTCATGGCAGTGATTCCCACCAGATCGTAATCTTTACCGAATGGAATAACGTCCTGGCTTTCATCCACAAGGGTCACCTCCCAGCCGGGAGGAATCAAAGCGGCAACCTGCTGAAGCGACAGTGAAGGAAGCTGAAAATACTTGACCCAGCCGAGTTTGTGCGTCGCCGGGTAAATAAGCAGGATTCGTGGTGAAGACGGTTGTCGGCGCAAGCTGCGCTGCATGGTACTCACCTGGATCGGACAGCGCTGGGAAGTGTCATTAGTGGCCAGGATGGGACCAGTTGCCCAAACCGTTTCAATTTTATTAAAAACATAGAGGTATGCCTTTCTGTGATGTCAGGTCAGCAGGTAGTGGGTGTGCTGTTTGTCTCGTAACGGTTAAAGGGCAACTACTGTGCCACTGTTGTCCAGCGGCTTAAAAAGGTGCGGATGGCTGATAGCAGGGATAAAAACGGGGGGATATCAGGGGATGAAACAGGAAAGCAGCCTGAGCAGGCCGTCATATATGACATAACTGCGCTATATAGCGGGTGTTGCCATTCATACATCTATCTGTTGTCACTGCGGTGCTCCGCTATGTCTCAATCATTCTCGTGCCTTCTGCAGACAACGGTGTATCTCATCCCCCAGCCCTTTGTACAGAAACGGCTTTGAGACATACCCATCAAACCCGAGGCTCAGCAGGTGTTCTCGATCTCCGGCCAATGCACAGGCCGTTACTGCCAGTACCGGGATGTGATGGCCAGTAACGGTCTCACGCTCACGAATGACCTTTGTCGCTTCAATACCATCGGTAACCGGCATCCTGATATCCATCAGAATCAGGTCAAAGCCGCCATGCTGCCATGCCTTCAGCGCTGCCTCACCATCAACTGCGCTAACAACGTTATGCCCCATCTTCTCAAGCATCTTTATCGCCAGTGTACGGTTAAGCAGATTATCTTCTGCCAGCAGTACCCGCAACGGTTTGTCACGCCAGCCAGGCAGTTCATTTGACCAGGAACGTGAACTATTTTCATGCGTATCAGCAATATGAAAAGGAAGCGACACATGAAAAGTACTCCCTTTCCCTTCCTGGCTTTCTACCCGGATACCCCCCCCCATCAGCTCAGTCAACCGCTTGCAGATAGAGAGTCCCAGCCCTGATCCGCCAAATTGACGGGTTGTACTTCCATCCGCCTGCACAAAGGGGGAAAATATCCTGCTCAGGGTCTCAGCGTTCATCCCTATGCCGGTATCCTGCATACTCAAAAGCAAAACCATGCTGCTATCTTCCCGTTTTTGCAGGGACACTGTAATGGTAATCACTCCTTTGGGGGTAAACTTGATCGCATTTGCCAACAGGTTCAACAGAATCTGCTTAAAGCGCAGTACATCGCCACGCATGACAGCAGGCAGCTCATCCGGCAGGTTCAGCCTGCATTGCAACCCCTTGCTGTCCAGAATGCACCTCTGTGTCTGAAGCACCTCACCAATACTCTGCCTGATGTTAAACTGTTCCTGTTCAATGACCAGCTTGCCTGCCTCTATACGTGAGAGGTCAAGGATGTCATTAATCAGAGACAACAGATTTCTGGCTGAAAGTTCCAGACCATCCAGATATTCCTGCTGGTCAGCGTCCAGAGTGCTGAAACGCAGCAGCTGCGCCATACCGATAATACCGTTCATCGGGGTGCGGATCTCATGGCTCATATTGGCCAGAAATTCGCTCTTTGCCCGGTTGGCAGACTCTGCACGATCTCTAGACTGTATCAGTTCCTGTTGCTTCTGTTCCAGTGCCTGACAGGCATGCTCCAGCTCGTTATTCTGCATCTTCAGCTCAATCTGATGTACCTGCAACTCATGCAGCAACCGTTTTGCATCAAGGTCCTCACGCTGCATGGCATCTGCTGACTGTTGTAAAGCAACCATCTTTTCTGCCTGTCTGCGCAAGTCAGCTGCGTTATTCTTTGTCATACGATCTTTACTCATATCTGTCCTTCTGATTGGCAAGGATACCCTCCCGCTGCAGAGGCAAAAGAGCACAGGAACACAAAGCGACATGCCTCCTTCAGGTTTTCATCTTGTATCCTCCATTACCGCCGGTTCCTCTTGTTTTAGAAGGTTAAAACTTGACTTAACGGGTCAAGCTAAAGGTACGACCGATGAGCGAAATCCCGATATACCCACGCAGTTCAAGTCGCGCAGGCGATACCAGCTTCATGCTACAGCTATATCTTTTGCCGCTTTCAGGATTATAGCAGCTGCCGTTCTCCCACCGATTAGCGCCTTTGGCAGTGAGCCCCCTGATGATCTGCAGTCCGATAATCGGCCGGTTCCTCAGCGCTGGTTCTGGATTTTTCCTGTCAACCTTTGTCTTGCCGATTGGCCCGTCATTGCTATCGATATATCTCGGCACTTTCAGCCAGACAATCTTTCCGCAGATTTTATCCCCACACGGAAAAAGTTCCAACCAGGAGTCACCACCCGCACTTATCCACAAACCGGAAATATCCCCCGGTGCCGCACTGAAGGCGGTTGTTGCAATAATCAGCAAAAAAACCATGACAATCGATATCTTCATAACTTTTCCGCCTCTTCTGCCGCAGGTTCAAGTTCTGCTATTACCTGAGCACCTAGCAGCAAAATCATCGCAACGACCTGAATACTGATCAGGGCCACCACCGTTATGGCGATGGAACCATAGATGACGTTTACTGTCGTTACGGTTGCGTAATACCAGATCAAAGACCGGCGGGCCAGCTCCCACAAAAAAGCTGCTGTTATACCCCCGATCAGCCCATGTCGAAACCTGACCCGGATCACCGGCAGCAGCAGGTAGATGGAGGTAAACAAGGCCACCTCGCCAACAATCCCCAGAATATAGAGCGCCGTCCAGGTAGCAGCCCCAAGATCCAGGCTCCAGCCCCAGATTGTCAGGTGACTGCTTTCCAGTATCTCGATACCACCCACAACAGATGACACCACCAGGATCCCGATCCCCATAACAAAGATATACAGATACGGTATGATGGCGGAGATGAGAAACCTGCGGGATTTAATCTTGAATTGCCGGGAAAAAATAACCGAGATGGCATTTTCAAGCATGGAAAATGCGGTGGTGCTAAAAAACAACAGGCTGATAAAACCGATAAAACCGATTACCGTCCGGTGTTCCAGAAACGCCTGTACCTGCTCGGTCAGCATTGTCGCATAGCCGGGGATGACCATCTCCAGATACATGGATAAGGTCAGAACCAGTTGCTGCTCTTCAATAAGCTGGGAAAGCACAATCAAGGCAAGGATTGATAACGGCACAATCGACAAGAGGGTGTAGTAGGCAACAGCGCCGGACAACAGGAACCCCTGGTTGTCTATAAATCCGCGCAGCACCCGCAGCAAGAAGCCGGATAGACGAGTAACCATCAGACAGGGATGCAGATACCCGTTCATGGGTTGGACAGCCCTGCTGCGTGCAGATCAGCTCCTATCACGCCATCCGCAACCACCACAACCCGGTTTTTTCCCGTTCGTTTGACCTGATAAAGCCCGGCATCTGCCCGCTCCACCAAGTCTTTATAGGTTCTGGTTTTTTCACCGCAGGCCGCCACGCCGATGCTTACCGTCACGACACGTCCGTCAGACAGACGTTCTTCCAACTCCGTTTTCAGCCGGTTGGCAATGATGCCGGCCTCATTGATATCGGTTAACGGCAGAATTACCGCAAACTCCTCACCGCCGTAACGACAACAGATGTCTGAATCACGTGCCACATTAATAAAGGTTTTGCCCATTGCGGCCAGAATCCTGTCCCCTTCGCGATGTCCGTAGGTATCATTAACCATCTTGAAGTCATCGATATCCATCAGTACAAGGGATACAAGCGTGCCATAGCGCAGATAACGCCGCACTTCAAAATCAATCTGTTGATAAAAGTAGGTATGATTAAAGAGGCCGGTCAGGCCGTCCCGCAGGGAAAGCCCGACAATCTCTTCGATATTTGCTTCATCCACCAAGGTGGCAGCGCCCATGTTATCGGTTATGTTTGAGAGGTAATCCAGTGTCGCAACGGCAATCCTGACATTCCTCCCCAGGATGGCTGACAGCGCTGTTTTATGGAGCAGCACCTTGCCCCACAGCTCTTCGGCGGTTTCCGGGGGGAAATACTGGTGGGTAACGGAATAGAGTAGATCGCAATAGAATCTGGGACCTCGACACTGTTTGAGGTTGTCAAGCCGACCTGACTCCGCCTTTGCAAGCGGTCGATCTCCGGCAAGGGCAGAGACCAGATCAAGAGAAAGCGCATTATCGGCAAGGATTCCCCGTCTGCGGTCAGCATCGGTCTCTTCAGAACAGGTCGGGCTGTTGTTTTGCTGTGTCATACCGGCATCCTCTTATGCAACAACAACCTGGTTGTTTGAGTCGGCAGTTCCGACATACGACCTGCTTGGGTTCTCCAGACATCTGCGCTCCTTCTGACGACTACCCCTTCGCCTCAAAGACCTCTGCAAAACTGCCCTGTATCTCTTTAAAGGCAGCCAGCACCTGTGGGTCAAAATGGTGCGGCAGGGTACGGCCATCTCCATCGGTGATTATTCTGAATGTCGTTTCATGATCAAAGGGAGGTTTGTAACAACGAGTGTTGCGCAGTGCGTCATACTGGTCAGCCAGGTTGAGTATGCGCGCCTCAATCGGGATCTGTTCACCCGATATTCCATGGGGGTAGCCGCTGCCATCGTAGCGTTCATGATGACTGAGGGCGATCCTGGCCGCCGTGCTCATACGATGATGTCCGCCGATAATGATTGAGCCATGGATCGTGTGCATCTGCATCTCTCGCCATTCATCATCCGTCAGCTTGCCAGGTTTTTTGAGGATGGCCGGAGAGACCTGGATCTTGCCCACATCATGCAGCGCAGCCTGCACCCTGATCACCTGCACCTGCTTTTCAGACCAGTGCAACTGTCTGGCAAGCAGGGCGCAATAGTTGCCTACCCGCAGGATATGATCCCCGGTATCCTCATCATTTGCCTCTGATGCCCGTGCCAGGGCATATACCGTGTACTCAAAGGCAGATTCCGTATCCCGTATCTGGGCGGCAAGGGAACGCAGAAAAAGGCTCTGCATAACAACGCTGCTGAGCACGGCTGCATCAAGGGTGGTTACTTTTCGGCCATAATTCAGGGCAATCAGGCAAAAACTTTCGTTTGCGTAGTGAACCATGGCTGAAACCGTGATGTTGTGTCTTTGCAGCTCTTTGACCAAAACTGATGCCGTTGACTCCGAATCATCTTCATTATAAAGCGTCACGACCGGGTTTCTGCTGTTGGAAAAGGTTGCTGTCGGGTCAAGATCCATACTGATGCTGCTTCTGGCAAGAGCCCTGCCGGTGGAATCAAACTGTAGCCAGCGGCAGATACCTGCCGGATCAAGCATGCCGATAATAACGATCTCCGGACTACCTGACAGATCAAACCGCTTTCTGATGATCTGCTGGACAATACTGTCGATCTTTTCCAGAAAATCAAAGCTGACAGGATCAAACTCATTGATGAGATGTTCGCCAAAACTGCTCAATCTGGCTATGGTTTGGTAGGCGGCATGCAAACGGTCGTTCAGCGTCTTGACATGCAGTAGCATCGTTATCCTGGCAAGGACCTCAGCGGTTTCAAACGGCTTGGAGATAAAATCTTCGGCCCCGGCCTCAATCCCTTTAATACGATTTTGCATGTCACTTAACGCGGTGATCATGATGACCGGGATACTGCTGCGTTTTTCATCGTCTTTGATCCGGCGGCAGACCTCAAAACCATCCATGTTCGGCATCATCACGTCCAGAAGACAGATGTCGATCCGCAGGGTCCGAATCTTCTGCAGCGCTTCCGGCCCGTTTCCTGCCGTTACTACCTCATAGCCCCTGGGGACCAGCATCGCCTCCAACAGGCTAAGATTAAGCGGTTCGTCATCCACACAGAGGATTCTGATTATCTGTTGGTTCATGGTTATGTCTCGCCCTGCAGCCACTGCTTCACCAGATCGGGCAGTTCACGGGTGTTGATCGGTTTAGAAAGGTAACCGTCAAATCCGGCTGCCAGAAATTTGTCCTGATCCCCTCGCATGGCAAAGGAGGTCAGGGCGATAATCTTCAGACCGTTGGTTACCGGATCGCCTTTCAGGATACCTCCGGCGGTCATGCCATCCATCCCCGGCATCTGAATATCCATCAGGATCAGATCCGGCATCAGTTCCCTGGCCAGAGCCACCCCCTGACTACCGTCAGATGCCTCTGTAATCTCGTAACCGTGAAAGCTCAAAATATCCCTCAGTAGGCTGGCGTTGTTCTTGTTGTCTTCAACAATCAATATCTTGTGCGGCATGGTACCTACCTCCTCTGATCAACCGGTAACTCTGTGTGCCTGCTTGTTGAACCTCATTTGCTCTAATTCGCGGCTAACATGGTTTTAGTTCCTTCTTCCTAGGGGAGAAGGAACTACGAATGACTCTTGTAAGACGCTTGCGTGAGCGGAATGGTGAAGCTGAACCTGCTCCCTTTGCCGAACTCACTTGTTACCCAGATCGAGCCGTTATGCAGTTCAACCAGATGCCGGTTCAAGGCCAGGCCCAGGCCGGTGCCTTCATATTCTTTGGTATAGACTGATTCCAGCTGGGTGAACGGATGGAAGAGCTTTGGAAGATCTTCCTCCCTGATACCGATACCACTATCCGTAACGCTGATTTCTATACAATCTCCATTTTTGACCGCGCTTACAGTCACGGTTCCCCCTGCCGGAGTGAACTTGACCGCATTGGAGACCAGGTTAAACAGGATCTGCTTCAGCTTTCTCTGATCTGCCACAATCCGCAGATCATCCGGCGGTGCAAGATCCATCGTGAGGCTGATCGAGCCTTTCTGGGCTTTTTCCTTCAGCATCATCAGTGATGAGTTCAGTGATTCCCGCAGAGAAAACTCAGAAAGTTCAAGCTCCATCTTGCCCGACTCCACCTTGGAGAGATCAAGGATGTCATTGATCAGGGAAAGCAGGTGTCTGCCGCTGGTAAGGATATTTTTTACATACTCCTGCTGTTTCTGATTGATCGGGCCAAACAGCTGATCCTGCAACACCTCGGAAAAACCGATCACCGAATTAAGCGGGGTGCGCAGTTCGTGGCTCATGTTGGCCAGGAAATCTGATTTGGAAAGGTTAGACTTTTCCGCTATGAACCGGGCATTCTCCAGTTCGAGATTTTTTTCCTGCAGTACCTGATCCAGACGTTTGCGCTCGGTTACGTCGCGGGCTGCAGCGAACACCCCCTGCAGCTTTCTGTCCCGATCGTAGAAGGTGGTTGCATTGAATGAAACCACCGTTTCCTTGCCATCCCACGCCCGGGCGGTCAGCTCATAGTCGGTAATCTTTTTTTCACTTAAGACCAGTTTGATGCTCATCTCGGCCCGATCAGGATCGGTGAAATAGTTCTTGAACGGGGCGCCGATCAGTTCATCACGGGTGCAACCGGTCAGCACCTCCATCTGTTTGTTGACATCGGTGATAATGCCGGACGGATCGGTGGTCATGATCGCATCGATATTGCATTCAAACAGAGAGCGTGTGTAGAACTGGTGGTCACGCAGACGCTGACTGAGCTGCTTCTGCTCTGCCTCAATCTGCTTGCGGGCCGTGTTGTCGGTGCCGATCAGCAGGTAGCCGATGATGGTGTCCTGCACATCCCGCAGGGCCGTTACCGACACCACTGCCGGGAAACGGCTGCCATCCTTGCGGATATAGGTCAGCTCATAGATATCCTCGATCCCGCGCGAGGCCTTGAATACCAACGCCTCGAATCCGGGGGTAATCGGGGTTGCCAGTTCAATACTGAGCGCTTCGGCCCGTGCGATGACTTCATGGGGATCAGAGATGTCAGCCGGGGTGATGGTATTCATAACCTCTGCTGCGGTGTAGCCCAGCATCCGTTCTGCACCGACGTTAAAGATCTGGATCACCCCTTTGGCATCGGTGGCGATACTTGAGAAGTTGGCGCTGTTAAATATGGCGCTCTGCAAGGCCCCTGCCTGAAGCAGCGCCTCTTCGGCCTGTTTGCGGGCCGTGTTGTCAGTGCCGATCAGCAGGTAACCGATGATCGCGTCCTGATCATCGCGCAGAGCCGTGACCGATACCACTGCCGGGAAACGGCTGCCATCCTTGCGGATATAGGTCAGCTCGTAGATATCCTCAATGCCGCGAGAGGCCTTGAATACCAACGCCTCGAATCCGGGGGTAATCGGAGTCCCGAGTTCAAGGCTTAACTCTTCAGCACGGGCAATCACTTCCTGCGGATCAGAGATGTCAGCCGGTGTGATCGTGTTCAAGACCTCGGCAGCGGTGTAACCAAGCATCCGTTCTGCACCGACATTGAAGATCTGGATCACCCCTTTGGCGTCAGTGGCGATACTGGAGAAGTTGGCGCTGTTAAAAATGGCGCTCTGCAGGGCCCCTGCTCTGAGCAGCGCAGCTTCGGCCTGCTTGCGTGCACTGTTATCGGTGCCGATCAGCAGGTAGCCGATGATCGCGTTTTGATCATCACGCAGTGCCGTAACCGACACCACTGCCGGGAAGCGGCTGCCATCCTTGCGGATATAGGTCAGTTCGTAGATATCCTCAATGCCGCGCGAGGCTTTATACACCAGCGATTCGAACCCCGGTGCAATAAGAGTCGCAAACTCAAGGCTCAATGTCTTGCCCCGTGCAATTACTTCCAGCGGATCGGACGTGTCTGCCGGCGTCATTGTATCCAGCACCTCGGAGGCACTGTAGCCCAGCATCCGCTCGGCGCCGGCGTTGAAGATCTGAATCACCCCTTTCGCGTCGGTGGCGATACATGAAAAGTTGGCACTATTAAAAATAGCGTTATGCAGCGCCTCTGTGTTGAACAGGGGTATTTTACGAGATGCCTCAGGGGTGTTTTTTTCAGGATCAAAATTTATTGCCACTTTGTGCGCCATGGTGCGTATCTCCTCTCTTCAAGATACCTGTTTTGAGCCAATAGCGCTTGCCACCAGGCTTAAAAACTCATGGGTTGACAGGCTCCCTTTTCCTTCGATCCGCCAGACCTTACCAGCCAGCCGCGCCCGGTCGGCAGGCGAGAGCTCCATTGAGGTCAACACCAGAATCGGAACATTCTTGTCCTGCAGGCGGTTAGCGACTTCAAAACCGCTCATGCCGGGCATCACCAGATCAAGCACAATCAGATCCGGTGAATCACGCTGCACAATTTCAAGCCCTTCCTTACCGGTACTGGCTCGCAGCGCCCGGTACCCTTTCCGTCTCAGGGCATTTTCCAGGGCAACCAGTGTCAGCGGATTATCCTCGATCATCAGGACGGTTTTGGCGGCGCCAGAGAGAGCACCACCACTACCAGTAACCGTGCCCGACTTTGTTACGACAGGATCTCTGCTCGTTACGCAGGTCAGCGGAATGGTAAAGCTGAACCTGCTCCCTTTACCGAACTCACTCTTTACCCAGATTCTGCCGCCGTGCAGTTCTATCAGCTGCCTGGTTAACGCCAGGCCCAGGCCGGTGCCTTCAAACTCTTTGGAATAGACCGATTCCAGTTGGGTAAAAGTGTGGAACAGCTTCGGGATATCCTCCTCTTTGATCCCGATACCACTGTCTGCCACCGTAATTTCGACAAAATCGCCGTCATTTTGCGTACTCACGTGTACCGAGCCACCTGCCGGGGTAAACTTGATCGCATTGGAAATCAGGTTGAACAGGACCTGTTTCAGTCTCCTCTGATCTGCAACGATCTGGATAGCAATCTGTGAGTCAGGATTGAGCTGCAGGTCTATCTCACCTTTCAAGGCTTTTTCCTTCAGCATCATCAACGAGGCCTCAAGCGTCTCCTGCAGGGAAAACTCGACCAGCTCAAGCTCCATCTTGCCGGACTCCACCTTTGAGAGGTCAAGGATGTCGTTGATCAGGGAAAGCAGGTGTCTGCCACTGGTAAGGATGTTTTGCACATATTCCTGCTGTTTCCCGTTGATCGGCCCAAACAGCTGGTCTTGCAGCACCTCGGAAAAACCGATCACTGAATTGAGCGGGGTGCGCAGTTCATGGCTCATATTTGCCAGAAATTCAGACTTGGTTCGCGAGACCTCTGCCAGCCTCCGGTTCGTTTCGGCTGTTTCATGTTGCTGTGCCTGAAGTTCTTCATTCAAGCTCTGCAGCGACAGGTTCAGGGTCTGGGATTCTTCGTTGATGGTCTGCAGTTCATAGTTGGCGGTTTCAATCTGGTGCGAGCGATCCTTGATCTCCAACTCAAGCCGCTTCTGATTGATACCGATACCGAGCGGCGGGATAATCCGGTTGATAACCTGCCGTTCGGTTTCTCCAAAACCCAGCAAAGAAGCCAGCTCCAGAACGGCAATAACGTCATTCTTTACCGTAACGGGGGCAGCAATAATCTCACGGGGCAAGATGATGCCAGCGCCGGTTGAAACACTCACCACTGCGTTGATGGGAATGTCATACAGCGTGATTACTTCATTCCGTTTCATCGCCTCCTGCACCATGCCACCGGCCTGCAGCGGGAGCGGCACCCCCATGGAGGAAAGCGGTACAAGGAGATCCTCCTCATGGTGGAGATAACAGACTGCGGCTATGATCGGCACATGCTTGTTGATAGTTGCCAGAGCCGCCTGTAACAGCTCGTCCAGCGATGGCCAGTCCTCATTCACAACAGTGAGGAGATCGCTATAGGCCTTGTTAATGGAGCTTTCCTTCAGCAACACGTCCGAGATCTGATTCTGCAGCAGGCTTTCCTGTGTCGCCGATTCGGCTGCCTGCCGTCCTTGCATCTCTACCTTCATACGCCACCAGAACATGATCATACCCAGCAGGGTAACGGTCACCAGCAATGCGCCCATCCCCAACGTCTGGTTGGCATTCCGGTCAGCCTGATCGTTACGCTGCTTCAGCAGGGTGCGCTCCTCAGCTTCCATCAAACGGATCTCTTTCAACAGCAGATCCATGCTGAAGATAATCCCATCGGTTTTGAGGCTTTCCCGAACCGCCGCTATACCCTTGGCGCGATAGAGGGCGGTGTTGTTTTCCAGTAATTGCAGACGATCCTTCACCCGTAGCGAGAGCGAGGCGGTGCGTACCTGCTGGCGTGGATTGTCGGCGGTCAGCTGGTTGATGCTGGCCAGAACCGATCTGATCTGATCAGCGTCGCGCTCATACTCAATATACGAATGTTCATCGCCGGTAATGATATAGGTCCGCTGCTTACTCTCTATTTCGCGCAGTCCCGACCGGACATCGCCGAGCGCATCAAGAACCTGATAGGTGCGGGATACCCAGAAAGAGATATTCTTGTATTCCTGAAGTGATCGGAACATCAGTCCACCGGACAACAGCAGCAACATAAGCGCCAGTGCAAAACCGATCACGAGCTTGTATTCAATGGTAAACGTTTTCATGCCAACAGCGCCTCCAGCAAGCCGATAGAGATCTTCATGGTGTCACATGGCGGATAGAAGAAAAGCGCATCTCAGTGCGCTTTTCCTGCCTTAGAGATGAATGGAGAAGGGGGGTAAAAAGATACTGACCCCCGGTGGTGGCGGCGGTGCGTAGTAGACCGGTGGCGGAACGTATACCCGCTCCCGGTAGACATGCGGTCGATACACTCGCCGACCCTCAACATAATAATGGTCACGGTCATACTTTTTTACCCGGTGATCATTACGACGGTTGTCATGTTGAGATCTATGGCCATGATCTTCTCTGGCCATGGCGGCTACTACGCCGGTCACGCCCAGCAGTGCTGCCAAAACAAGTGTAGCCATGCTCTTGGCTGCTATGGCATTAAAATTCCATTGATATTCTGTTTTCATTTTCTCACTCCATTCCAGAAACAGATTTGTTGATCGTTCTGAGTATGTTCCCTTCGACTTCGCTCAGGGAACAGTCGTGCGCTGAGCGAAGTCGAAGCGCGTTTAAACCGGATTACTCAGTTATTTAATCCTGGTACGACCAGCTTTCCCGGTTCTAAAGACAAGATCTGCAGTCTTTTTTTGCTCATCCGACATGCAGGTATAGAGCGCTTCAAAGGGCGGGATAAACTTTGCCTGTTGTTCCAGATGTGTTTTGGAGATCTGATAATAGAATTTCATATTCTCGACTGCGTTTGCGGTCTGCGTGCTTTCTGCCTTTACCTTGGCAGCTGCATCCATCTCTTTTGCATTTTCACGCATGACCTGGGTAAGGGTATTCCATGTTGCCAACTGGTCATCGGTAATCTTGAGAACGGCATGTAACTGCTTGATACGGGCCTCAGTACGGTCACCTGCGGTCACTGCTGCTGGTGGCGCTGCCTTCTTTGTGGCTGACGCAGCAAAGGATTGCTGCAGATCGGCTAACAACAGTGTGGATAGAAACACCACCAGCACAACGACGAATGTAACGGGGAAAGCACCTCTGAAAGCCTTTTGTTCCATGATCTGTCTCCTTCTTTCCGGTTTTTCCTGAGCGACTACCCATGCCAGGATCTGTGGCGCCTGTCTGTCCATAGCTACGACTACGGAGCCGACAAGAGCAGTTGGTTGTGATTAACTTTGAAGTTTTGCTCTGATGTAATCCTGAAGCCCAGTTCCAAAAACATCTTCTGCAGCTTTTCACAAAGGTTGAACAGTACCGGCTCAATCCCCCGTATCCTGAAACACTGCAGCCAGGTGTAGAGGAATTGCAGCCCACTGATATCGAAACGTTGTATCTGTTGACAATCTATGCGCAGCTTTTTCTCAGTGCCGGCCGCTATCTGCTCTAACGAGGTGGCCAGTGCATGGATACTGTGTTGGGTTACGCCAACGAGTGTCCAGTCCCCCTTCAGATGAGCCACTGTGCCAGACATGACAAGTTCCATTCAGACCTCCGGACCAGCGTAGAGTTGGTCATTAGTTTCTTAGTCTGAGATATAGCAACTAACGATCCAAACAAATGCAGAGCGATCCTTGTTGTTAACTGTTTGATTGTGCACGCAAAAAGGTGCTGTTGGCGAAAAACAGGGAGGGCATGGCGTTACGGAATCCGTCACCATTAACGCTACTGTTGTATATGGCGGAAGGCATCGCTACATCTGCAGAAAACTGCTGCGGTGCAGGTGCCGCTAAAAGGCTCCAGGCTGTGGTAACGGCGGGTAGTGCTGCGTTTCAGAATAGATGGTCCTGCTTGGCGCGATAGTTGTAATGGTCTTTCTGGACTCTGTCAGAAAACAACGCCGTAATCCTGGTGCAGTTGCACCGACTCAGACAGGTTGTTCATCCCTGTCAAACAGGAGGAGATCTCATGCTTTGGACACTATGCGTCATACTGATTGTGCTCTGGCTGTTAGGGCTGGTAACGTCCTACACTATGGGTGGCCTGATCCATATCCTGCTGGTTATTGCGATCATAGTGGTACTGGTACGCGTTATTCAGGGGAGGAAAGTCTTGTAGCCACGGCACATGAAACGGTTCCTTTCAGTACAGAGGGCGCATCTCGATGCGCCCTCTGTACTACCCTTACGGCTCGTACCACCCCGATTATCAATCCGCCGATAACGGCCTGCCTGACTCGATTTCCCGCATCTTATGGTAGAAAAACCGGACCATGTAGTACTCAAACGGGTAACCACTTTCATAATAACGGAAGCTCTGCTGATGCCGCGCATCGACGACACCCAGAGCTGTTATACCGGTATCAATCGGGAAACTGTTGCCGGTGAATCCAAAAGGGTCGATGGCGGTATAGATCCCGTAATTGATGGCGCTATCCACCGCAAGCCCTCCTGTATCACGCAGGGATGAGGGGCCGAAGATCGGCAGCACCAGGTATGGCCCGGAATCGACCCCCCAGTAACCGAGTGTCTTGCCAAAATCCTGCTCGTGCCGTTCAAGTCCGAACGCTGTTGCCGGATCGAACAAGCCGCCAAGCCCCAAGGTACTGTTGGTCAGGAAGCGGGCAAAGGTTGTTGCCGATTCCTCACCTTTTAACTGAAACAGGCTATTGGTAAGATTTTTCACTTCCCCGAGGTTTCTGTAGAAGCTGGATATCCGCTCCTGAAGGATGGTTGGCGTAGCAAACTCGTAGCCGCTTACCAGAGGGAGAAACAGGTATTTGTCAAAGTAATAGTTGAACCGGTACATATTCCGGTTGAACTCCTCCCAGGGGTCATACACCTCGGCAAAACGCTGGTCACTGAATTCGCTGATGGAGTGCCGCGCCGGTTCTTCATGTGCAGTAGGCAGGCCGGTTGTCGCGCACCCTGCCAGTGCCAGAGCCAGGGTCATGACAAAAATCATCCGGCCGGTTCGACAACAAAGAGCCTCTCTCATGGAGCTGTCCCTCCTTGTTTAAAGAAATTAACCATGTAGGTCAGATTATCCTTGTATTCAAGATTACCCAGATGGCCGCCACGGGGGTAGATCTTGCCCCGTTCACCAAAAAGATCTCGCAGATAGTCAAGTTCTGCCCTGGTCAGGATAAAATCGTTTTCATTGGTCATCATGCCGAACTTGGTGGACGACTTCAGGTAGCCTTCGATACTCTTCAGGCTCGACAGATCGATGAGCGCCTGTTTGGTAAGTCCTGGCTGCAACTTCAGAAAGTGGGGGTAAAAATGCTCGTTGAAATAGTCAAAGAAACTTAGATGTGTGGAGACCAGGAAGTAGTCGAAAAGCGGATCGGTATGATGCAGCACCCGGTTTTTTGGCACAACGTAGCCGCTGTTGGTCATCACATCAGAGGAGAAGATCATGCCGGCCAGGCTGATGCGGAAGGTCAGCCCGATCAATCCTGCCGTTTCCTCGCGGGAAAAAAGCTCCTCTGTGTACATGGCGTAGAGAAAATCATCATTGATGGCCACAAAATTGCCATAACGGTAGAACAGGCTGAACCGGGACAGCATTTTGTTGAAAAAGACCCCCTGCTTCCTGGAACCTCCAGGTATCTGTTTCAGCATCTCTTCAATCCGCGCCATAGAGTTATAGAGACTTACCGGCGGATTTATCATGAGTACCCTGCGAAAGTTGAAAATCTTGCGTTCCTCATCAAGTTTGGCAACAAAGGCTGCATGGCCGGCTCCCAGACTGTATCCTCCCAGATGGAAGGAAGAGACCTCTATGTCAGCTTGTATCTGCTGCCAGGCAGCCTCCATGACCCGGTAAATATCTGCTGCGTCTTCAGGCAGGTTACCCGGTACCCTGTTTTGAGATGCTGAAACAATAAAATTGGTATTGGTTGACGATGGCAGGGTGATGACATGAAAGCCTGCCTGATGCAGTGCTTTCATCATGTTCATCAGCTTGGGGGCACGATCACTGCCGCCGGTACCGGCAATCAGAAAGACCAGTGGCGCCTTTTTTTTCTGATAGGCAAAGGTGCAGCGCAGCCCTTCATCATAAAAGAAAATAGGCGGTTTTATACGGCCCGGGATAACATCGAGCACCAGTTGTCGTGTTGGTGTCTTTGCAGGAAACAGAGGGATCATATCCACCGGAGTCCCGAGGATGGTGGCTTCATACGATCCGGTAAGCGGATAGCCGTAGTCTTCATCCGCCGCACTGGTCGGCAGGGGCAACAGGACGAGGCAGACGATGAACAACAGTCTCAGGTGCTTCATGCTGATGTCTCCTTGTTAGCTGGTTGTCATGGCCCGGCCTTGGCCATGTCGTGCACCACAAACCTGCTGCCCGCGAAACAGAATACTCCGGCCAGAACCATGGCAAGGGGCGTTATTAAAAGTGCGCTGCGCAAACTCCACTGGTCGGACAGCCAGCCGACAATAAAAGGTGAAACAGCGTCACCCAGAGCATGGATAAAGAATATGTTCATGGCAAAGGCCATGGAGTGGATAGCCGGGCTGGTAACGTTGAGGATGACGGTATTCAGTGGTCCGGTGTTCAGAAAGAGAAAAAATTCCGCTAAAAAAATAGCGGTCATACAACTGACAAGTCCGGGGGCCAGGATGGCCCAGACCGCAAAGGGGGTACCGATCAGAAATCCCCATCCGGAGAGAAGCAGGTGCCCCTTGCCGCTGCGCTTTTGCCAGTAATCACCCAGCCAGCCGCCTGCCAGGGTGCCCAATATCCCGGCCAGCACCGTGGTTGCGCCGAACAGTGTGTTTCCCTTGACCAGATCAACGGCATGGATACGGTGTAAAAATGAGGGAAGCCACTGGGCAAGACCGCCGATGGCA
This sequence comes from Geobacter sp. UBA6802, assembly GCA_002452325.1. GTDB lineage: Bacteria > Desulfobacterota > Desulfuromonadia > Geobacterales > Pseudopelobacteraceae > Trichlorobacter. The sequence continues at coordinate 19,298 of DKFG01000238.1, forward strand.
AAGGTCATGGCTGCCATGGCCAGGGTGTTCCAGACAAACGAACGATTACTGAACAGGGCAACATATTCTGCAGTCGCATCGCGCATGCTATGCCGTGACAAAGAGGCTGCTTCAGCATTGCCGCGAGAAGGGGTACGCAATACGAAAAGAGGAATCGCCAACAGCAGTCCCGGCAGACCTACCAGCATGAACGCGGCATGCCAGCCATAGCGCTGCCCCAGCACCCCGCCTAGGATATAGCCAAGGGCACTGCCAACAGGAATGGCTACATAGAACCAGGCCAGGATCCGGCTACGTTGCTCCTTTGGAAAAAAATCCGTGATAAGCCCCGGAGAGACCGTGCCAAAACTTGCCTCACCAATTCCTACCGTGGCCCGCGCTGCCAAGAGACTTTGATAGCCGGTGGACAAACCGGCCAGGGTAGTTGCAAGGCTCCAGACAACCAGACCCCCGGAAGCCAGTCTGGTGCGGCTCCAATGATCGCCCAGCCAGCCAAAGAACGGGGCACAGAACAGATAGACAAACATGAAGGCACTGCCGAGTAGCCCCAGTGCCGTATCGCTGAGCTGCAAATCGGTCTTGATCAAAGGAAAGACCGCAAAGAGTACCTGCCGGTCTATGTAGTTAAGCAGATTCACCGCCAGCAGAAGCCCCAGGGCGTAACGGCGGTAAGTACGTGAGATCGGACCGGCATGCATAGGTGTGCCCTCAACTGACTGTCAGTTCTGGATTGCTACTGTAGCAACTAACGCGCCAGAGACCATCTGGCACAAATTAACGGTCAACACACTGATTATACATACTAAAATTTGAACAGAGCGGATTAGGCGCAGCAGTAGAAGAGAAAGGAGTCCGGTATATGCCACATAACCGCGCTATATGACGGTCGGGCAATTTGTTTCGGGCCTGAGATGCGACAGGCCTCCGGGGGGGTGCACCCCCGGAGGCCTGTCGCATTTCAGCCTGCAGATAGACGTTATCTAGACGCCTGCTGTTCGCGTTCTATGACAATCTCAACCCGGCGGTTATTGGCTCGCCCTTCTGCGGAACTGTTGTTGGCGATCGGGCTGCCCTCGCCCTGTCCCCGTGACTGGATCTGGTTGGACGGATAGCCTTTCTGTACAAGGTAATCGCGAACCGATTCAGATCGGCGTTGCGACAACCCCTGATTGTATGCCTCAGAACCCTGGGAGTCGGTGTGCCCCTCGATAATGAGGTTGCGGGCACGGATAGTCATCAACGCAGTGGCTATCTGGTCAAGCTTCGCCTGCGCTTGAGGCAGCAAAGTTGATTGGGCTGATCGAAAGAGGATGCTTCCGGACAGGGTAAGAACCAGCCCGCGTTTCTCTTCCTTGAGAGAAGCAATCTTGGCAAGCTCGGCAAGCGCATCGGCTGTCCGCTTCTCCGACTCTTTTAAATCCTGCTGTCCTTTCAGGAGAGCAGCCTGTTGCTTCTGTAGATCGGCATTCGACTTGTCCTTGGCGTCCTGAACTGCGGCCTGTTTTTCAAGTTCGGCTTGCATGTAGGCAGTCTGCTTATTGGCTTCGCTCACCTCTTTTTTACCCTGTGCAATCACAGCCTGCTGTCTCTTGAAATCAACATCAGCACGGTCCCTGGCAGCCTTGGCCACAGCCTGCTTATCAAGTTCGGCATGTGCATCTGCGGTTTGCTGCCGTGAGTCGCTTAAATCCTGCTTACCTTGCTTGACAATTTCAGCCTGCTGAGTCTGGTAATAGGCATTTGCTCTACTTGAGCTCCCCTTTGAGGCGGCTATGGAGCCTAACGTTCCTGCCTGTTCGGCCTTACGTTGAGCAACGTAGGCGAGATCTTTTGTCTTGTATGAGTCAGGATCTTGGGAGAAGGACTGCTCAGCCTGCTTGAGCGCCTCACTTGCTTTGTGCAGTTCCGCCGGCGCCAGTTGTTTTGCCGGCCCTTCACTCGCCTGCTGGTAGGCCGAGCGAGCGTTTACCAGCTCGTTTGGCGGCACGGTAGCGCAACCGGTAAATAGCGCTACAAACACGATCAGAATACCATAGTGTACTGTTTTCATCGAATGCTCCTTTGGGTAAACGGCTGGTTTACTGGTTGTCTTTCAAAAGCTGACGTACACGCTCCACTGCAGCTCGTGCTTCAATCTTTTCTGTCTCCTCGTGTGAGAGCATGACAGCCAGCTCTGCGTCGGATTCGGCTCTCAACAGCATTGATGCGGCTTTCCCCTTTTCTCCATCTGCAGACAATTTCCTGGCAGCTTCAAGTCCCTCTTTGGCTAATTGCAAATGCAGTGAGGCCCTGGGTACTTTGGCCGCCCCCGCCTCCTCGGCGGCACGAATGCCTGATGTTGACGCTTCTGTTCGCAGCGGAGCAGTTGTTGCACATCCTGCAACGATTCCGATGGACGCAACAGCTACGGCTAATTTGAGAACAACGATTTTGGATACCTGTTTCATTTAATCCTCCTTTTAGTGCCTGGTTATGCTGGGCTGCCTTCGACTACCCGGTAAAGAACCACTAGAGCAACTAATGTTCCAGAGAAACCATCTGTGCATATCGCTGGTAAGAGATTGAATATAAGAGACAATTTCCAGAATGATGCGAGGTGTGTTGGTGAACCCGTCAAATAAATCCGTCATGTTTGACATAACCGCCTCATGGTACGGCGGACTACGTTTACCCGTCACCGTTGTCTGACGTAGAAGGGCTTGAAGAGGACACAGAGGATATTCTGGAATACTTCGGAGAGGACTTCATCAACTCTAAGAAAAAGAAAAACCCGGCAACGTTTGGGTACGGTACCGGGTACAGTCACGGGGTAATTTCGCCTAACTACTTGTTACCCCCTAGGTTTTTAATGGAGCGGGAAACGAGATTCGAAAGCTACCAGTTTACAGTTTATAGAACTCATAAAACCAATTATTTGAAGTAACTTCCGCATCTTAGTCCCGCCGACCAACGTCCATTTAAGTCCATCAAAATATGGTGAAAGTTATCCAGTTGGTGAAAGCTGGGTGAAAGTTTTCAGGCTACCTCTACCCCATGTTCACGTATCTCGTGAATCAGGGGAACCCATGTATCGTTCTTGTATGAGTCAGCTGATACAGGTACCGGATGGAGTCTGGCGTCAATCCTCCAGGCAAGCTGCATCAGCATTTTGCCCTCGTTAAACCTGTCCCTGCCAAAGTCGTTGGAGATGATGGCTATATCAAGGTCACTGTCAGCGGTCTGTTTGCCGGTGGCAAAGGAACCGTACAAAAGAGCCTTGTCAACATGGACTCCCTTTGTTGATACGGCATCTACCAGCCTGATGACTATATCTCTGATTTCTTTCGTAACCATTTGTAAACCTTCTTTATCTCTTTGTACTTCTCAGCAGCAAATTCCTTGGTGCATTTCTGGTAAAAATCCATCTTCACATCAGGATACCGCGCTTCAGTGTGAAACTCCATAAATTCTGCCAACTGGTCAAACATTTCATCCGGTATTTCAAAGCCGGTTTTCTTTGCCAGCATTACCAGAGAATGTGAATAGGGGGCATGGGTGCCGGTATGCTTCACTACCAGCGCCTTCAGCATCTTTTCGATAGCAAGATGACCAAAGAACAGGGCATACGGGTATTTCTTGGAGCGTAGCAGGGTTGCGCCGGTCTCCAGGTCGTATGCGGAACTTTCAGCCCAATAGGCTATGGTTTTGTCTGATTCAAATGTCATAGGAATAAAGTACAAGAAAAATGGACTGATCGCAACAAAACCGTGTTGATGTTGATTTATGCTGCCTGCTCATATCCCAAGGTTTTGAACCCCTTCATACGTTTTGCATGCATCTTTGCCAGCATCGGGACCGCACTATCAACGTAATCATACACTTGTACTTCTACTTTCCCAGGATGAAGGCGATGCAGGCGTCCGGCATACTGAATAAGCATCCCTTTCCACGAGAAAGGAAGCGCCAGAAACAAGGTATCCAGGCGTGCATCGTCAAAACCTTCACCAATATAGCGTCCAGTAGCAAGAATCAGCCGTTCCTCTTGATCTGGAATGGATGTTAGCTGCTCAATGACCTTGCGACGCTGTTTCACACCCATGCCACCTTGCAATACAATCAGGTGTTGTACGGCATCTTTCAGTTCAGACGCCAGATACTCCAGATGGTCCTTGCGTTCTGTCAGCAGTAGCGGGGAGCGTCCCTCTGCAAGTGCCTGCCTGATATCATTCAGAATCAATCTGTTCCGTTGCCGGTCTTCTGTCAGTTTGGCGTAGATTTCCTGAATAGATGCCTCCGTGGCATCGGGAGGCAGGCTGAAGCTGGTCTCCCGAAGTATCAGCCTGCGGTCGAAACCTCCATCACTTGCCTGGTGCTTGCGATTTAATGCAAATCTGGTCGGGCCACACTGCAGGTGTATGATCGTCTGATGGCCATCCCGACGGTAAGGTGTAGCAGTGAGTCCGACAACATATTTTGCCTTCGCCTCAGCAAGTACCCGTTCAAAGGAAAAGGCAGGCAGATGGTGGCATTCATCCACTATTACCTGACCGTAATTGGCAACAAGATCAGCAACCGCATCCTTGCGGACCAAACTCTGCATCATGGCAACATCCAGCATGCCGGTTATCTTGTTCTTTCCAGAACCAATAGTCCCGATCTCTTTTTTGCTCAAACCGAGAAAGGAGGAAAGCTGCGCCACCCATTGATCAAGAAGCGGTTTGCGATGAACCAGCACAAGGGTTGAGCAGTTCCGGGCGGCAGTCATCCATGCTCCGACGACGGTTTTACCTGAACCGGGAGGTGCTACAAAGATACCGATATCGTGCGCTTCAAGTTCGGCAACAGCCTGCTGCTGGATATCTGTCAACGCACCGTGAAACCTGAATGCCGTGGTACTGCCATTCTGCCGCTTGTCGGTAGTCTTCAGCGTAACACCGTATGACTTCAGAAGCTCGTCCAGCGCATCAAAACAACCGCGTGGCAGGGCAACATGTTTCGATGTTTCTTCAAAACAGGCGATAACTCGCGGGGTGTTGTGTGTCGAAAGCCGCAGCTTTTGTTTCTTGTAAAATTCAGGATTTTAAAAGGCAGCGAGCCGCTTGATACGATTGAGCAGTTCCGAGGGCAGCGATTTCTTTTCGACAAATATCCGTTGCGCAAGAACCACCGCAACCTTTTTGGGCATTTTGCCTGTTATCTTTTGTACTGGTAACATGCCGGAGGGAGAGCGTTCCCACGGTGCTTGATCGTCATCCTGGTCTGACGGCAGTTTCAAGCCGATAACCTGGCCTCGTTGAGCTGCTTTATCAGCTATGGTCTGAACCTCCAAGGATGACAGTCGTTTTATTGAAGCAAGATATCCCCACTGGTCATCGTACGGAATAAAGCCCTCATCCACAAAGACAGAATTCCCTTGCTTACGTGGTTCTCCTTGCAGTGGCAATGCAATCAGGTTGCCGAAGCCTCCTTTCGGCATGGTGTCCTGACTGGGAAAAAGCCTGTCGTAGGACTCCATACTGATCTGATGCCTGCGAGACATTGTCTCAGTAATCAGAAAACAGCCCACTGCACGGGCAGTAGAGGCTGGTATCGGTTCGGAAAAGAAAAACCAGGCATGAGCCCCATTCCCGGACCGTGAACGTTCAACGGCTGCTGGAAGGCCAATTGTACTGCAGGTGTCACGAAACGAGGCAACATCTTCCTGCCACGACGCCTTATCAAAATCGACAGCAAGGAACCAGCAGGTATCATCCGGCAAGAGCGGATAGACACCAATGGTCTGTTTGCCCTGCAGATGCTCTCGAATCACCTTGTCTGTTACTGGCAGGTATGCCTGATGCCTGCAATCAACACATTTGATACGAGGTGTATGTCGTTTGCCGCAGAGTGAAAAATCGCCGTCATTGCCACAGGCAGGCATATATCCTTTACGATCCCCACTCTTGCTCAGCCACATTTTGGGGTAAAGGTCTTCGCGTCCCTTAAACAGGGTACGGAACAGGGCAATCTTTGCTTCTGATGAAAGGGTGGGGGGTGAAAGGTTCTGTGAGGCTGGAGGCTTAGGTGCCGCTAGTTGATTACGAATTCTCTGTATGTTGGCAAAGGTCGTCTTGCGCTCGTTATCAAGATGCTTTAGCCGTGCTTCTTCTTTGGCAAGTTCTTGATAGAGCAGGGAATAGCGTCGATTAGAGTCATCCATTCATCCACCCCCAAGCATTGATACTACTCCCCACGCGGCTTCATCCGACCGATCCCAATCCCTACCCTTTCTTTTGCTTCAATAATCTTTTTCTCCTGAATATCAGCGTTTTTACCAAACGGACCATGTTCAAAGGCAATTTTATACACAATTTCTATAGCTTCTTCTGAGCGCTCCAGCAAAATACTCAGCCACTTGATATTCTCTTTGGTGGGAGAAAGACTTAAAATGACTTCAAGTTCTCCATCTTTGTATGGTTTACCGGTTCTACTTGGCATAGTCACCTCAGACGTATCGGCTGTTTACAGCACAAATAGCCATTTTCAGCAAATCAACTATATTTTCAGTATCTTGAGTTTTCTGCCCAAGTCCCAACCTGATTGTTTGAAATGTCTCGTCATCAGACAGGCCAATTGCCTTCAAAACATGGGATGGCTCGACCTTTGTAGTGGAGCATGCCGAGCCAGCGGAAAAAGATAGCTTGCCTTTTAGCTGATGGATCAAGGCTTTTGCTTCAACTCCAGGGATGGTAAGGCTCAGGTTGTGGGCAAGACGGTTTTGCGGATGCCCGTTAAGCTTGATTTCAGGGAACTTCTGTTGAAGCTCCTGACGGATACAGCTTGCAGCATCCCTCAGACGCTGGTTCTCTTTATCCATTTCCTTACTTGCTAGTAACAGCGCTTCAGCCATGCCGACGATGCCTGGAACATTCAGCGTACCTGACCGCATTCCCTTTTCGTGGCCACCACCAAAGGAGATCGGGTTTAACTTGATCAGGGGGGAATATGAGCGGACAAACAGGCCGCCAACTCCTTTCGGCCCATAAAATTTGTGGGCACTGAAGGAGAGCAGGTCAATGTTCATATCATAGACAGGTATCTTTTCATGACCCACAGCCTGCGCTGCATCAGTGTGAAACAAGATCCCTTTTGATTTGGTATGTGCGCCTATTTCCTTGATTGGCTGGATGGTGCCAATTTCATTGTTGGCAAACATAACAGAAACCAGAATTGTTTCCGGCTTAATCGCCTTTTCCAGTGCTTCAAGTGAAACCACGCCGTTACTGTCAACAGGCAGCAGCGTTATCTCCGCTCCTTCACTTTTAAGATAATTCAGTGTGTCCAGAACAGCCGGATGTTCAATTGTAGATGAAATAATGTGGTTGCCCTTGTCCCGAAAACGTCTAAAGGCACCTATCAAAGCCAGGTTGTTCGATTCAGTGGCGCCGCTGGTAAAGATGATTTCACTTTCTTTGCGGCAGCCAAGCAGTTTGGCTATGGTCTGGCGGGCCTCATCAACTGCATGTTTTGCCTTGTGACCGTGCAGGTGATCAATGCTGGAGGCATTGCCATACACCTCGCAGAAGTACGGTAGCATCTTCTCCAGCACCCGTCTGTCAACCGGTGTTGTGGCATTATGATCAAGATAGATTGGCTCTTGCATCATCAGTTTGCCTTTATCAACTGTGCCAGATTTTCAAGCCCACGGACACGGTTTACCAGTAGCTCAACACCACGATTGATGTGGGCCAGGAAATACTCATCCCTGTCTTTAGCCTTGATATTCTTTTCATGGCACCATTGCAGGAACAAAGATGTTAAAACCAGCTCATGCTCACCAAATAAGGTATAGCGGTTGATTTCCTGCCCCGATTCCTCAGTAAACAGCTCCAGAGACGGCATATTGTTTTCAGCAATGGAAATTCAGTATTTCCGGTAGATCTTCTGCTGATGCCAGTGGAGTGCATCCGGGTCGGGCCATAACTCCTGTTCGCCAGGGCCGATGATAGGGCGTCCGGCAAGAGTCAGCAGATGGCTGGGGATATTATTGTTAGCAGACAGCTGTTTAGAAACAATCACGGTATATGTGCCGGAAACCGTGACTAAACCTTCATCAAACGTCCAATGACACAGGCGACAGAGCGCCATGCCATTCTGAACGGTATCATTATGGGTCAGACTCCACGGCACAATATGGGCGGCGTCAACCACGGTATGGCAATCCGGGGTCAACATGCGGATACCGCAGACGGCGCAGCGATGATCATACATACTGACGATCACCCTCCTGAACGCCTGATCACGCACCGCCGGGGCGTATTTCTCTGTCTCGTCATCTTCCTGCACCTTTTGTTGACGCGACGTCTCCAGCAATGTCTGACTGTACTGAAACGCTTCCTTATTGATAATCCCCTGCTCGATCAAACCAGCGTGCAACTCAGGCGCAAAGTAGGTTTCAATCAGTACTGTTCGCAACAGGTTGCGGGATTCTTCCTGACACAGCAGTGCATACAGCTCGTCATCCAGCTTCACCCCCAGCACGATTTCCTGTAATTGGGCAACGCCTCTGATCTGGCGGGTAGCGGCGAGGATTGCCTCCATGCCCGGTTTCGGGATGTGATGCCAGAACTTGTCTGAATTGAGATGGTAAAACGGGAGGATGATATTTGAGCGTTGATCCGGCGGCATGACGCGAGACCAGTAGATGTTGAACAGTTCACCCAGATCAGCGGTGAACTCTATGAAATTGGTTTTTATGATCCCTTGGGCAATCAAGTCGATCACGGCTAGCAGTAACAGCGGTTTGTGCGGGGCGCGGAACTTTGTTGCTGCTGTCCAGCGAGAACGGCTGGTGTCGGAGCGGAGGGTGGAGAAGGATTTGAGGTAGGGGGTGAGCATTATGAAACCCCGGCTACTGTCATCACCAACTGCGACGTTGCACGGGTCATGGCAACGTAGAGTAGCTTGGCCGCCTCCACGTCACTCTTGGCCTGCTCAACAATCCGACCGCCCATGATTGCTACAACGGGAAATTCAAGTCCTTTGCTGTTGTGAATGTTCAATAACTTTACCTTGGTGTCATCCTTATCAAAGGTAATCGTCTTTTTGCCGACCACGTAAATATGCTCTGCTTTAAGCGCCCGGTATATTTCGTCTTTATCCGTTGCATCCCAATACAGCACCGCCATATCCTTCCACGCAACCCCGCTTTGATGGGCTTCTTTTAGGCGCTTGGCAATTGCATCGGCTTCGGCTTGAATGGTTGGCAACTTGATCAAGAGCGGTTTTGAGCCCCGTCTCCCCGCAGAAACCGGGGCCAGACGTGGTATGCCGTCTTCGTCTGATTCTTCCTGTGTCAAAAGCTGTCGGGCAAATTCGGCTGCAAAATCAAGAATCTCGTGCGTGTTGCGATAGTTAACCTTCAGGATGGTGGTTCTTCCCTGTGCCTGAATACCGACCCCCTTGAAACTAAACTTCCCTTTTTTGCGGGTGTCATAGATGGATTGTGCATCATCGTACAGAACCAGCAGCGAGCTGGTCTGGGGGTTGACCATCTGCACCACCAGCTTCAGCCACTCTGAGCGGAAATCATGCCCTTCATCGATCATGACGGCGTCATACTGTCCGGCGGGAATCATCCCGCGATCAACCTCACGGATCACCGTATCAACCATCTCATCGTAGAAAGCATCGTTGTCACCATGGTTGCGAGGCATTTCAATGTGGTAGGCCGATAGCTGTTTCCGGCACCAGGCATGAAAGGTATGCACATGGACCTTGTCAGAAATCCCTTTGATCTGCATCCACTGTTCCAGCCGTTGAGCAAGCAGGCGGTTGTAGCAGAGCACCAGTATCGGGCGTGAACAGGCCTTGGCCAGATGTTCGGCCCGATAACCGAGGATAAGGGTTTTGCCGGAACCGGCAACGCCGTGGATGATCCGATGCCCCTGCCCCAGACTGCGGGCCAGCTGTTCCTGTTGCAGGTCCATGACACGCAACAGATCAGGAAATCCCTGCGGCTCATCGTCCAGATCATCAAAGAGTGACGCCTGTTTGTACGGCAGGCGGATTTCAGGGAAGAGATGCCAGCGTACACGATCTATCTGCGGGAGGGTCAGCAGTCCGTGTGAGTTGAAGGGAAACATCCCCCAAAGACGTTCTTGAAAAGCCATTGCATCAACAGACTCAGTCATCTCGTCACGGCAGATCAGATGGTGCGGTTCGATTGCCTCACCCAGGTCGGTTTGCTCAAAGTCGCTGCGGGTAATATTGGTAAAGACAACACCGAAAGCCCATGGACAGAGTAGTTTTCCTTGATACCGACCATCCGCCCACACCAGTTGAGGATCACTTTTAAGGATATCTGCAACAACCATGGCATAGCCTCGCGCCTGTTCAAGCGGGTTCTTAACTTTTACGGGAGCGTTGTTGACGAATATGGTCGCTTCATGGCTGTTGATGCTCTGGATAGTGGACAGGCGCCAGTCCTTTACTTCCAGCACAAGCAGGCCCCGTTGCGGGTGCATGATGATAAAGTCGGGGTGGTGCCTGGAAGGGCCGATGGGGACGTTGTACCAGCAGAGGTAGTCATCTTCCAGTTTTGCCTCAAGCAGACGGGCAAAGCGGCGCTCGCCGGGAGTCACATCTTTGCAGGAGGCTATGCTGGGGATTAGGGTGGACATTGGGTGGCCTTGGGTTTTATGCTCGTCAGCGTTCGAAACTTGCTGACGCATTTTATTTTGTTGGCCATTCGGATGGTATCAATCTCTCATGTCCTTTTTTGGGCCAACGATATTTTACTGCATTACGATACTGTTCATCATCCCCGAAATACGCATGTTCCAGCACAATAACTTGAAGACCAGAACGCTTTGAAACTTCCTTAAACAAAAACTTAAAATATCGCCTCAATGCAGCTGAGTCTTCGTCAGAGGATAATTCTACCTCATCAAAATCAGCCTCTTGAGGAAAGTATGGGCGACTTACTTGATCCAATATCACAACACCAGGCACTGGTCTTTTAGCTTCTTCTAAAAAGCGCTGCATTCCAAAAATAAATGCAATATGAAGACTTAAATAATTTTCGTCTGATCCGATATCTTCGAATTGATGTTCTCTATTAAGCCTATGGTCATAGACAACGATACTCGGTTTTCTTGATAAAAAAAGTATTTTCCCCGTATTGCATGGTTCTCCCCTAGGAAGATCGTCGAAAATTTCCGAGGCATAGCCTGATATTAGACTTTCAGCAATTCGTAGTTTTTCCTCTTTATGATTCTTATCAAAGCGATCTTCAAGGTCAGCAATTTCTTCACGATAACTTTTTAATTTTTCTGTATCGTAATCCTCTGGTTTTTGAAATGCGTCCAAGAAAAACGATACCCGTCCCGAAACACGTATTGCCCGCTGGTTAGAGTCTTGCATTTTTTTTGCTTCATCTGATTCTTCGACAAGAGATCTAATCTGCTGGTCAACTTTTTCAACGGCAGTCTGTTGATCAAAAATCGCTTTGTTTATATTTTCTACAAAAGCACCTAATAATGGGCGATGTGATCTAACAACTGATCTTTCGCGCGAGAGTTCTAAAAAAGCATTTTCAATAGCCTTTGATGTTTTTGTTTCCTGTAGCATGTGGGAAGAACAGACTGGACACGTTTTGACCGTGGCCGCAGAATCAAAAAAAACTACTGCCTGTATTTTGGATAATTGTCGATCTATAACATTGTCAAATTCTCCAACAGTCTCATTCATCTGTTCAGCTGATTTCCGTTTTCGCTTAAGTTGTTGGAGAAGCTCAAACGCTTCGGCTTTCTGACGTATTAGTCCTTGCATTTGTTCATCATCAGGGAAAACCATTCTCCTGGGTTGCCAATTTGCTATGTCATGCAGTATAGGAAGTAATTCTTCAACATCATTATTCAGAGTGGTTGTTGGAATAATTCCACACTGCATTGCCTCTCTAATAATAGAGTGGCATTTGTCAACAGCACCATCTTTTGATCTTTCGAATTCGGCCCATTTCTTTTCCTCATATTCTACGGCTTTTGAAAGTTGCTTAAGCCGTCTTTCGGCATTCATTTCCTCTTCTCCAACTGCGCCTAAAAAAAATGGAATTGCTCCAATAATATGTGCAGCAGCTTTTGGATCATCTAAACCATGCATCAATGTCGTTTCACTATCAATAACCCCTTTCGTTAAAAACAAATACGGAGTCGCTTGTCTGATAGAAATACGGCTTGGCACGTCAGTTTTTCCTTGTTTCTCTTGAAAAACATTGCCGATTCCAAACAGGCGCTCGATTACAAGGCGTGCTTGATCTCTTTGAGTCTTTCCTTTTAGTTCATATGGTGAATCATGAATTCTAACAACACTGCCATATTCCACAAACATTTGCAGCGTAGACGGATTCGACCAGGTCGGAACAATACGTGAGACTAAAAGTTCAGTCGTTCCATCACTCCATTTCACAGAGACATGACTTACTCTGTCTTTTATGAAGGTTGGTATAGTGCATTTTGATGACCCAAGACAGTAGTCGATAGTCTTAATTATTGCTGTTTTTCCAGTGTTTGAAGCGCCAGTAACGATGTTGACACTTTCTCTGTCAAAATTGAGCAGTCGTTTTTTACCATTATGACTATAGTAGACAATATTGAGAATATTCCAGCGGCTCATATTTCTAACCCCAAGTGATTATAGATTGTAGTCGCAGAATTGATTTGCCCAAGCCATTGACCAAAACGGAGTGAGTTTATATACGCTCGACCCATTTTAGATGAACTCAGTGGGAATTTTTTCTTGGACAATCCGTTGTCGTCTGATTTTATTTTCCCAGTGTCAGCCACCCGGAGAATAGATTTTGACACACCAAATTCCACTGCATTTCTTGTGATTGTAAGGGTGTCCTGAATGCGGTCAGCGAGGCTTAATAAAATTGTAGGATTACGGTCTATCCATGAAAAGAAACCTGTATCAACGCGAGTATTCACAAAGGAGCTCTCCAAATCTCCAGACAATACAATGGGCAATGGCAGCAGAATTAGCGGAAAATCAACTCCATCAGATGCCTCAGATTTGTAACCTTTACAGAAATTAAAAAGAACTATCGAGCAAAAAGCCGGATTTGTTTCAGCGAATATATCAAGGCTTTCCACTATGCCTCCTCGTCTTCAATAGATTCTATGAGAGAATCGTATTCTGCGTGCCAACCAACCGACTTCATGATTGATAATAGCTGATAGCTTCCTCGCACCAAGTCTTTTTCGTCCCAACTGTGCTTTATCGGCGGAACTTCTTGGGGCGCGTTTAAATGCGACCAGTCTAATAATGCTCGCCCTTTTTCTTTTTTTGTTTCCTCACTGGCCTCATTTTTATTAAGTGTTTCTCTTATTGCTTCAAATCGATCGGCCCACTCTTCCACGAGGCGGGCATCAAACTTGCGAAGTTTTGAAGCGGTTGCAAGGTCATCGTCCAACCACTTCCCTCTTTGGATTCGAGCACGCATTTCGGTTCGAACTGATCGTTTCATTTGTGTTTCAGTAGCATCAATTATAGTAAGCTGTTTTTCAAGAATAGGATGGGGTGTCATTGGTGAAGGAAAATCTATTTCTGTCATGTCGTCACTTAAGCCATCTGTATATAATTCAGCTGTTTTACTGGCAATATAGTCCTTGAGTTCTTCCGCATATATGCAACGTCTACGTTCTCCAGTAAGAGATTCAACAACTTCTCTATCCCACCAAGCAATAATCCTTTTGGCGAGAGGTAGGCGGAGATTTTCAGGTGTTGTTTTTCTTATGGCAGATGCAACACTGTCAACTGCTTCACGAATCTGAAAAACACCTTTGCGGTGAAGGGTGTTTTTCAAAAGTGCACTCTGCGCCGATGCGGAAAGTCCAAGAAATGCTTCACAACCTTTATAGCGGTCTTGGTATGGGAAGTCTTTTGGGTGTTTACCTTCAGCTAAAGCTTTTCTTCTCGCATTAATCACTCGCTCTGCTTCAATGGTTAATTCATGCTTAAGAACATCACGTGAAGCATCATCGTCAGATAGCACGGCAAGAGAGCTATCTGGATCAACATCAGCAACAGTCGCTAATACAAACTTACCCGAGGTTGGATTATTTATTGCGCAGTAATCTGCCCAAACCTTAATTGTTTTCCATAATTCTCTACTCTTCAGACCTATCTTTGTAGAAGCATCAATAGAATGCTTAAGTTGATGCAATTCTTTCTGACATCCATCTGCAAGATAAACATCATCCCAAGACTCTACGCTGACAAATGCTGCATCATCAGCGCTTTTGAGCATCAATAACAAAGCGTATATGGCTTGAAAATAATAGCCTAAAGCAGATCCCACAGCCGAATGGTCTTGCGTATTTGGCATGCTATACTCCTGAAAGTAATAAATGGAGATATTCCCATTTGAGATCTGTTTGCGCCGCCTCAAGTTTAATATGATCACTGGCATCAATCAACCGCGACAGCACAACAATCTTATTCTCCGCCTTTTTCAACAACTCGGCCCGCCTGATAAGCAACAGCTTAAGGGTGTCTTGTGCTCGCTCATCATCTCTGCCTGCAAGCTTAGCGATCTTTACGGAAAGCTCCTCATAGCTTTCAAGCTCTTCAGAGGTAAGCTGCACAAGGTGCGGGTGGTAATAATAGGGGGTAAGGCTGACGCCAATGGCTTTTTCAAGGGGGAATGCAAAGACGGTTTCACCAAAATATCCACGCAGGACAGCAGT
>DKFG01000246.1 GCA_002452325.1 Geobacter sp. UBA6802
GCGCAGTGTGGTGAAAGACCTTGAAGTAAAGTCCCTGCTAAAACAAGCCCTCACCGACCGGATTGATGACCGGGCGTTGTTCATGAAGGGGATTGACGTGAGCTATTACTATGAAGGCTACAGCGAATTCAGAACCGAGGAGCTGTAGGCATGAGTTCTGTTAGTTTTTTGGAAAAGCTGCTGGATGGTGCTGCGGTTGAGTGGAAGACGCTGGGGGAGGTGGCGACAATTGGCACAGGCAGTCACGACACACAAGATGCCATCGAAGATGGTGATTTTGTTTTTTATGCTCGCGGTCGTGAGCAGTTGAGGCTAAACGTGTTTGATTTTGATGAAACTGCAATCATCACCGCTGGAGATGGTGCTGGGGTAGGAAAAGTATTTCATTATGCCCAAGGTAAATATGCGCTGCATCAGCGAGTATACCGTATCGTCCCAAGTGAAGTGATGGAGCCGAGATTTGTATATCATTGCATAGCATCATATTTTTATGCGTACATACAAAAAGCATCGGTGAGTTCATCTGTTACCTCACTTCGTAGGCCAGTGAATCAAAAAGAGAACCCATCATGAGTGAGAACAGTGAACGCTGGCTGACAACGAAGGATGAGATGACCGACTTTCTGCTGTATACCGCGCCAGACGGCCAGGTAAGGGTGGAGTGCATTCTTCATGATGAGACGATCTGGCTGACGCAGGATCGCATTGCCGAACTTTTCGGGGTACAGCGTCCAGCCATTACCAAGCACCTGAAAAACATCTTTGAATCCGGAGAGCTTGAGGAAGGAGTGGTTAGTTCCATTTTGGAACATACCACTCAACACGGCGCTATTGAGGGAAAAACCCAGACAAGCTCAGTTAAGCATTACAACCTTGACGCCATCATTTCCGTTGGCTACCGGGTAAACTCCTCCAGGGCCACACAGTTCAGAATCTGGGCCACGCAATTGCTGAAGGAGTATATCACCAAGGGCTTTGCCATGGATGATGAACGACTGAAAAACGGTCGTTTCTTTGGCAAGGATTATTTCCGTGAGCTGCTGGAGCGTGTTCGCTCAATCCGTGCATCCGAACGCCGAATCTATCAGCAGATTACCGACATCTTTGCCGAGTGCAGTATCGATTATGATCCACAATCAGAAACCACCTGCAACTTCTACGCTCATGTACAGGATAAGTTCCACTTTGCCATCACTGGGCGCACCGCAGCGGAAATCATTTATCTGAATGCAGATGCCGAAAAACCTCTGATGGGCATGATGACCTACAAAAATGCTCCTGATGGTCGTGTGCTCAAATCCGACTCCACTGTCGGCAAGAATTATCTACAGGAAGATGAGATCAAAAAACTGGAACGAGCCGTCACTGCATTTTTTGATTACATTGAGCGAATCATCGAAAACCGCACCACCTTTACCATGGATAGCTTTGCCGAAAGCGTGAACCGTTTTCTGGAGTTTAACGAATACCGCATCCTTGAAGGATATGGCTCCATTTCTCGCAAGCAGGCCGAGGAAAAGGCATTTGCTGAATACGACAAGTTCAACAAGACCCAGCGAATCGAATCCGACTTCGATAAAGCCGTTAAACAGCTCACGGCCCCGAAGAAAAAGGGGGGCAAGTGAAATGATTGAATACACAACGCCCATTACTGAAAGCTTACCCCGTGAAATCGCATTGCGCCAAAAGCAATACGAGTACTTGCTTGTTTCACAATTTATCGACTTCGCCGAGCTGCAAGCATGAGATGCCGCTTCCTGCAGAACTGGTCAAGATGAATGCAATTTTCTAACTGACGCTGATCAGGTATCCTTTTTTTCTTCTATCCTGCCTTCCCCGACTCACCAGAATAGCCACGCGTAAAAAAATTTACCTTCCCGCTCCCCGTCAACTTGCAAAACCATAATTCTATGGTAACTAATTAGAAACAACATAATTAAACCGTAGTTTTCTCATCACCCTGTCTGGTGTCAACAGGCACATTGTGAAGCATGGAACAGAAGGCGGATTGCTCGCTTAGCTATTTGCCTGATTACAGCAGACATTACATTGCAGCAGAAGGAAACCACGATGCATGAAGCAAATCGTAACAGCTATCCGTTCGAACATCTCGCACAGATTAACCGCGCAAACAATCAGACCTTCGTGTTGCGTGGTTTCAGCCATACCTTCAGAAATCCTATTAATTCCATTTTATTGGCAACAGAGCTGCTAAAAAACTATGTTGAAGACATCAACGGACAGTTATCTGAACTTGATGAAGAATGCTTGGAGCAGGCCAAGGAAAACCTGGAGGCTGGGGAGAGCATCCTGGCAACCATGCCGCAGGTGATACAGGATATCAACACCTCGGCATCCCGCCTTAACCAGTTGGTAAACCACCTCTCGGAAATGACCGGGAGAGGCTCCATTACTGCAGCACGGACGGAAGTTGACATCCACCAGCTTGTATCCCTCTGTCCCCAGATGCTTCAGTACCAGATTTGTGAACGCACAAGCCATTTCAAACTACAGATTGAAGATAATCTGCCGCCATTGCCCGGTAACGGCCAGCAGTTGCTTCAGGCCCTGCAGAACCTGCTGATAAATGCACTCCTCTCTCTGCCTGAACGATCGTGTGCAGTACAGCTCTCCGTATCCCATAATCGGCAGGACAGACTGCTGGAACTGCGGATCTGTGATCAGGGCTGCGGAATTGCACCGGTTATTCTTCCTAAAATTTCGGAACCTTTTTTTACCACCTGGGCAGATCAGGGATGCACAGGATTGGGACTAACGGTTGCCGAGCAGATCATCAAGGCCCATGACGGTACCCTGCACATTGATTCAGAACCGGGATGCGGAACCAGTATTCTTGTCGAGTTACCACTTCCTGCGCCATAAGAAAGCCCAACCAGTGAACACGACTAATCTCTCTTCTTCATGCCTGCCAGTGCTCATTGTTGACGATGATGCAGTCGCCTGCAACGTAATGAGTCTGACCTTACAGGAAGCGCGGGTCAATAATGTACAGATCATCTGCGACAGTCGTCAGGTGCTGCCGTTTCTCAAAGAACAAGGCGCCGCGCTTGTGCTGCTGGATCTGTTCATGCCGCATCTATCTGGCCAAGAGTTGCTCAAAGCGATTCGAGACGAATACCCAGGCGTACAGGTGGTTGTTATTTCAGGCGCCAACGAACTGAATATTGCGGTTGAATGTATGAAGCTGGGAGCGCTGGACTACCTGAGCAAGCCGGTAGAGGCCAGCCGTCTGATCGCCTGCGTCTCAAACGCCCTGCGGATACATGCCATGCAGGGCGAACTGCTTTCCCTCAAAAAACGTCTGTTGGAAGACGCCCTTGAATACCCGGATGCCTTTGCCGCGATCAAGACCCGTAGCGATAAGATGCGAGCATTGTTCCAGTATGTAGAGGTGGTTGCCCGGTCACAGCAGCCGATCCTGATTACCGGTGAAACCGGGGTGGGTAAAGAGTTGATTGCCCATGCCGTGCATTCACTCAGCCAGGTAAGCGGTGACTTTATCAGTTTAAATGTAGCCGGACTTGATGATGCAACCTTTTCAGACACACTCTTTGGACACAAAAAAGGGGCCTTTACCGGCGCTGATCAGGCCAGAGAAGGATTGGTCAGCCGCGCTGCCGGTGGCACCCTGTTTCTGGACGAGATTGGTGATCTTGAGGAACGTTCACAGATCAAGCTGCTGCGATTGCTACAGGAAGGGGAATATTACCAGGTTGGTTCTGATCTGCTCAAAAAGTCGGCCGCACATATTGTGGCAGCAACCAACCAGAATCTGGTTGAGCGTGTTGCACAGAAGCAGTTCCGACGTGACCTGCTCTATCGGCTTTCCACGCACACCATTCATATCCCACCACTGCGGGATCGGCCCGAAGATATCCCGTTGCTATTGGCCCATTTTCTCAGCGAGGCAGCAACTGACTATCAGAAACCCAAACCGGCTGTTTCAGACAATCTGGTTGCCTGTTTGATCCGGCATGGATTTCCCGGAAATGTGCGAGAACTGAAGGCCATGGTCTATGATGCTGTGGCGCGCTATAGTAGTGGTGATTTGGTGATTCAGCCCTGTAACGGACCGTGGGATGATGTAGTAGGGGACTCCGACGGGGGAAACCAGGCGCCGTTAATGGAGCAGAACATCGAGACCGTCTTCGGGCATTTTCCAACGATCAATGAGGCAGAAGAGTACCTGATTAACGAGGCCCTGCGGCGCACAGCAGGAAACCTCAATCTGGCTGCTGCCATGCTCGGCATAACCCGTCAGACCATTGCCAATCGCAGGAAAAAAAATGGCGGAACGCGTGAAACGGCAGGTAAAGCTGATCTGGCCCCCATGGAAGATCTGTTTAAGGTGTATGAGGCACAACCATGAACCATTCACCGCCGGAATCAGATCATGCTCTGCGTCAGCGTGCTGAGAAAATTATAGAGAACGGCGAAGGTATAAGCCAGCAAACGTCGCTGCTTGTTGAGGCCAATCGCCTGCTCCATGAACTTCAGGTGCAGCAGATCGAACTGGAGATGCAGAACCAGGAATTGCGTCAGTTTCAGCAAGAACTGGAATCCTCGCGCGAACGCTACTATCAGCTGTTCGATATGGCGCCAGTCGGTTATCTGACCATTAATGGACAGGGTAGCATCCTGGAAGCCAACCTTACCGTTGCCACGCTGTTGGGAATAGCACGAGGCACTCTGCTCAATACGCCACTCTCTCACTATATCTTCCCGGAAGATCAGGATATCTGTTACCTGCAGCGCCAGCATCTGTCAGATTCGCTCATGCCGCAGCAGTGTGAGCTGCGGATGCTGCGCCCTGACGGTTCCTTGTTCTGGGCTGCAATGAAGGCAACGCCAACGCAGAATGACGAATGCTGGATTTGCATTGAAGATATCAGCAGGCGCAAACAGGCAGAGGATACGTTACATGATCAATCGAGGGCAGAAATCAGCAAACATGCCGAGCAATACCAGGCCATGCTTGCGTCGGATCTGTTCGGATTCTGGCTTATTGATAACTGCGGGAACCTACTGGATGTAAATACCACCTATTGCAGGATGTCCGGTTACAGCAGGGAAGAATTGCTCCAACGTTCAGTTGCAGATATTGAAGCTGCCGAGTCTGCACAAGAGACTGCCCGGCATCTACAGCAGCTCATTGCAATCGGTGTCGATCATTTTGAAAGCAGGCACAGGACAAAAGACGGTTGTATCTTCCATGTTGAAGTCAGTACCACCTATATAGCGTCACAACAACAGTGTGTTGCATACATACGTGATATTACCGATCGCAAGCACGCCGAAAACACCTTGCGGGAGAATAAGCAGTTTCTGGATGCATTGTTGAACGCCGTGCCGATACCAATCTTCTTCAAGGGCAGGAATGGCCGTTACCTCGGTTTCAACAAGTCCTTCGAAAAACTTTTTGGCCGAACCAGAGAGGAGCTGATCGAAAAAAGTGTCTTTGATGTTAATCCGAAAGAGCTGGCCGAGGTCTATTACGCCAAGGATGAGGAGTTGTTTACCCATTCGGGAATACAGATCTATGAATCACAGGTAAAGGACATACAAGGTGTTGAGCATACGGTGATTTTTCACAAGGCAGCTTTTGAGGGACAGAACGGTGAGGTAAAGGGGCTGATCGGCGCTATTCTGGATATCACCGAGTACAAGCAGGTTGAGCTGGCTCGGGAACTGGATAAAAAAAGACTTGAACTGCTGCTGCAACTCAGTTCGCTTTCAGACGCCAGTCAGGATGAGATTCTTGCCTTTTCCCTGGAGGCAATCCAGGCAGCGGTCCAGAGCGAGTTTGCCTTTATCGGTTTTATGGATGACGCTGAAACGTTCATGACCATTACGGCATGGTCACAAGGGGTGATGGATCACTGTCGTATGGATTCTGCTCCGCTGACATTTTCAGTTGTTGAGGCGAGCCTGTGGGGTGAGGTTATCCGGCAGAGGGCTCCGACTGTGGTGAATGACTATGCTGCCCCGCATCCCCACAAGCGAGGTTGTCCGGTTGGGCATATCCCGATCAAGCGGTTTCTGGAGATACCGGTCTTTGACGGCAACCGGATTGTTGCTGTTGCAGCTGCTGCCAACAAGGTAGAGGAGTACACTCAATCCGATATCAATGCAATGACGGTTCTGATGGAAAAGCTGTTTAACCTGCTGAGGCGCAAGTGGGTGGAAGAGGCGTTTCGGGCCAGTAGAGAAAAGATCAGCGCCTATCTGGATAACTCGTTTGATGTCATCTTTGTGCTGAACGCTACGGGGGTTTTTCTGTTTGTATCCCGTGCCTGGGAACGGCATTTCGGCTCTCCGGTCAGCGAGGTACTTGGAAAAAATTTCGCTCAGTTTGTGCATCCCGATGATGTCTCACCCTGTGCCGGATATTTAGCCGAAATACTGCTTGGCACGGAGGGCAAGACCAGTCCGCCCTATCGGGTCAGGCATGCCGATGGCTCTTGGCGCTGGTTTATTGCCAACGGTTCACGCTATCTGGATAAACAGTGCGGATGGCAATTTATTGGTGTTGGTCACGACATCACCGAGCGGATGCAGGCCGAACATAATTTGAGACAGGCCAAAGCCGCCGCTGAGGTGGCCAGTCAGGCCAAGTCTGCCTTTCTGGCCACCATGAGCCACGAGATTCGTACGCCGCTCTCCGCCCTGCTGGGAAATATCGAGCTGCTTGAAGCTACGCAACTCTCGCCGCCTCAGCAGCAATATCTGAAGGACTGTCGGAACGCTTCGGAAATGCTGCTTCAAGTCATCAATGATGTGCTGGATTTCTCCAAGATTGAGGCCGGAAAATTTGAGTTAAACAATGAGACGTTTTCCATCTCCTCAACGGCTACGCAGCTGGTGCGGATTTTTAATGTCAGCGCGAAACAAAAAGGGATAACGCTTGTTCCCGCACTGGCGAACGATCTGCCTGCCTATATCTCCGGCGACCAGCAACGTCTGCGCCAGATCATCTCCAACCTGCTCAGTAACGCCATAAAATTCACTGATCAGGGGACGGTTAAGCTGGAAATCACACAAAATGGGCCGATAGCCGGTTCAGGTTCAGGCACGGTCATGCTGGTGATCTCAGTGAGTGATACCGGTAAAGGTATTCCACCGGACAAACAGGCCTTAATTTTCGAAAGCTTTACGCAGCTGGAAGCGCTCAACACCCGTCATCACACCGGAAGCGGCCTGGGGTTGACCATCTGTCGGCGTTTGGCAGAAATGATGGGTGGCACGCTCTCGTTATCAAGTACACCTGGTGAGGGCTCTGTGTTTAACCTGTTGCTGCCGGTTACCGTCTGTCCAGCGCCGCCACAAAAATTAAGATCGAGGCGCGCCAGGGTAGCCACGCCAAGGAATATTCTGCTGGCCGATGACGAAGAACTGGGGAGAGCTACAACTGCAACCCTGTTGCGGCGCAGGGGACATCTGGTGACGGCGGTGGCAAACGGGACTGACCTGCTTGAGACGCTGCAGCGGCAACAGTTTGACATTATCCTCTCCGACATCTCCATGCCGGATATGGACGGCCTGGAAGTGGTGCGGATCATCCGTTCCGGCGAACGTACCGCAATAGATGCGCAAACACCGGCCATTGCCATGACAGCCCATGCTTTTCACAAGGATATCGATAGTTTTCTGGCTGCCGGTTTTAACGGCTACGCGGCGAAGCCGATCAACTTTGAAGCATTGTTGCAGCAGATTGATGAGCTGTGCAGAAAGACTGCCGATTGAACCGGTTTCGGTTGCTGAGCAAAATCGATTCGCCAAATTCAAACCCCACAAATTGCACCACCACCCTTAAGTAAAAAGATTTTCCACCCGGCAAAATATTTACCTGATCTAACTGCCTGTTGCCATTTTGATTATCCCTGTCTGCCCCCCTTCAACTCTTCTCAAGGTAAATTTCTTACCTCCCGGATAGATGTATCACTTCTCTAATATATTGGAATTAATAGCATATTACTGATTTTTGGCCTTGGCATGTCTTGTGTAATACACAGATCAGTTGAAACGAGTGTTTCGTACATTGAGAGGAGGCAGATATGGAAACCCAGACAACAGAACACGAACATCATTTATCAGGAGACTGGACTATCGCCGGAGTGATTACCCAGGTTGAGGCATTAAGCCACTCCCTTGAGAAGCTGTCAGACCATCAAAATAAGCGACTAAACGTTGATTGCGCCAAAATAGACTGCATCGACATGAGTGGCCTCCAGCTTCTGCATGTATGGATACAGTGCGCCAATATGCGCGGTGTACAGACACAACTGATTAATCTGCCTGAGGCGATGCAGCAGATTATCCAACGTCTGGGGCTTAACCAGTCTTTTACCGACAACTATCCTGGTGCTGCTTGAATTTGTTGTGGCATGGGCGCCTGAGCAATCACCAGGGGATACGCTATGAATATCGATCTCAGCCAATTCTACCAAGTGTTCTTTGATGAGAGTGCCGAGCATCTGGCAGAGATGGAACGGATATTTCTCGCCATTGATCCGGCTAATCCTGATGACGAAGAACTGAACGCCGTATTCAGGGCAGCTCACTCCATCAAAGGAGGGGCCGGTACCTTCGGGTTTCCTGACATGACCGTGGTGACCCATACCCTTGAAACCTTGCTGGACAAGGTCCGACACCATGAACTGGCGTTGACCTCTGAAATGGTGGATGTCTTTCTGCAGGCCGGCGATGCCATCACTATGCAACTGGCCGGCCACCGCGACGGCAGCGCGGTGGACCAGCAGCTTATTGAGAAGGTCTGTGAGCGATTAAGCGCCATATCTGCAGGCAGTGCAGCGTCGTCGGCGGCCCAGCCGGTTCAGGCAGCAGCTCACCCACCCTCGGGACAGCATCCTGAAGTAGCCTCCATCTCAACCTACCGGATTGTCTTTACCCCACCATCAGACCTCTATAACCGTATGGTGCGGATGGAGCCGATCTTTGAAGAACTGTCAACCATGGGGGACTTTGCGGTAACCGGCAGGATCGAAGCGCAACAGGAGCTTGACGGCTATGATCCGACCCGCTGTCTGATGGGCTGGGAGATGACCCTCTCCACCGAGCGTCCCTTAGAGGAAATCCGGGAAGTGTTCATGTTCGTGGCAGATGAGGAAGAACTTGGTATCGAAAAGCTTGTTCCGACAGTGCCAGATGTCGCGGCTACGGCTCCACAGACACCAGAACCGCCTCCCGGTAATGGCACAATCATGGGACGTCGTCTGTACGACAAGAATGAGACCGCCCCCGGCGCATATGGCCGCAGAACCGGCGAAACGGCCGAGGCATCCTCAATCCGGGTCGGGGTGGCCAAGGTGGATCAACTGATCAACCAGATGGGAGAGCTGGTCATCACCCAGGCGATGCTGACCCAGTCTGCACACCAACTGGATCCGGTTCAGCACGAAAACCTGCACCGCGCCCTTTCGCTTCTGGAGCGTAATACCCGCGATCTGCAGGAAAGCGTCATGTCGATCCGTATGATGCCGATCAACTTTATCTTCAGCCGTTTTCCCCGTCTGGTGCATGACCTGGCCGACAAACTGGGGAAACAGGTTGAGCTGAAGCTGGTGGGGGAAACCACCGAGCTGGACAAGGGGTTGGTCGAGAAACTGGCCGACCCGCTAACTCACCTGGTACGCAACAGCCTTGATCATGGCATCGAATCTCCCGAGACACGTCGCGCTGCCGGTAAATCACCCGGTGGAACCATCACCCTCAAGGCTGCCCAGCAGGGCGGGCGGGTGGTGGTGGAGGTGAGCGACGACGGCGCCGGACTGAATCGGGAGCGGATTCTGGCCAAGGCCGCGCAAAACGGTCTGCCGGTCTCTGACAGTATGAGTGATGAAGAGGTCTGGCAGTTGATCTTTGCCCCTGGTTTCTCAACGGCTGATCAGGTTACCGATGTCTCCGGTCGCGGGGTCGGCATGGATGTGGTGCTGCGCAACGTCAACGCCATGGGGGGGCGCGTCACGGTTTTTTCAACGCAGGGTTTGGGGAGCCGGGTGCTGATCTCCCTGCCGCTGACCCTGGCCATCCTGGACGGACTTTCAGTGCGGGTGGGCAGCGAGACCTTCATTGTCCCGCTTAACTCGATCATTGAGTCCTTGCAACCACTCAGCTCTGACTTGAACGAAGTTGGGCGCAAGAATACCACCGTGCATGTCCGGGGTGAATACATCCCGCTGATGCGGCTGGGAGAGATCTTTTCTATTGCCGGAGCCGTGCAGCGCCCTGAAGAGGCGGTTATCATGCTGATTGATGCCGAAGGGGAGCGTATGGCGCTCCTGGTGGATGAACTGTTGGGGCAGCATCAGGTGGTGATCAAGAGCGTTGAAACCAATTATCGCAAGGTGGACGGCACCGCAGGGGCCACCATACTTGGCGACGGCCAGGTAGCCCTGATTCTGGATGCGGTTGATATGGTCCGGCTCTGGCGAACTCAATAGAGTGGTAACACCGCTTTGACAAATTCCCGTGTAAAGGAGAGCAGGCATGAAACTCGATGAAATCAAACAGATCGCAAAGCAGCACAACCTCAAAACAGGTAAGGCAACAAAAAGCGAATTGATCTGTGCCATCCAGCAGGCTGAGGGGAACCAGCCCTGCTTTGCCAGCAATAGCGCGACTACCTGTCAGCAGCATGGTTGCCTCTGGCGTGCGGATTGTGTCTGAAATGATCAGGAAGGGGAAAGGAGGGCATCTCATGAGCATAGATGAGCAGGTAATTATGACAGCCGAAGGAGGGACGCAAGAGTACCTCACCTTCACCCTGGGCAACGAGGAGTATGCCATGGATATCCTCAAGGTACAGGAGATCCGCGGCTATGATTCGGTGACCCATATCGCCAACGCCCCTGACTTCATGAAGGGGGTCATCAATCTGCGAGGGGTGATCGTGCCGATCATTGACATGCGGATCAAGTTTGGCCTGGACAAGGTGATCTACGATGAATTTACGGTGGTAATCATCATCAATGTGCTGGGGCGGGTGATCGGCATGGTGGTGGATGGTGTCTCGGATGTGGTCACCCTGCCGACCGGACAGATCAAGTCGGCCCCGGAATTCGGCTCCAGCATTAATGCCGAGTACATCACCGGCATCGGCACGGTCAACGAGCAGATGCTGATCCTGACCGATATCGAGCGCCTGATCGGAAGCGCAGACATGCAACTGGTGGCGGCAGCCGATAACCGGCTTGATATAGCGGCATAATGACGTAGAGACGCCCCAGTTGGACGTTTCTACAGGGATAATGCAGATAAAAAGGAGGTTCTGGCCATGTTTCAACAGATGAAGCTGGGGACAAAAATTGTGGCAGGTTTTGCGGTGGTGACGTTGATCGCTGCTGTTATGGGTCTGGTTGGCTACTACGGTCTGAATAACGTCGGTAACAATATGTATGAGGTAGCAGAGGTTCGTCTGCCCAGCGTTCAGGCCCTCCTGACCATGAGCGAGTCTCAGAACAAGATCCTGGTGGGGGAACGGGGATTGATCAACCGCAGGATGATGGACCCGCAGGTCCGCAAGGCACAGTATGACTATATTGATACGGCCTGGAAGCATGCTGATGAGGCCTGGAAGATCTATGAGCCGTTGCCTCAGACCCAGGAAGAGGCTGGATTCTGGAAGGAGTTTGTTCCCAAATGGGAGGCATGGAAAAAAGCCCATCAGCAGGTTGTGGACGCTTCACACGAAAAGGACAGGCTGCTCGCCTCCGGGGTTGATCAAAGGGATAAACGAATTGAGGCCATAGATAACAAGGCATATACCGCCTCTCTGGAGTCTCGTAAAAGGTTTTTTGATGCTGAGGTTTTGCTGACCAAACTAGTGACGCTCAACGAAACGCTGGGGCGTGATGCCGGCAAGGCCGGAGAGCAGGCCGCTACCCGCGCCAAGATTACGCTTGGCAGCGCCCTGATCATTGCGATCCTGTTGTCCGTGTTGATCGGTCTGTATCTCAAACGGAACATTACCGCAATTTTGAAAGGGTTGCTGGATGAATCAAACCGTCTGACCGAGGCGGCAGTGGCCGGCAAGCTGGCAACACGGGGCAACGTGGAACAGGTTAATTTTGAATTTCGCGGCATTGTAGAAGGGGTCAACCAGACCCTGGACGCCGTGATCGGCCCCCTGAATGTAGCTGCAGAATATGTAGACCGGATCTCCAAAGGGGACATCCCGCCCCGCATCACCGACAACTACAACGGTGATTTCAACGAAATAAAAAACAACCTGAACGGCTGCATTGATGCGGTTAATGCTCTGGTGGCCGATGCCAACATGCTTTCTGAGGCCGCTGTAGCAGGCAGACTGGCTACCCGTGCCAATGCTGCCAAGCACTATGGCGATTTCCAAAAGATTGTGGAAGGGGTCAACCAGACCCTGGATGCCGTGATCGGTCCGCTCAATGTGGCTGCAGAATATGTGGACCGGATCAGCAAAGGCGATACACCACCCAAGATCGCCGAAAACTACAACGGCGATTTTAACGAGATCAAGAACAACCTGAATCAGTGCATTGAAGCCATTGAGAGCCAGGCAGATGCTGCACAACGGATCGGGCTTGGAGACCTGTCGGTGCAGGTCAACGTCCGGTCGGAGCAGGACGTTCTGTCAAAGGCGCTGGTCAACGTCATCACCGTGTTGAAAGGACTGCAGCAGGAACTGCAGCGTCTGACCGAGGCATCCCGGCAAGGTCAGCTTTCTGAGCGCGGCAAGCCGGAACAGTTCCAGGGGGCCTACGCTGATGTGGTTGGCGGGGTCAACCAAATGCTCGACGCAATCCTGCTGCCGATCGGCGAAGGAAACAGGGTGTTGCGGCAGATCCGTGGCGGCGACCTGCGTGAGAAGGTGGAGATAGAGTGCAGCGGCGACCATCAGAAGATGAAAGAGGCGATAAACGGCGTCCATGGCTGGCTGGTCGGACTGGTGGAATACATAACAAAAATAGCGAACGGCGACCTGACCGCCGAAGTCGCCAAGGCATCCGATAAGGATCAGATTCATGAGTGGCTGATGTTGGTGAAAAACAACATAGGCGCCCTGGTTACCGACGCCAACATGCTCTCCCAGGCTGCTGTGGCAGGCAAGCTGGCCACCCGCGCCGATGCAAGCAAACATCAGGGCGACTACCGGAAGATCGTGGAAGGGGTCAACGAGACTCTCGACGCCGTGATCGGCCCCTTGAACGTTGCCGCCGAATATGTCGATCGGATCAGCAAGGGGGACATCCCCCCCACGATCACCGACACCTACAACGGTGATTTCAACGAGATCAAGGTCAACCTGAATGTCCTGATTGATACCATGAACACCGTGACCAGCACTGCCGCTCAGATCGCCCTGGGCAACCTGTCGGTGGAGGTGCGTGAACGCTCGTCCCAGGATCAACTGATGCAGGCCCTGTCCCGCATGGTGGCAACCCTGCGGGAGCTGGCCAGAACTGCTGAACAGATCGCCGATGGCGACCTGACCGTGAACGTCAAACCGGCCTCAGAAAATGACGCCATCGGCAACGCCTTTGCCACCATGGTGAGCAACCTGCGCGAGATCATCGGCAATGTTGGTTCCAGCTCTGATTCCATCGCCACCGCCACCAAGCAGATCGCCACCGGCAACGCCGACATGGCCCAGCGTAGCGAAGAGCAGGCTTCTTCTTTGGAAGAGATCGCCTCCAGCATGGAAGAGCTGACCTCCACCGTCAAACAGAATGCCGACAATTCACAGCAGGCCAACCAACTGGCGATTGATGCCAGTGACGTAGCGGTAAAAGGTGGCACGGTTATTACCAAGGTCGTGGATACCATGGATTCCATCAGCGGCAGCTCCAAAAAGATTGCCGATATCATCTCGGTTATCGACGGCATCGCCTTCCAGACCAACATCCTGGCTTTAAACGCCGCCGTTGAAGCAGCCCGGGCCGGTGAGCAGGGGCGCGGGTTCGCGGTTGTTGCCGGTGAAGTGCGTAATCTGGCCCAGCGCAGTGCTGCAGCTGCCAAGGAGATCAAGGAGCTGATCAGTGACTCGGTGGACAAGGTCGGCAACGGCAGCAAACTGGTGGGAGAGGCCGGTCAGACCATGCAAGAGATCGTCACCAGCATCAAACGGGTAACCGACATCATGGCAGAAATCTCGGCCGCCTCGGTTGAGCAGTCCAGCGGCATCGAACAGGTCAACACCGCCATTACCTGTATGGATGAGATGACCCAGCAGAACGCCTCGGTGGTGCAGCAGGCCTCAGCCGCTGCCGGTGCCCTTGAGGATCAGGCCCAACTGCTGGTCGAGGCGGTAAGACGCTTCAAACTGGACGAGCAACGCAAGGGGCAGCAGCACGAGTCCGCCAGGACGCAACGGATGGAAACGCTGGCAGCCCAGGCCCAGGCCGCTTCCGTGGTTGGCAAGCTGGCCAAGGGTGTTGAAAAGGGCGGTAAGGCCAATGGCTACCACAAGGCCAACGGTTACCATGCTGCAAAGGCAACTGAGGGAGCATCACTGGCTAAAGCAGTGGGACATGATGCGGATTGGAACGAGTTTTAAGATCTGACAGCTCCCTGCTCCTCTTGTCAGGGGAGCAGGGAGCTGTTTTCAATTTTAAGGAGCATGACATGTCACTGCTCAGATCAGCCTCAAGCTTCGTCTTTGGGGACAAACAGCATGAATACCGCTTCACCGCTGATGATTTCGAGCGGATTAGTAATCTGATCTATCAGCGGGCCGGTATCTGTCTGCCGCCGAGGAAGGCAGAGATGGTCTATAACCGGCTTTCCCGCCGACTGCGTGCGCTGGGGCTGCAGTCGTTTTCTGACTACCTGAAGCTTCTTGGTAACGATAGTCCGGAATGGGAGCCTTTTATCGGCGCTCTGACCACGCACCTGACCGCATTTTTCAGGGAAGAACACCATTTTCCCATACTAGCCCGGCATGCCGGAGATAAGGCTGGTAACGGCAGGGTCAAGCTCTGGAGCTGCGCCGCATCCACGGGTGAAGAACCCTACTCTATGGCCATTGCCATGGCCGAACGGTTCGGCACCCTCTATCCGCCGGTTGATATCCTGGCCACCGACGTAGATGCAGGGGTGCTTGAAACAGCCCGGCAAGGGATCTATCCGATCGAACGTGTCCAATCTCTGTCAGAGCGGGTACTGCGGCGCTACTTTCTGCGGGGGGGGCGCGACAAGACCGGCTTTGTCAAGGTCCGTCCTGAATTGCAACAGATGATTACCTTTGAGCCACTCAACCTGCTGGACCCGGTCTGGCCTTTGACCGTTCAGTACGATGCTGTTATGTGCCGCAACGTAATGATTTATTTCGATCGCCCCACCCAGAAGCGGGTGCTGCAACACTGTCAGCGCTACCTCAAAGCAGATGGCCTCTTTTTTGCCGGACATTCCGAAAATCTTAGTCACCTGGCTGACCTGTTTGATCCTTGCGGCAAGACGGTCTACCGCCCGCATTGTGGCACGTCTGTTTACCCTGCGGAGTCATCTTTGGATACGGTCTGTTACGCTTGACCAGGTTCACGACGGCTACTCAGGATTACTTTAGTACATGAACAACATGGGGACACCGCCATGAACGGCTCCAAAGACAGTCCGATAATCGGCTTGAGTATGGTTGAAACGCCTCTTGATTACTGCGATGCAGACGGTCCTGTATCTGCAGGTATCCCGGTAGATCAGGATCATGACGAAAACAGGCTGGAGCGGCTACAACAGTACTCAGCGCATCTTGAAAGGCTGCTTATACGCACGAATGCAGAACGCAACCGACTGCAGAGTCTCCTGACAGCACGTAACGACAAAAAGAAACAACGGCATATAATACACGAACAGATCATGATTCAGCAGGCCCGCAAGGCCGCCATGGGAGAGATGCTGGGGGTGGTGGCTCACAAATGGCGTCAACCGCTCAGCGCCATTGCGCTCATAATTCAGAATATGAAAGATGCCTGGGAGTATGGTGAATTTGACGAAGAACTCTTGAAGCAGGTGTCATGCGGCGTTGTCGAGCAGGTCAACTATCTGTCGCATACCATTGACGAATTTCGCAGCTACTTGAACCCGCCGGACTGCGGTGATTATTTCAGCCCGAAACAGTGTGTCAAGGATACCGTCATCCTGCTGTCAAACTGCTTCTCATACTTCACTGCCATCGAACTGGAGAATGCAGAACTGTTAGATGATGATATCCGGGTGTCTGGTTCGCGCTACTGCTTCCAGCAGGTAATGTATAACCTGCTGCGCAATGCCGATGATGCCGTGCAGGAACGGCAGCGCAAGGCCGGGACCGGCTTTTCAGGGGTAATCACGATCTCATTTCAGCAGCAAAAGGATGAAATTATGATCAGCGTTACCGACAACGGCGGTGGTATTGCCGAATCAATCAGGGAACAGATCTTTGATCCTTTGTTTACCACAAAGCAGAAAAGTACAGGATTGGGAGTTGGACTGTATCTCTCAAGGATCATCATTGAAAACAGCATGGGGGGTAAACTGTGGTGTGAAAACGACAGCGAAGGAGCCCTGTTCTATCTTCGTCTCCCGGTTCTGCCTGCGGGAAGGAGGCTGACATGATGGCACGCACAGAAGATATTTCGCTTCTGTATGTGGAGGATGATGCCGCCATTCGCAAAAATCTGCTGGTGTATCTCAAACGACGCTTTGGGCAGGTCTGGCAGGCTGATAACGGTTTGGAGGGGCTGAGTC
This sequence comes from Geobacter sp. UBA6802, assembly GCA_002452325.1. Lineage (GTDB taxonomy): Bacteria > Desulfobacterota > Desulfuromonadia > Geobacterales > Pseudopelobacteraceae > Trichlorobacter. Next base: position 16,741 of record DKFG01000246.1, read on the forward strand.
TTTATCTGGAAAGGTCACCGGACATCGTGATGACCGACATCAGGATGCCGATCATGGACGGTCTGGCGATGACCCGCGGTATCCTGAAGCAGAACAACAAGGCCCCGATCATCATTACCTCGGCCCACAACGAAACAAACGATCTGTTGGAGGCGATTGAACTGGGGATCAGTCACTATCTGCTCAAGCCGCTGGATCCAGGCAAGATGGAGACATCCCTGCAGCATTGTGTGGAGCTGGTACGGAAGTCGCGGGCGCTTGGTGAACGGGAAACAACCCTGGCCGAAGCCTACCAGACCATCAACGCGCTGATTGACTACGGCGAGCAATGCATTGACTGCTGTATCAGTCCCTGTACCGAAGTGGAGTGTCAACTGGATCAGGCGATTGATAAAATTGTCAACGGAAACGATGGACATGTGACACACAGTCCGGCCAGTCTTGTCGTGACCCTGACCCATGGTCTGGCAGGGCAGCCGTCATGGTTTTGGTACGATCTTGGAGCGGACGGGCCGTGCCTGGGGACCAGTTATCTGGATCACCCACTGCTGGATCTGGCCTCTTCAGACGGATGCCATGCCCTCTACTATCTGAATGATGATGACCCGCTTCCCGATGACCAGATATTCAGAAGTTTTTTTGAACATCTGGAACGATGCTGGATGCACCCCCGTAATCTGGTCTGGTATCGTAACGGCAGCCGTGTTGTCTGCGGTCTCAACTATCCTGCACGGGTGACCGCCTGCGATGCAGCGGTAATCAAGAGTCTGGCAGTGCAGGCTCGCTATCTGGATAATCTGTCCACCCAATGTCATCAGACCGAGGAGGCCTTCCTCTACACCATCACCTCCCTGGCCCGGGCAGCCGAGGCCAACGATGAGGATACCGGCAATCATATCCTGCGAGTGGGTGAGTATTGCGCGGCAATCTGTCGCCGGACAGGCTATTCCGAAGAACTGGCAAGCTCGATAGCACGGCAGAGCCAGCTCCATGATGTCGGCAAGATCCATGTGAGACCAGAGATCTTGAGAAAACCGGGCAAGCTGACGGATGAGGAGATGCTTCTGGTGAGAGAACATACCCTGTTCGGCGCACAGATCATCGGCAACCATCCTCGCCTGGAGATAGCGCGCACCATTGCGCTGCATCATCATGAACGCTGGGACGGCAGCGGTTATCCCTATGGTCTGCGAGAGACCGGCATACCACTGGAGGCCCGTATTCTGGCTATTGCCGACACCTATGACGCCTTGAGAACCAACCGTTGCTACAAGCCGGCCTTTGATCATGATATGGCCTGTCGTATTATTCTTGAAGGGGATGGCAGGACAGAACCAATACATTTTGACCCGGCTCTGCTGCAGACCTTTAAGGAGATTAACCGGCGCTTTGATGAGATTTATGAACGGTTTGTGACGGTGGCGCCAGGCTAATCAGTAAGTTCCCTTCGACTTCGCTCAGGGAACAGTACGTGCGCTGAGCGAAGTCGAAGCGCATTTCAGCCACATTACTCCACGATAAAACGCTGTAAAACGGCGTGTGACGCTAATCAGCACAAAAACGAATGAGAATCCCATGCCCATAAAAGTCCTGATCATTGATGATTCCGCTCTGGTGCGGAGCCTGTTGACCGAGCTGATCAAAAGCCAGCCGGATATGATTGTGGTCGGTACCGCCCCGGACCCCTACATCGCCCGCGAGCGGATCAAGACACTTGACCCGGATGTGCTGACCCTGGATGTCGAGATGCCGCGTATGGACGGTCTGGCCTTTTTGGAGAAGCTGATGCGGCTTCACCCGATGCCGGTGGTAATGGTTTCGTCCCTGACCGAAAAAAGTTCCGATATAACCCTGCGGGCCCTGGAGCTGGGGGCCTTTGACTACGTCACCAAGCCGAAGATAGATATCAGCAAGGGATTGCATGAAAGTTGTCAGGAGATCGTCGACAAGATCCGCGGGGCCGCATCGGCCAAGGTAAAGAACCTTGGCCGTAGACCTGCCCAGTTGGTGGTCGAAAAGAAAAACAGCGCTGATGTGATGCTCCCCGCGCTGAATGCGCATATTATGACCACCGAGAAGCTGGTAATCATCGGGGCCTCAACCGGCGGCACCGAGGCGCTGAAAGAACTGCTGACCGCCATGCCTGCTGACGCGCCCGGTATCCTGATCACCCAGCATATGCCGGCTGCCTTTACCAGCGCCTTTGCCAACCGTCTTGACCGGCTTTGCCGTATTTCTGTTAAAGAGGCCCGTGATGGCGATCGTATCCTGCCGGGTCATGCCTATATTGCGCCGGGTGACCGGCATCTGTTGCTTGCACGCAGTGGCGCCAACTACACAGCCCAGATTGCCGATGGACCTCCGGTCAGTCGGCACCGTCCATCAGTGGATGTGCTTTTCCGGTCTGCGGCAAACTGTGCCGGCAAGAACTGTATCGGCGTGATCCTGACCGGTATGGGGGACGATGGGGCAAATGGCATGCTGGAGATGAAGCAGGCTGGCGCCCATACCATTGCCCAGGATGAGGCGAGCTGTGTGGTGTTCGGCATGCCGAAGGAAGCGATTGCCCGCGGCGGGGTGGATGAGATTGCGCCTTTGGCCGAGATCCCGGGCAGGATCATTGCAAGTCTGTCCGCCCAGGGGCAGCGCGTCATCAGGGTCTGATCAAGTTCGTTACATTTCAACAGGGGGACTGTGCTATGCCAAAAACAATCATGACCGTAGATGATTCACCAAGTGTGCGTCAGATGGTGGTTTTTACACTCCGTCAGGGTGGCTATGAGGTGATTGAGGCGGTGGATGGCTGTGATGGGCTGTCAAAACTGCGGGGCGCCAGCTGTGATATGGTCATTACTGATCTGAACATGCCGGTCATGGATGGCATCAGTTTGATCCGCGAGGTCAGAAACGATCCGGCCTATCGAACCCTGCCGATTGTGATGCTGACCACTGAATCGCAGGAGGTACGCAAGCAGGAAGGCAAGGCAGCAGGCGCAACCGGGTGGATAGTAAAGCCGTTCAAACCGGAGCAGCTACTGGCGGTGGTCAGGCGGGTACTTGTCTGAAGCTACTTTGGATTAAGCCGTAATGACATAACCTACCTCAGTGATCTTCACTGCATTAAGATTTTTTTGCGAATAGGCCTATTGCAAAACAACCAAATAATTCCAGCATATTGCATAAAATAACCCCACTTACTCTTGTTGTTGGCGCTGCAGAGTCAGGTTTCCCCCTTGATTTTTCACGATTGATGCTTATCTTCAAACAGTTGACTATTATCACAATCAGCAAGGAGACGTGTCCGTATGTCCAAGGCAACAAAGCAGTTTCAGACCGAAGTAAAGCAACTACTTGACCTGGTTATCCACTCACTCTATTCCAACCGCGATATCTTCCTGCGGGAGCTGATCTCCAACGCATCCGACGCCATTGACAAGGCCCGTTTTGAGGCCCAGTCCAATGAATCCCTGCTGGAAGGGAACAGCGACTGGAAGGTTAAACTGATCCCCAATAAGGATGCTGGCACCCTGACCATCCGCGACAACGGCATCGGCATGTCCATGGCCGAGGTGGAAGAAAACATCGGCACCATCGCCAAGTCCGGCACCAAGTCCTTCGTGCAGGCCATGAAGGACGCCGCTGCCGCCGAACAACCGGAGCTGATCGGCCAGTTCGGGG
>DKFG01000224.1:0-123 GCA_002452325.1 Geobacter sp. UBA6802
AGCCGGTTCGCACGGCTGAACTGGGGGATGGCCCGGTTGACTCGGCCTTCAAGGCGATCCGTAAGCTGACCAAGACCAAGGCCAAGCTGACCCAGTATAACGTCGGCTCCATCACCGGCGGCA
>DKFG01000224.1:160-13148 GCA_002452325.1 Geobacter sp. UBA6802
ATCATCGTGGCCTCGGCCAAGGCGTTCATACATGCCTTGAACAGACTGCACTGCAAGCAGAAGCGTCTGACAGACGCCGTTTAATTTTAAAGCTACGTAGGGGCAGGTTTCAGACCTGCCCCTACAGCCGTACTGTTTTATAGAGAAAGTTTTTAATAAAGCATGTAAAATCAGCTAATTGGATTCAAAAGGCACGCTATATTTTTTAGGCTTTAACGTGATACCTCACCATAACTTTAAGAAATAATTGGTATTTTTCCTGTTTTTTCCGATATATTCTCTTTTTTCGCCTTTTCTCCATAACAAAGTAATCGCAACGAGATCAACCCTCTGATTTGGTTAGAAAAACTCAGGAAAATGTCATCTTTTGTTACCTTTTTACTGGTATATACATACTCTGGCTGATGATTGACGCCTATTCAGGGGACCGGGGCTAAAGCCACTCTTTGGTTGCCTGCTGTCCGTCAGTTTTTTGAAAAAAGTATATATATGTGTTTTGAGAGGTGTTCCAGGTGTTCCGGCTGATTATGTGTTTTCAACAAGTTAAGTAAGAACTCGCTCTTGATTGCGACAAAATGAACTCAATAACCGTCCGAGTTCTGGACGCCGGAACCGTTTTCACCGCCGCCCCATACCTTCACCTGGATCATGCCGGGAAGATCAGGCCAGCAGGCAGGGGACCGGCACCAGCACCCGGCACCGGGACCGCATCACGGCCAGATACCAGCAGAGACGATCCAGAGAGAACGGGCAGGATCAGCAAAGGAGCCAGGCAGCAGGCCCGTGCAAGAGGACCGACACCGGGGACCGTCCAAGTATGGCCGGAACGGTCCGGCGCGAGCTGCACTTGTGGAGACACTCGGACCGGACACGTCCGGCCACACCTGCAACCGGAAACGCCGTCCAAGTTCTGGACGCTGCACCAGAGCTGTTTTTACCGGCACGCCTATACTTCCCTTACGCCATACGACAAAACAGGCCGCAAAAGCAGAACAGCCGCACAGACTCCCTGTAAATCAAAGAGGCCATACGGCTGTTTGCTGGTGTGTGTCGCCGAGCTTGAGAATCAAGGCTGATTCGCCTCTCGACCTCCACCATGATCTGTGTTTCTTGCTTACAACAGCAGCCGACCTGGATCGTTCCCGGCTCCATTTACCGGGGATGTCACAGGCTCGGCGCTTTACTGCCCGTCAACGTGACTGGTGGGCTACAATTACCCCCGAGATGAGCGGTTAACGGGTGTTGCAGGTCAGTGACTGCTTGATCTGGTAAGGGGTTCAATTCCCCCACGGACAAGCGGCTCACCAACCACTGACTAAATGCTATATCATTTGCCTGAGGCAGTAAAGAGGTAAGCTGCCATGCCTCTCAGCTTTACCTTCATACTCTCAACCCCTCATGCCGTCCAAGCCCTTCAGCAATCAAGGTTAGCACCAGTGTATTCAGGCTTACCCCTTCTGCCTTTGCCCTTGCCTGCAATGAGGCATGCAGCGAACGGGGCAACCGCTGCACAAACTTAACCGGCTTGCCCTCTTCACTATAGCGGGTCGGCTGCGGTATTGGCCGCTTCATATCAACCTGGGCAGCAATCCAGCTATTGAATGCGTCTCGTCCATTGGTCAGCACTTCATCCAGGGTGTCACCATCAGACATACAGCCGGGAAGATCGGGAAAGGTAATCATGTACCCCCCGCCGTCCTCTTCTGAAAGTGGAGCAACCACATGTGCGTATGCCTCAAACGGATAGGAATACTCAACCGGTTTGACCTGTTTTGTCTTCATGCTGATACCGTTGTCTGCCTTCCTGTAACCGGTCTTACTGCCAACTCCCCTACAAAAACAGCCGGTAATCCGTATTAAGCGCCTTTGCCAGTTTTACCGCGTTATCTTTACCGATACCTCGCTTGCCGTTCTCCATCTCGCTGATATGACGCTGAGGTATACCGGACTTTTCCGCAAGTTGCAGCTGCGTCATGTTCTCACGGCCACGAGCGCCACGCAACACAACAGCAGCCTTGCTCTCGCCGGTAAAATACTTGCTGAAAAACTCTTCAGCCGTAATGCTTCCCTCTTCACCTGCTTCCGGCTCAATACTCGCCACATACCGCTTGATTCTCTCCACATTAACCGGATGAACCAGAAAGGACAGCGGCACCATAGCATCAGTAGGGGACGTTTTCGTGTGTGCCAACATAGACGATCTCCACGGTTATAATTTCTTTGTCCTCCCGCCATACAGCAACGTAGGTGGGGTTCCCTTTTTTCAGGTGGCAATGATGCCGGTTTGAACCTTCAAGCTTGCCATAGTTGGGCCACGTACCCCTTACAGGGCCGTTTGCCTCAATGTCAGCTATCAGAAATTGCAGCTTTTCAATGATCTTCCGTGAAAGGCTGGCAACCTGCTTTTCTGCTTTTCTGTGTATTTTCACCGTCCATGCCATACATTCAGCCTATACTTTGCAACAGTATATTGTCAATAAGAACAGACCATCTGAACCCGTTTCACCAGCTACCCCATATCTTCACCTGGATCATGCCGGGAAGATCAGGCCAGCAGGCAGGGGACCGCCACCGGCACCCCGGCACCGGGACCGCATCACGGCACAACACCAGCAGAGACGATCCAGAGAGAACGGACGGGATCAGCAAAGGGGCCAGGCAGCAGACCCGTACAATGAGACCGCCACCGGGGACCGTCCAGGTATGGCCGGAACGGTCCGGCGCGAGCTGCACTTGTGGAGGCACCCGGACCGAACGCATCCGGCCATACCCGCAACCGGGACCACCGTCCGAGTTCTGGACGGCACCACCTGACAGCCTGATTGACATTTTACTGATTGTGCGGCTATTGTAATACAACGCAACACACTACAGGCGGAGGTGTCCATGCAACAGGCATTAGTAAAAGATACGGTATCCCTCAGACTGCAACCGGGAATGAAACAGCGGATAGAAACACTTGCCAAGGCAACCAACCGCACAAAGTCTTACATCATTGAAGAGGCCATAAGCAGCTACCTGACTTTGAATGAATGGCAGACACAAAGCATACTTGAGGGATTGAAGGAGGTTGAAGCGGGGACAACTACCCCTCATGAAACCGTTCTTGCCAAGTGGGAGGCCAAGGCATGCAAGTAGAATGGTCGAGGACGGCGCAACGCAACCTTGACGCTATTGAGGCATACATTGCACTGGACAACCCCAGGGCAGCAGCCAAGACCGTTCTGAAGATCGTCAAAAGGGCATTCAGCCAACTGACTAACCAACCATCCAGCGGCAAACCCGGCAGGATTGACGGCACACGAGAACTGATATTTTCAGAATTGCCGTACATCGTTATCTACACCGTACAGCAAGAGACTATCTATATTCTTGCCGTATTCCATACCTCACGCGACATTGAACATTTACCGCTTCAATAACCACCGGCAGCAAGGCCGGTGAAATGAATCCGGTCAAGCTGGATGAGGAGGCGGCACCACTTGAACCGGTTTCACCAGTTACCCTATTTCATGTCGCACCATTCAGCAGAATAGCCGTTACAACAACTGGCTTGCGGTGATCCCCATAGCAGCAGCCAACTTTTCACGGGTGGCCTTACGCAGCTTGCTTTCACCGCTTTCCATCTGAGACAGTGCCGCCTGACTGATACCGGCCTTTTCTGCAACCTCTGCCTGAGTAAGCCCCTGATATTCACGCCACGCCTTCAGGTAGGTCATATCCTGGTCAAAGTGCAGGTTTACCACTTCATGAGGAATGTAATCTGCTTCCGGTATCCGTGGTTCAAGAGGCTTGATTGCTGCCGCCTCTTTTGGATGCTCTCGTGCAAAGTCGGCAAACGGTAGTACCACAAAGACAGGAACCCCGCCCTGATAAATAGTTTGAATCTTAATAGGTTCGATCATCTCGTTTTTTCACCTCTTCAATCCTGATGATACGCACTGCGTCAAGCACGTCAAAAATCACTCGGTAGTTGCCAACTCTCAGCCGGTAGTCACAATCATGGTTCACCAGCTTTTTGACCTGCTGCACGTTCGGCCAGTCTGAAAGCCTGCCAACAGCGCCCATAATGTCTTTACGGGCTTGCCGGTCAGTTTTTCTAACTGTTTCAGGGCTTTGGCTTTACAGTCAATGCAACACATAATAAACCCAAATTTTCCATTAGCGTCACTTGCCAGCAATGAGCTGAAATGGTCTAATGGAAACCATTAGAAAGTTGCTCCTGATTCCATTTAGTTGCGAGGCACATATGTCTCACGATCTTCAAGGTAAAGGTTTTTCAGTCGGCTTTTCAAACCAAGAAGTCACGGCATGGGGCGGCATGGCCCTTTTCAAGCGTATGCTCGAATCCCTTGAATTCCGTGAGGCTTTTGCCAGGTTCGATGTTCCGGAAACCACATCAAACCGCGGTTATCCTGCCTTGCAACTCATCGAGCAATTCATTGTCTCCATCTGGTGCGGTGCCTGCCGGTTTGCCCATGCCGAAATGGTACGCATGGACTCTGTTTTGTGCCGCCTGTTCGGCTGGCCCTGCGCTGCCGAGTTCAAGGCTATCATGCGCCTGTTCAAGCGTTTCGACATGCTGACCAACGAGCGTGTCCAGATGCAGATGTACTCCTGGCTCTTTGGCAAGCTTCCGGGTCTTACGAAGGTGACCCTCGACCTTGATTCAACCGTGGTGACCCGAAACGGCACCCAAGAGGGAGCCAGACGAGGATACAATCCCGGTCGACACGGTCGGGTAAGTCATCATCCGCTCTTGGCCTTTATTGCAGAAGCTCGGTTGGTTGCCAATTTCTGGCTTCGGCCCGGCGACAGCCACAGCGCAAATAACGTCTTGCAGTTCCTCGAATCAACCCTTGCCCACCTGGCTGACAAAACAGTTGGCCTTCTGCGGGCCGACAGCGGCTTTTTCGACAATGCCTTCATGTTGGCATTGGAGGGCAAGGGTATCAGCTACATAGTTGCGGCAAAACTGACGACACCGTTACAGCGGGCAATCCATCAAGCCGCGACCTGGTGGGCATTGAAACCGGGCATCGAGATCGCGGAGATCATGTATCAGGCCCATGGGTGGGCTACTGCACGCCGTATCGTGGTAATACGGCAATCAACCAAAGACGCTCCCGGCAAAGAACTCAAGTTATTTGCAGACGATCCAGCCGTTCAGGGATGGCGCTACGGTGCCTATACAACCACGCTTGAATTGCCAGCCGTAGAAGTATGGCGACTGTATCGCGGCAGAGCCGATGCTGAAAACCGAATCAAAGAACTCAAAGCCGACTTCGGACTCGACGCCTTCAACATGGGTAACTTCTGGGCCACTGAAGCGGCACTGGCAGTCGCCATGCTGTCCTACAACCTGATGAGCCTGTTCCGTCAGTCCGTCATGAGAAGCCGGGTTCAGCATACTCTGTCAACACTGCACGGGCTGGTGCTGGCAGTTGGTGGCAGATGGCACAAAGGGACCGGTAATGACAGACTGTTGCTGTCAGTGCCCCGACGAAAACGAGCATGGTTTGCAGGGCTTTGGGCAAACGCCACGGGACCTCCAGTCTTGTCAGTTTAACCGACCATAACCGCTAATGGAAAATCTGGGTTAAATATACAAGCCTTTCATAAGTAAAAGTCAAATAACGCCTATTCAGCAGGGGACCGGCACCAGCACTCCCATTACATGCTTGCAGCACCAGGGAACTGAATCACTTTAGCCCCGACACCTTCAACCATGTACCGCTCTATGGTGTCACAGATAGTCTGTAACGGCTGCCGCAGATCATCAATGCCGGTTCCATCGTAATGCCTGCCGGTCACTGAGTTATCAAGATGGTTCGTCAACCGCTCTACATCCTCAAACAGCTTGAGCTGCCTCCCTACCGTTATAAAGGTCCGGCGCAACCCATGTACGGTAATTTCTTTAAGCCCGGTCTTTGCTCGCAGTTCTGCCGCCATCAGCCGCACATGACCGGACTTGTTATGCTGCTGTGGCCTGAACAGTGACGGGAATACCCAGGGTGAACCCTCGGGATTCCGGGCTTTACGCTGCTTAAGCAAGGCCAGGGATTGACAGCTTAACGGCACATGCAGCGCATTCCTGTTCTTGGTGTCCGGCACTCGGATATAAAGCCTCTCAAGATCCACATGCTCCCAGCGCAACCCCGCAGCCTCTTCGCTCCGTGTACCGTGATACAGACAAAACAGATAGCAGTCCCGTGTGATCTCATTGAAACCCTGGATGCCGTCATAGAACTGCCTGAAGTCCTCCCCGTCAAGTCTATCGGTCCGGGCCTCAATCTTTCGCATGTGCTTGCCAAGACTAAGTACCTGCAACGGATTATGCTTGATCGTTACCGGATACTTGGCCCGTGCATAGTTCAGTACGGCTGACAGCATAACGAACGCGTTCCTTGCACCAAACGGACCATGCTTCTTCTCGGCCTGCTTGTACCGTTCAATCACAACGTCAGGAGACAGCGCCTTGACTACCTCTTTCAGGGTCAACGGAAACCACGATTCAAAATGATACCGGAGGATATGGGTGTAACTGGCAACAGTGGACATCTTGAGTGGCTTCCCGTCACCGTTACGCTTTTCTGCAAAGTAGGCTTCTATCATTGCATCCAGGGTAATGGCCTTCCCGCCGTCTCCAGACTCGCCGCGCCTGAGCTGCAACCGGATACCCGGCACAAACCCGGCTTCAGGATCATCATACCCCATCAACTCCTTACGTGCCTGTTCAAGCGTAATCTCTCCAAACCGCCCCAGCGTCTTTTTGACTGAACGCTTGCCGCTCTTGCTGGATGCGTCCGGCACATCCGCCTTTACAAAAAAGGTTTTGCTGAACATCCCCACGCGCAACCCCAAGCCCTTTGTCTCCGTATCGAAGTAATCCCTCTGCCCGGAAGCCTCAAACGGAATCTTATCCAGAGCTGTCTTACTGAACTTCAGTTTTGGCATATATCACCCCTGTTCTGGAACACCTGAAAACGCAGGTGTTCCGTATTCTGTAGCATGGTGTTCCAGATAACATATTGATTTAAAATAAAAATAAATGAGCGGAACACCGGAACACCTCCAAAAACACATATATACACTTTTTACTGAAGCGTACCTTTTTCGTACCTCATTTAATTTTATAACATATTGATATAATTAAAGAAATATGTTATCCGCCACGAAATATGTTTTTATATACAGAACACCAAAACTGTGTTCATTGATGATATACCATAAATATCAATATGTTATAATCATAAAAGTACGTTAATGCCCGTATTTACTGGATTTAGAGGCTGTTTGCGTACCTACGGAAAAATAGGTCTCCGTAGGTACGCTATAGGTACGCAGCAAATTAAAAAACCTGCTAAATCCTTCATAAAGGGTAGCAGGTTCCTTGTGGTGATGATAGTGCTTATCTATCTGTTTTATATGTATATTTCCTAATCCTTCATAATTCTGATTAAGCCTTCATAACCGCACTGTCTTGTAGAGGAAGTTTTTGAATTTATACAGCATTTTACGCTGTTCATCCGCATTCATCTGATCAGTCAGTGCCCGCAGGTAACGGGCCACACCCGGAAGGGGCCGTCCGGCAAAGGCACGGCTCTTTTCGATCACCATCCGCACCACATCCCGTGAGATGTCATTACGAGAGAACGGTTCGTAAACCTGCTGCCAGAAGTCACCCCCCTGCCTGATCCGCTCCAACACGCTCTCTGCCAGACGTACGGTCAGTTCCTGTCCATCGGTGGCCTGAAAGCTGCTCCCCACACCAACCCCGCGGATGGCCTGCCGGATCGCCTCACCGCCAATCAGTTCGCCTCGCCTGAAAAACAGCGCGCGCAACAGGATGGAACGCAGTTCACGGATGTTGCCCTCGTAGTGATGGGCAACCAGCTCGGCCTTGGCCTCTGCATGCAGCACCGGCGGTTCTTCCGGATCATGGCTGCCACGGTAGGTACGGTACAGCTTACCGAGAAAATGCACGGCCAGGTCCGGAATATCCTCACGCCGTTCATTCAATGACGGCAGACGGATGGAGAGCTCTGCCAAGCGGTGGTACAGGTCTTCACGGAACCTTCCGGCAGCGATCTCTGCCGGCAGGTTGCGGTTGGTGGCGGCCACCAGCAGCACCCGGCTGAACCGCTCGGTGTTGTCACCCAGCCGGATAAAACCGCCGTTGTCCAGAAACCGAAGCAACTGTACCTGGGTCTTGGGGTCGGCATCACCGATCTCATCCAGGAATACCACCCCCCCCACGCACTCTTCCAGAATCCCCCGCCGATCAGAGACCGCCCCGGTAAAGGCCCCTTTTTTGTGGCCGAACAGCTCTGAGTAGGTCAATTCACCGCTGTAAGCCGCGATATTGGTCTTTTTAACCGGTAGCTCTCCCTGGGGGTTCAGCTGTAACCGATAGAGAGAATTCAAGGTATTGTAGAAATTATTGAAGAAGAACTCCTTGCCTGATCCGGTGGGGCCGGTCACCAGAATGGACGGGAGCCCGATGGTGGCCTCCTGTATAACGTTTTTGTGCCAGAGGGTAATCCGGTTGAACAACGGCGGCGAGACGGTATTGATGAACTCCACCACCGCCTGAGACGTGGGGCTGAGACCGATGATGTTGCCCAGACGGTAAGAGGAGACATGGGGGTCTTTGTAGCCCACATCGGTGGTGAGCCGCTGCACTTCCCCCTGCAGTCCCTCAATCCGCTGCAGGTCCGAGAGGTGACGGGCGGTCAGCGAACCGATAATCTGCAGGATACGGCGATGTTCTTCGGTAAAGTAGCCGTAGCGCAGCGAATTGAGACAGATCACGGCGATAACTTCGCCATCGCAGATATACGGTACCGCAATCTCGCTTTTCAGCAGCTCACTCATGGAGCGATGGAAGCAGTCACCAGCCCGTTCTTCATCAACGCTGCCGATGATCTTGGGCTGCCTGCTCCAGGCAACATAACCGGTCAGGCTGCGCTCCTCCGGCGGCAGCTCGTGCCCCCCCACCGGAAACGGAGGGATGTAGCGTTTAAGCCACTCCTTGTTCTTGGCCCCGATAATGGTACCCTGCTCATCTTCCACCACCAGCCAGCGTCGCCCTTCCCGTTCTTCCACCAGGGCAATGCTGCCGGTATCGGCGCCGATCAGCTCCGTTGCCTTGGCCAGCACCCTGGTCAGAAACGGCCGCAATGACGGATCACCTTCGTTCAGCAGCTCGGTGATCTCGGAAAGCACCCTGATCTCCAGGTGTTCACCGCCAACCCCGCTGACCACGCTGGCGGCCATCTCGGCATGACCCTGCAACAGACCCATCTCAAACTCGGTAAAACGGTACGTCTCATGACAGAAATAGTTAACCAGGCAGATTACCTTGCGGGTCCGGGGGTCAAAGCGGGGCACCACATACAGGCTGCGCAGCGACATCTGCTCAGTCAATTCACGCTTTTGCAGGGCATGACGGCTCAGGTCATCAATAAAAAGCGGTTTCAGCAGGCGTTCATCACTGATCACTCCCTGTGGGTCCACATAGCGGGAGATCAACGATGCCCCCGGCTCAAGCAGAATGGCACCCAGTCGCTCGTACTGCTCCTGCAGCGCCGGATCCTCGGCATGGCTGGCCAAGGCTGTCAGTGATGCCGTACCATCTGCAGCCACCACCGGGGTCAGCACCGAGGCCAGCACCACCCGATCAACCAAGCGAACCGCCGAGCGGACCATCTGTCCAGCCGCCTCCCGTTTTTTCGACTCCTCAAGACGCCTGGCCAACTGCACCTGCTGATGATAGCTGCGGGCCTCATCAAGCCCCTCCCCCACCATCAGGATAAAATCTGCCAGCCGAGACTTGACCCGACCCGACAGATGCACCCCCTGCTGATCGCTGTCTACGCAGAGCACGCCGATGGAGCGCCCCCGGCTGACCAGCGGCATACACCAGCTTGCTACAATGCCAAAGCGCTCTGAAAGCACCCTGTCCAGAGAGTAATCAGCAGCGGTCGCGGCTGAGAATTCAGCCGGGTACTGGCTGACAAAGACCCGTGAAACCAGGGCATCCTGGCTGACAATCGGAAAGGCAACCTCATGCAGCTCAGCACAATTCAGGCCGCTGGCAAAGGCACAGGTAAGCGCCCCGGCAATCAGATCCTCCAGATAGATCCGAATCCGGTCCTGACCGGTAATCAGCCTGACTCCCTCGGCCAGCACATACACCAGCTCGGTCTGGTTTTCCTTGCCGTACCCCCGTACCTTGGCCTGCAACGCCAGCAGTTGCTTTTCCAGCTCGTCCATGCCTCACCTCACTGTGTACTTTAACCGACCCGACAGAGTAGCCCAGCAACTCTGTCGGGTCAAGATGCGTAATTGACAGCGTCTGATGCTGCGATTACTATGGAATCAACAGGGAGATGCAGATGCCGCTGGCACGAGCACACTATATCCAGGTCGTTGAGGCAATGCCGGTGCCGGTCCTGCTGCTACTGCATAACGGCCTGATCAGCCATGTCAATGCGGCAGCTGACAGATTGCTAGACGCCCTGGACGGTGCCGCACCGGTTGCCGACTCCACCCTTGCCCCCGTCTGGCTGCAGGAAGAGCTGGAGCGCTGCGCCACCAACCCTGAACGGCTTTTATCCCACCAAACCGAAAAGACCGTGCCCGGCGCAAACGGTTTCTGTTTCCTTCAGATCACTGTCACCCCTCTGCCTGCAGAGCCGCAACCACTCTGGCTGGTCACCATCAATGACCTCTCACGTCTGCACCTGATTGAGGACGGGCTCCGCACCCTGGTGGAAGGGGTTTCAGAGGCCACAGGTGAACAATTCTTTCAGTTTCTGGCACTACACCTGGCCCGGGCAGTTGATGCAGATTTTGCCTTTATCGGTGAGTTTGCCGATAAGGAACGAACCACTATCCAGACCGTTGCGGTCTGCGCCGACAACGCCATTCAGCAAAACTTCAGTTTTCCACTGGCCAATACCCCCTGTGAGCAGGTGCTGGCCAGTGGCCTGCGCATCTACCAGCGCGGGGTGCTCGACCGTTTCCCCCTGGATCGCCTGGCCCTTGAGATGGGGGTAGAAAGCTACATCGGTATCCCCCTGATCAGCTCCCACAACAGCACCTTGGGTCCCATGGCTGTCTTCAGCCGCCGTCCGATCAGAGAGGCCCACTTGGCCGGTTCCATGCTGCAGATCTTTGCGGTGCGGGCCGCTGCCGAGCTGGAGCGCCTGCAGGCAGAGCGCAGTCTCAGAGAGACCGAAAACCGGCTCAAGACCATCGTCAACTCGGTGCATACCGGCATCCTGGTCATTGACCCCCTCAATCACATGATCGTGGATGCCAATGACGTAGCTGCCAATAGTCTGGGGCGGAGCCGGGCAGAGTTGATCGGCAGCTCCTGCCACCGCTTCATCTGCCCCAACGAAGAGGGGCGCTGCCCGGTTACCGATCTGCACCAGGAGCTGATCAATGACGAACGGGAACTGGTACGGGCCGACGGTTCCCGGTTTTCGGTCATCAAGACCGTCAGCCGGGTTGTGCTGGATGGCCGCGAACACCTGCTGGAGAGCTTTGTTGATATCAGCAGACGGATACAGGTAGAGAGCGAACTGAAGGAAAGCGAGGAACGCTATCGGATGCTGGTGGAAAACCAGTCCGATCTGGTGATCAAGTGTGACCGGGCCGGCAGGTTGTTGTTTGTCAGCCCCTCTTTCTGCAAGCTCTTTGGGCGATCAGAACAGCAGCTGCTGGGACAGCCGCTGCTGCCGATCATCCTGCAATCTGGGCAGACGGAGGAGGAAGAGCTGCTGCCAACGGCCACCTGCCCTGAAAACAGCTACTACCGCGAGTACCTCTCCCCCACAGTCATCGGCAGCCGCTGGATCGGCTGGGTCCTGCGCTGCACCTGTAGTGATTCCGGTCATGCCGAGGCGATTGTAGGGATGGGCCGGGACATCACCGACCGCAAAGAGGCTGAACAGACCATCACCAAGCTGGCCTACCACGATCCGATCACCGGCCTGCCCAACCGCTCACTGCTGTACGACCGCCTGAAGCTGGCCATCAACCGCTCGGAGCGCGACGGTCAGGGGGTAGCAGTCCTGTTTCTCGACCTGGACCGCTTCAAGTCTATCAACGACACCTTGGGGCATGCCGCAGGCGATCAGTTGCTGCAACAGGTGGCAGGCAGGCTTGAAAACTGCGTCCGCTCGTCTGACACCGTGGCGCGCCTGGGGGGTGACGAGTTCGTGGTCTTGGTCTCAGCGGTGGAAAGCGACCATGCCATTGGCTCTGTGGTGATGAAGATCCTGGAGCAGCTGGCCGAACCGTACTGGATCTGCGAACAAGAGGTCTACACCACCTCCAGCATCGGCATCTCGCTCTACCCCCGCGATGGCCACGACGCCGACGAGCTGCTCAAAAATGCCGACATGGCCATGTACCAGGCTAAGGAGGCCGGTCGCAACACCTGCCACTTCTTCTCGCCAGAGCTGAACATGCGGGCTACGGAACGGATGTTGCTGGAAAGCACCATGCGGCGGGCACTGGAACGGAACGAGTTTTTCCTGGCCTATCAGCCCCAGATGGAGCTCTCCAGCGGTCGCATTGCCGGTATTGAGGCGCTGGTCCGTTGGCGGCACCCGGATCTGGGCACCGTCCCCCCGGCCCATTTTATTCCGATTGCCGAAGAGACCGGCCTGATCGTGCCGCTGGGTGAGTGGGTGCTGGAGACGGCCTGTCGTCAGGCCGTGGCCTGGCAGCAGGAAGGGCATCCCCCCGTGCGGATGGCGGTCAATGTTTCAGCCCGCCAGTTCCGCCAGAAAAACCTGGGGCTGCGGATCGATAAGATCCTGGCTGAAACCGGCCTTGATCCGGCGTTGCTGGAACTGGAACTGACCGAGAGCGCGGTGATGGAAAACCCGGACGAGGCGGTTCTGACGCTGCGGCAACTCAAACAGATGGGAATCACCCTCTCTATTGATGACTTCGGCACCGGCTACTC
>DKFG01000224.1:13197-13399 GCA_002452325.1 Geobacter sp. UBA6802
ACGCCACCATTGCCGAGGCGATCATTGCCCTGGCCCACAGTATGAAGCTGTCAGTGGTGGCTGAAGGGATTGAGCATGATGATCAGATGCGGTTCATGTCCCATCGCCACTGTGACGTCATGCAGGGCTACTACCTCTCACGGCCCATATCGGCAACGGAATTCGGTGATTTCCTCAAGAAACTACACGAGCATGAAGGCAG
>DKFG01000224.1:13500-15763 GCA_002452325.1 Geobacter sp. UBA6802
TACTCCCGCTCAAGCTCCTCCACATAGAACCGGTCAAGCCCGGCATTCAGCAGAAAATCCTCCCGCAAGGCACCGTTTTTTTCTGCGATGATCGTAGGCAGCAGTGACTGCAGATACATCGCCTCTTTCTGGATCACGGCAATGGTATCTTTAAAGAGCTGTTCCGGCAGCTCAACCTCCAGCTTTTTACGCGCCTTCAGCTCTTCAAGCACTTCACGCCACAACGCATCCTGTTCGGCCCTGGTCCCGTAGCTGGAATAAAAATGGCGAATCCGGTGCCGCACCAGCTCAAGCACCATCAGGAACATCCGTTCTTCACGGTCAACCGTCAGCAACTGGGTATGCAGCTCTTCAACGCCCAGCTGTTCATGGTGCACCGCAGGCAATCCTTCCTGCAGCAACTGCAGCTTGATCCTGCCGAACCTACCCAGGTAGGGGTTTTCAAACAGCTCCCGCACAAACAGCTCATCAAAGCAGCCGGGCTGCAGATTTTCAAAGGCAACCCGGTGTTCCAGCAGTCCACGCAGCATCTCTTCGGTGATCCTGACGTTTTCCATAAAGGCCAGTTGGCCGATTAGTGAAAGGGTGCTGTCAAGGCGATCAAGATAGGTAATAATGTAGGAAAAGCCTTCCAGCAGGGCCGGGTCGGCGCCGTCACGGATCTTCTCGTCGCAGTCACGGCTGAAATCAAGCATCAGCTGATCAAAGTGGTGATCCCGGGTAGTGATGGCCCATTTTTTGGCCTTGATCAGTGTCAGCAGGTCATCCCGATCCAGCGAGCTGTCGATCCCCTGCCGATTCAGGAAGAACCCCTCCAGGATCTGCCGGGTCTGGGCAATACAATCGGCCTCATCATCTGCCACCTGCAGGTCATGCCCCTTTTTAAGCAGTTCATCCAAGGTAGTGAACAGGGCACCGGGGATTTTGTTGCGGACCGACAACGCCTTAAGGCGATTCAGGCGGGCATTCTCCAGCCGACTGATCTCCCCTGCGGCCGTACAGTTGATCAGAATACTGCGGTATTCGTCGACAATCCGCCGGTTCAGCGGATGGCGGTACATCACATCAATCCGGATCCGTTCCTGCTGGTAGCGGTCAATCTGGTGGCTGGCCGCCAGCTGCATCAGGCGGGCAAAGTCATCATCAGGGATTTTTTTAGATCTGAAGTAGAGCGTCTTAAACAGATCACGGTAGGCCTTGTGGCCCGTCTGGACTAACTTGATCAGAAACAGCTGTGCCCCGGCATCCTGCAGCAGAGGGTAGAGCTCATCCACCAGTAGGTCATCCCGTTCATCACCCACCGCCTCGGTCCGTTTCAGCGGCTTGCCCAGCAGCCGCACCAGCTCTTGCTGCTGTTCGGTCAGCTTACGGGGCAGCCGTGGGGAATGCACAAAAAAGAAATAGTTACAGACTGCATTACCTTCAAAAAACACCTCCGTATACGAGCGCTGGGCACCGGTCTGCTCACTGAACTGCAAGGCGCCGCCATTCCCTTCCAGGCAGGCGCCGTTCATCACCAGCCGGTTGATGATCTCAGGCTTGGTCAGGTCGGAGGCCGGCTGCTCCACTCCGAACATATACTCGCAGAAATGGCCGCCGTTCCCCTCGAACTGAATCCCCCGGGAGCCAACCGTAAACTGGTTGCCGGGAGAAAAGACCCGCAGCTCGTCAGCCTCCTGAACAATGTTAAAGAAATAGCGCTGGTAGGCATCGCTGCCTGCCACCAGCACAAAATACTCCACACCGTTTGCCAGTTGGCCATGAAGGCGTATATCTTTCTGCATGGAACCTCCTGCCTGTCCCTACAACTCAATCACCATACCATCATACGCAAACTCAACACCATGCGGCAGGCGACAACCGTCTGCATGCAGCACCTCATGGGTCAGATGGGTCAGAATCGTCCGGGCAGGCTGTAACGGTCGGACCGCATCAATAGCACCGGTTATATTGAAGTGGGAAGCATGGGATGTCCAGCGCAAGCCGTCAATCACCACGGTAGCAACACCCTGCAATGCGTCAAGGGAGGCCGGAGAGATGCCGTTGCAGTCGGTCAGGTAGGCAAACGGTCCGATCCGGTAACCGCAGGTGGTGCCGGGGCCATGCTGCAACGGCACCGGCACCACCTGCAGGCCAAACAGCTCAAAAGGCCCGTCAATAGCGTTGGGATCAAGCAGAGGGGGGTGGGTAGATTGCGCATCACGGTGAAAGATGTAACCGAACCCCTGCAACAGACGCTCCAGGGTGGCCGGGCAGGCGTGGC
>DKFG01000224.1:15770-18312 GCA_002452325.1 Geobacter sp. UBA6802
GCATGGGCATGGGTAAACAGCACCGCATCGATCTGCTGTACCGCCTCCCGCAGCATCTGGCTGCGCAGGTCGGTCGAACAGTCCACCAGAATGTTCTTGCCAGCATGGCTGATCAAGAGTGATGCACGGCTGCGGCGGTCCCGCTGGTCGGTGGAGCAACAGACCGGACAGCTGCAGCCGACCATCGGCACCCCGGTTGAGGTACCGCTGCCAAGGATGGTGATCTTCATGGCACAGCAGCATACCAGAGGGGCAAGGGGCAGGCAAGGCGCTTTTCCCCCTTGATTGAACCGGCATCAACCGCCATAATGTGCCCATGTTTTGCGCACTCTTTTGTCCATTCAGTCATGGTCCCACCCGGGGCAACATCACCAGCGTCCAACGGATAGCCAGACACCTACAGCTGCAGGGCTGCCGGGTACAGCTGATAACCCTTGATACCGCCGACCTGGAGCAGCAGCTGGACCTGCTGCTGCACGATCCGCCCGATCTGCTGCACGCCTTTCACGCCCACTATGCCGGGCCCCTTGCCCGCGCAACAGCTGCAAGACTGGGCATCCCCTACCTGATCACCCTTACCGGCAGTGACCTGTTTGACCCTGCCCTGCGGGACCATGCCGACACCCTGCAGGCCTTAAACGATGCCAAAGCAGTCACCTGCTTTGATGACCTTATTGCCGAGCAAGCCGTTGCCGCATTTCCCGATATTGCCGCTAAACTAACCATTATCCATCAGGGGGTGGAACCCCATCCGGTCGTGCCGCACTGCACCCGGACCGACAGCGCACTGGTGATCCTGCTGCCTGCAGCCCTGCGTCCGGTCAAAGGGATTGAAACCGCCTTGGAGCAGCTTACGCCGCTGGCGCTGCAGCTGCCACACCTGCAACTCTGGATTGTCGGCGGCGTCATTGATCCTGGCTATGCTGCCATGATCAGCGCCAGGGCAGCCCGGCTTCCCTGGGTCAGGCTGCTGGGAGAGGTGCCCCACCGGGCAATGGGATCCTGTTACGCCTCGGCCGATCTGATACTGAACTGCTCAGTTTTTGAAGGGGGGATGGCCAACGCCCTGCTGGAGGCGATGGTGCTGGGGAGACCGGTGATTGCCAACAATATACCGGGCAATCGCTCCTTGATCCGACATGGCGAGACCGGCTGGCTCTACAACAGCGGTGAAGAACTGCGCCAGCTGGTTGTTACCCTTGCACAACAGCCCGACCAACGACAACGCGTCGGTCGGGCTGCGCAACAGCTGGCACTCACAACATTCTGTCCGGAGCAGGAGGCATGCGACCTGATCCGGCTGTATCGACAGATCCGCGACGCGTAACACGGCAGGTACTCACGCAACGCCCGCAACGAGAACTAAACCTTATTCAAACTCCCCCCTCCCAGCCTCCCCCCCGCTGGGGGAGGAGTACCAGCTTTTCAAACTTCCCAAGAATACCCACTGGTAAGAGGAATATCTGCTTGTCTCCCTCCTCAGGAGGGGGAGGGCCGGGGGAGGGGGTAAGCAGTCACCGCTCCATCAGCGCATCTCGCAGTTTGTACTGCCCCCCTGACCACCGGCTGATTCCTGCGAACCACGGGGACCACTACCCACTGAAGGCGGCGGGTTAAACGGAATATCAGGCTTGCTGGGCAGCACCACCGGCGGCGTAGTGGGGCTGGCCACATAAACATACTGTCCGGCCACTACCGGAATGGTAGTCTGTACCCCTTCGCTGTTGGTAATAACCACAGTGCCGTCAGTTACGGCCAAGTACAGGCCGGGCGGAATGGAACCGCAGGAATCACCGGTGCAATAGTTGGCATCATAGATGGTGCCCCTGATGCCGATAGTGGCGGTGGGGGTCTTCATCCGGTAGCTGTCCTGCACCCCCCGCTTGCCTATCTGGCCGGTAATGGTCCGCAACCCACCCTTAACCAGATTAAACGACCCCGCATCCTCTTTAGGTTTTGCCTGATCGTAGGCGTACTGCTCCACCTTAAACTGGGTGTTCGGCTTCAAGGTCACCTCGCTGCCATCGGTAAACTTCAGCCGTGCGTAGGTCCGTCTGGCGGTCTCCACCGTATCGCCCGATTCCACCTTTGATCCGATGGCCAGGGTCTTGACTGTTCCGGATGCGGTGCGGACAACCAGCGGACCTGAAAGATGGGTTACTGTCGCTGCCGGTGCCGCCAGGGCAACCGAGGCCAGAAGCAGCAAGCCGCACACCAGCAGACTAATTGCAGTAGTTTTTCTTGGGCTTGTCATCTTTTTTGCCTCCATCATCCTTCTTTTGTCCCTGGCCTTCTTTATCCTTGTCTTTATCCTTATCCTTGTCTTTTTCATCTTCCGCATTGTTGCCCCCACCACCGGCCTGATTCGACTGGTCAGGAGGCGGTGAATCATCGGCAGGCGCCTGGGCAATCAGCTGCAGGCCGGTCGGTGCCGTTGGTGTGGTGGGCATTTGCTCTAAGCTGTTTACCACCTGATTTATATTTTCCTGTACCGGTGGTGGTGTTGGCGGTTTCTGGGTTGGGGTCGGCTCCGGTGTTGGGG
>DKFG01000188.1 GCA_002452325.1 Geobacter sp. UBA6802
GGCATGAGGCATTGCGACGCAAGCGCGACCTGAAGGACAGAGAGCTGGTGGCCATGTATCTTAACGGGGCAGAACTGCTGAAGGCTGCCTGAGGAGGAATAACCATGTGTACAGCAGGGACGTTGATAAGCATTAATGAGGCGGCGGCATATCTGGAAACCACAGAAACACGTATCCTGATGATGCTGAAAAACAAGGAGCTGACCGGTAGCCAGGACAACAGCGGCAGCTGGCAGATTGACAAGGCCTCGTTGCAGCTGTGCGGTAAGCCAAAACCGTCTGACTTCAGAAAGACCGGCTGTGGCGGCGGTTGCGGCAGTGGTGGTTGCGGCGGGCACTGATGATACGAAAGGCCATGATAATAGCACGCGGATGACGCGGATTAAGCCGATTGGCACGGATTTAAAATCAGCGTTAATCCGCTCAAATCCGGCTTGTTCCGCGTGCTATTGCCTTTGTTTTCAGTTTTTTGTGAATGGAGGTCTTGCATGCTCATCGTCAAGGCATTTGATCTGAAATTCAAATATCGCAAATATGTTGAAACCCGTGATGAGCCCAAGTTCAGCGGCCTGCCTGACCCTGCGCCGTTTAACCGCGATGATCAGTACGAGGTCCTGCCGATGCTGTCGGCAGTTATGGATGAATTGGGTTCCACTGATGGCGAGCTGTTGCACCTGCTGGAGGATATCCTGAATGAGATGCCTCGCTTTGTGACCACCCGTGAAGAGGTGTTTGACTATCTGGTGGGGTCAGGACGGGAGTGCCTGCGGCCTGATTAACAGGGAACGGTGAGTATGCTGCAGATCATCCAGAACGATCCTGAGGTGCCGCCCGGCAATCTGGCTGAACATCTGACGGTTCCGTACCAGCTGCATTACCCGTACCTTGACGGACAGCTGCCGGAGATCGCTGATATCTCTGCGTTGATCGTGCTGGGCGGTGCCATGGGGGCCAATGATGATGCCCGTTATCCGTTTCTGTGCGGGCTGAAACGTCTGATTCGCGAGATCGTAGAGCACAATAAACCTTATCTGGGGATCTGCCTGGGGGGGCAGCTGTTGGCCGCAGCCCTGGGGGCGCAGGTGGTTTTACGGCGTTGGGAAGAGCTTGGTACCCAGCCGGTGCAGCTGACTGCAGAAGGGCATGCTGATCCTTTGTTCAAGGGGCTGCAGGAGCAGTTCACCACCTTCCAGTGGCACCACGACAGCTTTGACCTGCCGGATCGCGCGGTACTGCTGGCGTCATCCCCGGCCTGTCCCCATCAGGCCTTCCGGATTGGCGTCAACGCCTGGGGGCTGCAGTTTCACCCGGAAGTGAACGAGCAGATCATCCGTGCCTGGGCAGCCTGGGACCCGGTAACGGAAGCAAAAACAGAGACACTGCTGGCTGCATTCAGCTCCCAACAAGCAGAATATGTTCAAACTGCCAGGCAATTGGCGAATAACATTGTCGGCCAGTTGAGTTGATTATGCTACCGCATCCAACCGCAGGGCAAAGGTATACCTCCTTCCCTCCAGAAAAAAAGATTGACTCGCTAGACCGATCAGTCTATTTTCCCCTCCATGGAAAAGAAAGACACCCGCAGTGACATCATCAGGATCGGTACAGAGCTGATCTCCAGGCATGGCTACAATGCCACCGGTATTGACCTGCTGTTGAAGGAGGCCGGAGTTCCCAAGGGATCATTCTACCACTACTTCAAGAGCAAGGAAGAGTTTGGTCTGGCAGTAATCGACCAGTTTGCCGCCTTCTACAGTCCACGTATCACCGCCTTGCTGACTGATGAAACCTGCACACCGCTGGGCAGAATCAGGGCGCTGCTGGAGCGGACGCTGGCACAGCTTACCCAGAACCATTGCAGCAGGGGCTGCTTGATCGGCAATCTGGGACAGGAGATGGCAGACCAGAACGAGCGGTTCCGTGCCCGACTGGATGAGATCTTCGATGCCTGGAAGCAGCTGTTTGCCGCTTGCCTGCAGGAGGCGCAGACTGCGCAAGAACTGGACAGCCGTGTTAATGCTGATGCAATGGCCTCGTTTATCCTGTCCGGTTGGGAGGGGGCGATTCTGCGGGCCAAGGTGATGAAGTCGCCGCAACCGTTGCAGGATTTTATCGAAGTGCTGTTTAAAGTGACGTTGCGCTAAAAAAATTTAGTCGGTTGCTAGACGACCGGTCTAATGATCAGATCACAATGCCCAAGGAGGGACAGATGAAACAGTCAGTTGGAGCAAAAACCCTGGCCATGCCGACCCCGGTCTGGCTGGTGGGAACCCACGATGCCGACAACAAGCCTAATATCATGACCATTGCCTGGGGAGGCATCTGCTGTTCCACCCCGCCCTGTGTCACGGTTTCGCTGCGTAAGGCCACCCACAGCTACGCGGCCATTGAGGCCCGCAAGGCCTTTACAATCAGCATCCCGTCGGCAGAGCAGGTGGCGCAGGCTGATTTCTGCGGCATCGTATCGGGCCGGGATGCGGACAAGTTTGCTGCCTGCAACTGGACTCCGGTGCGTAGTGAGCTGGTGGATGCCCCCTATGTGGGCGAAGCGCCACTGGTGATCGAATGCCGCCTGCTGCACACCCTGGAGATCGGCCTGCATACCCAGTTTGTGGGGGAGATTGTGGATATCAAGGCAGAAGAAACCGTGATCGGCGCAAAGGGATACCCGGACATCACCAAGGTCAAGCCGTTTATCTGGGATGCGGCCCACCGTCGCTACTTTGGCCTGGGAGACTATCTGGGCACCGCCTGGGAAATCGGTAAAACCATTACACCGGAGGAATCACCATGAAGATCGTCAGTCTGTTGGGTAGCCCCAGAAGCACCGGCAACAGCGCCACCATTGCCAATCACCTGCTAAAGACCGCTTCCGGTCTGGGTGCAGAAACCCAGACCTTTGAACTGAACCGCCTGACCTATCGCGGCTGTCAGGCCTGCTATGCCTGTAAAACCGGACGTGAAGATTGCGTGCTGAATGATGACCTGACAGAAGTTCTGGCCGCAGTACAGGATGCAGACGCCGTGGTCCTGGCCACGCCGGTCTATTACGGAGATATCACGGCCCAGTTGAAAGGGTTTATCGATCGCACCTTTTCCTATCTGGTGCCCAACTACCTGACTGCCCCGCAACCAAGCCGCCTTTCTCCCAAGAAACTTGTCTTTGTCCTGACCCAGGGTCACCCTGACGAGGCGCTTTTTGCGGATGTCTATCCCCGTTACGAACAGTTCCTGAAATGGATGGGATTCAACGAGATCACCCTGGTCCGGGCCTGCGGCATCGGGCCAAGTAATGGCAACGACTGTGTGCCTGATTCGGCCCTGCAGCAGGCGGCTGAGGCAGCACGTACCCTTTGCTCATAAATTGAAGAGGAGAACCGCCATGACCACACAAAAAACCAACTACAGTGCAGAACATATCGGGTCGTTTGAAGAGCTACTGAACAAGGATTTCATGGGCTTTCACGGCAAGTATTTCATCGGCAAGGAACTGGGGCTGACCGGTTGTGAGGTCTCCCTCAACCGCCTGCCAGCTGGCAAATTCATGCCGTTTATCCACAACCATAAAAAGAACGAAGAGCTGTACATCGTGCTGCGGGGCAGCGGTATGTTCTATGTGGATGGCGATGAATTTCCGGTGCAGGAAGGCAGCCTGATCCGGGTTGCACCAGATGGTGAACGGGGCTGGAAGGCCGGGGATGATGACCTGTACTTCATCTGCATCCAGGCTGAAGTTGGCAGCTTGACTCAGGCTACCCTTGAAGATGGTAAACGTCTGGAAAGCAAGGCGTCATGGATGCTAAAGTAGCCTGCCGTTCATGCCATGAGTAAAGCCTGAATATGGCCGACAGAGGGCACAGCAGATGGTGCTGGAGGCGTTGAAGCTGAAGGGAATTCTGTAACACTACGGAGGGCAGCAATGATTGATCAGGCCTTTGCACACAGCTTTGCCAATGCATGGAACGAAGCCTGGAACAACCATGATCTGGAGCAGGTGCTTGTCCACTATGCCGATGATTTTGTGATGCACTCGCCGGTGATCGCCCAGATTGTGGGGGAGCCATCCGGTATGCTGCAGGGCAAGCAGGCGGTGGGCGCCTACTGGAGCCAGGCCTTGCAGATGCTGCCGGATCTGCAGTTTGAATTGATCAGCGTGCTTGCCGGGGTCAACAGCATTACCCTCTACTATCGCGGCGCACTGGATCGGCTGGCTGCCGAGGTGTTCCTGTTTGGACCGGACGGCAAGGTGGTTAAAGCCTTTGCCCATTACGCAATCTAATCCTGAAACAAGACATACTGCTCCAGCGCTTATTGCCGACAACAGCGAAAACAAGCTGCTATCCGGCCCTGCTGCTGGACGTGTGCACCTGTTGACCATCAGCCATGGGATCTGACGCGCGCAGCATTGATCCTTTTTGGCTGCTCAGCCTGATTGGATTTGCCACCGTCTTCAGCTCTTATCTGCGCATTCCGGCCGGATTGCTGCTCGATCGCTTTGGTCGCAAAGCACAAGGCATTGCGGCACTTGTAACCAAAGGGATACTGGCGCTATTTTCCAATTGGCTGTCGCTGGATCTGGGGCAGAGGCTACCATGCTGGACAGAGCTGATACTACTGACGTAGTATGGAACAGCAATCAAGCAGATCGCGATAGAAGGAGTCGGGTAATCGTACGTGGTAACTCGCAGGACTTGACACTATTCCATGAGAAAATCATTTTTACGTTTTATAGCCCTGCCCGCCTGTGTCTGTCTTGGGTCACCCACCGATGCCGCCCTTCCACCAGCCTATGCCACGATCATGGCAGCAGTGCATGAGATTGTTGCAGCCAGTTGTGACAACAATGGCGCAGCTATCGCCAAGATGAAGGAGAAACGGAAACAGCTGGGCAAGAAGCATGTCTTTTCTGAGATTTCGATTGAGAGCAAGACAGCCGGGGTGATACGCTATCATCCAACCCCCTTTGTTACGGGACACAACATCATGACCACTGCTGATGCTGATGGCGTATTTCCAGGCAGAACGCTGTTAAAGGCACAGGATTTTATTGATGGCCAGGGGCTCTGGATTCAGTACAGCATCAAGGACGTTGTGACTGGCGATAAGCTGCAGCGCCACATGTACTGTGAAAAATACAAACTCAGCCTGTATTGCGGTTCAATTCCGGCAAGTTATGATCTGAGCGCCTACATGAACGCCACCCTTACGCCGTAGTCAGATCGTTCCACCAAATTCAGTTAAACAGGCCCTGACCTTCAGTGGCACCTTGCCCTGTTGTAGTTTCAGGTTCTTCCGCTCAGGAACGGCTAAGGTCTGAAAATAGTTGCGCCAGAGCTGCTGAAACTGCTCTTCCTGTGGCGTAATCTCCGGCTGGCTCTCTTGGTTCATCGGTAGCAGCAGCCACTCCTTGCTGCTGCAATCATAGACAATCCCTTCACCGTGGCGCTGATCATGGATGATCCACTGCTGATCACTGAAACGCTGGGCAAAGTGTGACCCGATCAGCAGCAGTATCCGGTGATCAGGCGTAATGGTTGCGTAGTAGATCCCTCCCTGCAGCTGCTGAAACCGCACAAAGCCCAGATAGCGGTGGGCCTCACGCCCCACCTGTTGGGTCAGCTTCCAAGCCGACGCCACTACCGGGTGGGCCAGCATCCCGTCAATCCTCTGGCCCTGTTCAGCCTCCAACAGAAGATAGCGGTAGATCAGCAGCTCTTGCTCTGGATGGTCTGCCAGCAGACAGCGCCGCAGCAGTTTGAGGGAGTTGTCGGAGAGGCGGCTATTGAGGCGCTGCCAGAACGCCTCTGCCACGGTCAGCTCTGTTACAATGCAGATCTCGCTGCTGAACAGGCTCTGCTGATCAAGCAGGACGGCACTGATTCGCTCCACGGCGACCCGTTCCGGCAACAGCCGGGCGTACAGTGTCAGTAGACCGGCCAGGGTGCCATCGTAGCTGTAGCAACAGGACATCACAGCTCCCCCGTAATCAGGCTGGCGGTTTCGTCAACTACCGGCTGTTCCAGATCAAGACTCAGCTGGACAGGACATCTCTGCTTCGGTGCATCCACCAGCCTGCTGCGCAGACTGCTGCTCTCAAGCCCGCTCTCCCCGACATACTGCCCACGGGCCGTGATGAAGTAGCGGGCGCGCTTCATGACAATCCCCAGTCTGGTCAGATCGTCAATTCCCAGATGTCCCTGCCGTCGTGTCTGAATGATCCGTTGGGCCGAGCGGACGCCGATTCCTGGCACCCGCAGCAGTTCCTCGTAGCTGGCGCCGTTGATCTCCACCGGAAACAGCTCCAGGTGGCGCAACGCCCAGCCGGTCTTGGGATCAAGCTCACTGTCCAGATTGGGGCTGGCCTCATCCAGCAGTTCATGGGCGGAGAAACCGTAGTATCGCAGTAGCCAGTCAGCCTGATACAGGCGATGTTCACGCCGCAGCGGTGTTTCGGGACGGGCAGGCAGGCGACTGTCAGCCACGGTGGGAATGAAGGCGGAATAGTAGACCCGTTTCAGCTCCAGCCGTTGATACAACTGTTCCGAAAGAGTGACGATCTGGCGGTCGGTGTCCGGGGTGGCCCCCACGATCAACTGGGTGCTCTGCCCGGCTGGGGCAAAGCGGGGCGCCTTGCGGGATTGCTTGCGTTCGGCCCGGTTGCTGACGATCAGGCTGCTTACCTGGCGCATCGGCCCCACAACCGCGTCGCGGCTTTTGTCCGGCGCCAGAAGAAGCAGGCTTTCCCGTGTGGGCAGTTCCAGGTTGACGCTGACCCGGTCGGCCCAGAGACCGGCCTGCTGCACCAGCAGCGGATCAGCCCCAGGCACCAACTTAAGATGGATGTAGCCGTTGAAGCGGTACTCGCTACGCAGGGTGCGCACCGCCTGAATCAGCAGTT
The DNA here is from genome assembly GCA_002452325.1 of Geobacter sp. UBA6802. GTDB lineage: Bacteria > Desulfobacterota > Desulfuromonadia > Geobacterales > Pseudopelobacteraceae > Trichlorobacter. The sequence continues at coordinate 6,899 of DKFG01000188.1, forward strand.
CCATGGTGTAGTCCGGCGAACGCACCACGCCGGTGCTTAAGAACAGCCCTTCAATGTAGTTGCGGCGGTAGAAGCCGATGGTCAGCTCTGCCACCTCTTGCGGGGTCAGGGCTACTCGTTGGGTGTCGTTGCTGCTGCGGTTGACGCAGTAGGCGCAGTCGTAAATGCAGCGGTTGGTCATCAGGATTTTGAGCAGGGAGACGCAGCGGCCATCGCTGGTCCAGCTATGGCAGATACCGCTGGAAGCGGCGTTACCGATGCCGCCGTTGTTGGCGCGGGAACTGCCGCTTGAGGAGCAGGAGACATCGTACTTTGCACCGTCTGCCAGTATTTTCAGTTTTTCCGTCAGATCGGTTGCCACAGAAGATCTCCTGAAAAATCAAGTTACAGCAGCATACCATATCTCCGTGACAGGATATGTCGTTATGGAGCGTCTCTGTTCCTGGATATTCCAATTGTTGTCATGCTATTGATCCGATGCTAAAACATAGGAATGGTAGGGGCGACGCTTGCTCCGCCCAATCGGGGCGCGGCAAGCAGGGCCCCTACAATGGAATTTGAATGTTTCGTCACCGGTGCAATATTACAGAGTATACTGATTACATACAAAAACAGCTACGGATGCCCGGTATCCCTGGTGATGAAGGTTCCCACAACATTCAGCCGTATGCGGATTCGGCCAACTGCAACGGCTTGTGTGCAGTGTGGTGTCTGCAACAAGGTCTGTCCGATGGAGGTTGACGTGATGGCTGCCATTGCAGCAGACAACAGTGTGCGGGATACAGAATGCATCTACTGTGGCGCCTGCCGTAATAGATGCCCGTTGGGGGCGATACGGTAGGATGCATGGTGAGCAATTGCCGGACACCATAGTTTGAAAGGGTGCAATATGGCCAAAAAACCATCAAAGAAACAAGCGCCGGAACTGTTCATGGAACCGGAAAGTGATGATCATTTTGCCTGTATCGTCGGTTACACTGAGGCCTATAAAGAGATTGCCCGGGAGTGCTGCGAGGAGCACGGCCTTAGCTGGCGGGATTAATCCTGTAAAAAGCATTTGAAACACGGAGCAACGGAGCAATTGAGTAAAACCACTGTTATCGCCATATGAAAAAAATGGTCACAATTAAGCGGCAACCCGCAACAGCAGTCATGGCTGATCTACGGCGGTGATCAACGCTTTGCCAGCGGTGCAACGGAGATGATTCCGTGGATGGAAACCGGGCGGGTGTTCTACCAGTCGGCTTAAGATCGTCACTCCGCGTTACTTCCGTCCATGCACTGGATCGCATCCAGCCGCAGGGCAAAGGTCAGGTCCAGCCCGGCCAGGGGGTGATTGCCGTTCAGTGTCACCACCTGATCGTCTACCTCAGCAATCATCATCACCCGCTCTACCCCTCCCTTGAACTGCAGTTGCAGCTTTCCACCCACCCGCAGATCCCGTTCTGCCGGGAACAGATCCCGCTTCACCTTCAGGATGTTGGCATCCAGACGTGGCCCGTAGGCATCAGCTGCCGGGATCAGGATATTTTTGGTCTCGCCTGCTGCCATACCAATGATCGCGGCCTCCAGAGCCGCAAACACCTGGTTGTTGCCCAGGGTAACGGTCAGTGGCCCCTGCGCTTCGGTGCTGTCGAAGATACAGCCAGTATCAAGGGTGCCGATGTAGCTGATGGTTACGGTGCTGCTGCCGGTTGCGCGCATGAGGTCCTCCTTCTTGTGTCTGACTCTTTTGTGTAATGCAAGGTTGTTGCCACTGGAGAGATCATCTTTGGCATGGCTGATGAATAGAAGCAGGTACGCGGGACAGAATGAGGACTCAAAAGGTCAGGAGGCAGGTATTATGCGTACAAAAGAGGCAGCTCTGCCACTATCGCCAGCAGCAAACGCCCTCCGTTACCTGGGGGTGCAGCAGTACCAGCTGAGTATGGAAGGACGGTTTGATCCAGGGTGGGTCTGTGGCCTGAGCCACGGACTGACAGAGAAGCGAATCAATATCATGCGGGTTGAGGCACTGCGCGGTAGCGGCAGAAACTGGCAGGCCCGTCTTGATCTTGATTTCAGTCTGGCCAACGTGGTTGCTGATGCGGTTGACTACCAGGCGCTCAGCAAGGCTCCGGCCACGGTGCAGGCATTGTCAGACCCGCTGGTGCTGGATGATTATCAGCTGGAACGTTCAAATCGCTGTGACGGCAGCCTCTATGTTGAGGCCAGCGGCCCTGACCGGTTGGGCGTCCTGTCGTCACTGCTCAACACCTTCAGTCTGTTTTCATTATTTCCGGCCGAGATACTGGTGGAAACCAAACAGAAGCGAATTTTTGACCGTTTCTGGCTAAAGGGGCTCGGCAACAGCACCCCATCCCCGGAGGCGGTTGCTGCGTTGCGGGAACGGATGCGGGAGTTTGCCAATTGCTGAGAGAATATGGCAACTGGCCAGCCAGTTGCCGTTTGTCACCTCAAGCGTCATTACGCCTTTTTCACAAACTCAGATTTAAGCTGCATGGCGCCAAATCCGTCGATCCTACAGTCGATATCATGATCGCCATCCACAATTCGGATGTTTTTTACCTTGGTGCCTACCTTGACTGATGAAGAGGCTCCCTTGACCTTCAGGTCTTTGATGACGGTCACGCTATCGCCATCTTTCAGTTCGGTGCCAAAGGCATCCCGCACGACACGTTCAGCAACTGCTTCCTCTGCTGCAGCCACCGGCCATTCATGGGCGCACTCAGGGCAGATAAAGTTGGTGCCGTCTTCATAGGTGTAAGCAGAACTGCAGGCCGGGCATTTGGGTAGTTTACTCATAGATCTATTTTCCTTTCAGGGAAGCCTCGGTAATAATCATACTATAAAGAGCGCCATTACCCAAACTCCGTCAGAAAACCCCGTGCCTTCAGCGGCACCTTGCCCTGTTGTAGTTTCAGGTTCTTCCGCTCAGGAACGGCTAAGGTCTGAAAATAGTTGCGCCAGAGCTGCTGAAACTGCACAAAGCCCAGATAGCGGTGGGCCTCACGTCCCACCTGTTGGGACAGCTTCCAAGCCGACGCCACTACCGAGTGGGCCAGCATCCCGTCAATCCTCTTGCCCTGTTCAGCCTCCAACAGCAGATAGCGGTAGATCAGCAGCTCTTGCTCTGGATGGTCTGCCAGCAGACAGCGCCGCAGCAGTTCCTCGTAGCTGGCGCCGTTGATCTCCACCGGAAACAGCTCCAGGTGGCGCAACGCCCAGCCGGTCCATCAGGTCGGGCACCACCGTACTATTTCTCCTGAGTGTGGCCGTTAGTATAGCACAGGCCGACTACCGGGCGGGTCAGTTTGATAGCATGCAGTTCGTGATTGAATCAGCAGCTGATGTCGGCTATTGTCATGGCAGTTTGATGGCGAGCTCATGAAGCAGAGGGGAAAAAACGCTATGCACCCATCTGATGCAGCACGGATATTGTTCGGGGGGGCTGCCGACCTGCGGCGGGTGACCCCTGCCGAAGTGAAGTCGGCCTTCCGGCGGCGGGTGCGCCTGCTGCATCCGGATTCGGCCCGCTCTGCCGTTCACCACAGTGGTGAGGCAGTCAGTTCTCTGGTCTCTGCACGCGATATCCTGATTGAGCATCTGCAGACGGCCCAGAAGCCAGCTGCACCGACTGCCCAGCCCCGGCCAACCGCCACCAGTACGGTCTACCCCCGGCCCACCATTGTCAAACCCGTCCGCCCGGTTGTTGAAAAAATTAACAAAAAAGAGCATGAGCGCTATTACACCGGCGTGTTTCCCACCTATAAGTTGAAGTTTGGTCAGTTTCTCTACTTTGCCGGTGAGGTCTCCTGGCAAGACCTCGTCCGCGCCATGCGCTGGCAGCGTGATCAGAGGCCGGCCTACGGTGAGATCGCCAAGGCTTGGGGCTGGCTGAGTGACAAAGACATCCAGGCGATCCGCGCAGCCACAGAACTGCCGGGCATGTTTGGTGAACGGGCCGTATCACTGGGACTGCTGACGGAAAAACAGGCCTCGTTTCTGGTGCGCCACCAGCACCACAGCCAGCCTCGTCTGGGCGGATATTTTGTGCAGGAGCGGATCTTGCTGCCCAATGACGTCACACGGCTGCTGACCGCCATGCAGCGCCACAACACCAGCATCAGCCGCGGTACCGGTCCGGTACCCCCCTTTAATCCAGCCGGATTTGTGCGGTAGTATTGAGAGGTCAGTGCTGATCCTGTCTGGAGGTTTGGATGGCTGACCGGTTTAACGGATTTTCACCGCTGGTGCCGGTATTTTTCGAGCGGCTGGCGGTCAACAACAACAAGACCTGGTTTGAAGCCCATCGCGACGAGTATCAGGAGCTGCTGCTGGAACCCCTTAAGTTGCTGGTCGGTAAACTGGCCGACACCATGCTGGCCCTTGATCCCGCACTGATCACCATTCCGGCAGTGGACAAGACCATCTCCCGCATCTACCGCGACACCCGTTTTTCCCGTAACAAATCGCCCTACAAGACCTGCCTCTGGATCACCTTCAAACGTTACAGCCCCGACTGGAAGACCGCCCCCTGCTTTTTCTTCGAAATCACTGCCGACAGTTACCGCTACGGCATGGGTTTTTACAGCGCCTCACGGGAAGCCATGGACAACCTGCGCCATTTCATAGAGGCACAACCGGTTGCCTTCAAAAAGGCGGTGACCTGCCTGGGGAAACAACCGGTCTTTGCGGTGGAAGGTGACTGCTACAAACGGCTGCTGAACCCGACCCTGTCCGATGACCTCCAGGCATGGCACCGGCGTAAAAATATCTATCTGGTCTGCAACCGGGAGGCCGGCGGGCAGTTGTTCTCAGCGGAGCTGTGCGATGAGCTGGGTAAGGGGTTTAAGCAGTTACAGCCGCTGTATGAGCTGTTCTGGCGGGTGAAAGGGTCTGCCGGATAGTCCCTGGTTACGAATACAGCTGGATCGCTAGCGACGCGCAAGGGCAGAGCAGCTCTGACCCCTTAGAGGACCCCCAAAGCCCGCCTTCACCAATCTGCTCATGTATTGGAGACAACGATGGACGCTGACCAATTGCGGCACTACTAGAACAAGCTCGCTTACGAAATAGATTCATGGGACTTGAAGGTTGCGGTTGAGAATGGAGAGAATGTCATCGTCATCGATGCACGCTCATCCGAAGCATTTGCTACCGAGCATATCCCCGGCGCAATGTCTTTTCCTCACCGCACTATGAGCGATACAACGACGGTTGCCCTGGACCGAAACGCTCTCATAGTCACGTACTGCGACGGTATCGGTTGCAATGCCTCGACCAAGGGAGCCTTAAACATGACGAAACTGGGGTTCCGTGTCAAAGAGTTGATGGGTGGGCTCGACTGGTGGAAACGCGATGGGCATCGTACTGAAGGAAATGCTGTCGTTACTCAAGACAGTTCCGTCTGTGGCTGTAACTGACGCCGCCCCCCCAACCCATCATTCCACCCAAGCCTATGGGGTCAGGTCTTGAAACATAAGAAACTAACTTTTCAAGACCTGACCCCTTAGATTGCCCTTATGTGAATATTCTGTTGAACCAAATACGAAAGGTTGCTCTTGACTTCAATTGGTTTTTTACACCATTTCAAATATTGACACCATGAAACGATTGGCTTAACATGCCAACTATGAAAGCAAAGTTACTTGCACACCGGAAAGAGCGGAATGAAGATGGCCACATCACAGAGCTGAAAGCCTGGATCGTACCCGTAAGCGAGCACACCCCGCACGGGCTTAAATACTCCGTGGTCTACATCGTAAATGGTGTCAGAGTTATAGGATATGACAACGAACGCGGCAAAGGCGACCATCGGCATTTTGCAGGCCTTGAAAAGCCATATTCCTTTATCAGCATGGCGCAGCTTGTAAAAGACTTTAACGCTGATGTCAGCCGTTACCTTGAAGGAGACGACAATGAAAGCGACCTTTAAAACCATAACAATTAAATCACATGAACGGACAATGGATGAATTTGCCGCAGTCTGTGATGCAGCAATAGAAGGAGAAAATGTTAAGCCTGAAGAGCCGCAATACACGTTCACCAGCTTTGAGGCATTCCGCAAGGCCATGACCCCACAGCGCTTTGCCCTGCTTAAAGTCATTCGTGAAAATCAGCCTGAATCTATCAAAGAGCTGGCTGCTATCACGCACCGTGATATGAAAAATATATCTGAAGATGTAAAAATACTTCTGGATATGGATCTGATTGAAATGGAAAAACATGGCAAAAACAAAGCCCCCAGATTGCATTACGACGGGTTTAGGCTTGAGGTTGCGGTTTAGTCGCCAAGGCAAATGAAACAAAGCGAAACATAAGGATAAGGCACTCTATGCTTGACAAATTTATTTAGCCAGCTAAATATAAGGCTACTAATAAAACGATGCAAGGACATTGCATGTTCGATATTCTGGACCTTCCTGACAGCACCACCATTACTAAACTGTCGCAACGCTACCCGATGCTGGAGATCCCTGCTTTTGAGGCCTGGCTTTCCCTGATGCGGGTTTCCGGCGATTGTATGGCTGATCTGGACCAGTTTCTTGCCCGTTACAACCTTTCACAACGTAAGTTTTTTGTCCTGATTCTGCTGATGCGGAATCCCGACGGACTAAAGGTGTCGCAACTGGCAGAGGGGACCGGTGTTTCCTGCGCCACCATGACCGGTGTGGTGGATGGTCTGCTGAATGCCGGGCTGATTACCCGAGAAGCTGATCAGCAGGACCGTCGCGCCTTTGTGGTGGAGATTACCCAAACCGGCCAGACGTTGCTGGATCAGATCCTGCCGCCGCACTACCGGCGAATGAGCGGTATCATGTCCATGCTTGATCCAACAGAGCGGGCGCAGTTGCAGGCGCTCTTGAACAAGGTGCGTGCCGGGCTGGAAAGTGTCCACATAGCAGACACTGATTAAGTCAGGAGTGTTCTTTATGAAGGGTTTTATTGGAGTTGTACTACTATTGATCATTTCTGGTTGTGCCAGCGGGCCTTCAAACCAAAATATGAGCTTAGCCACCATAGAAGGACCTATGGAGTCAGGTCGTTACACAAGAGGGTGGGAAAAACTCAAAGAAATAGATGGTCAGGCTGGAGAGCGAGTCATTGAGGCGCTGGGAGATGTTGCCCCTGACCTTGCACGTTATACCATTGAGTTTCCTTTTGGTGATGTGTATTCACGCGGAATACTAACACTTAAAGAACGCGAAATTGTGACGGTAGCCGCATTAACCGTATTGGGGAACGCACAGCCACAGCTTAAAGTTCATATCCATGGAGCACTTAATGTTGGCTGTACAAGACAAGAGGTTATTGAGATTATGACTCAGATGGCAGTCTATGCAGGGTTCCCGGCGGCTCTGAATGGCACTTTTGCAGCAAAAGAAGTTTTTATGGAGCGTGATAAGGCCGGGAAATTGAATTGATAGTCGTCTGTCGTTAAAAGGCTTGCAACATAAGCATCGTATGTATCTGCCAGCATCTCAGGTAAGAAGGAGCATAAACATGGAACAAAGAAAACTCGGCACACAGGGATTAACGGTTTCAGCTCAGGGCCTGGGCTGCATGGGGATGTCAGACTTTTACGGCGAGCGTGATGAGGCAGAGTCGATTGCCACCATCCATCGGGCACTGGAGTTGGGAGTGAAATTTCTGGACACCTCGGACGCCTACGGCCCGTTTACCAATGAAGAGCTGATCGGTAAGGCGATCAAGGGCAAGCGGGACAAGGTGGTCATTGCCACCAAATTTGGTCTTTTACGCAGCGCCCAGGCAGCTGCCGACGGTGGCTGGGCACCGATTACCGGTATCAGCGGCAAGCCGGAGTATGTCAAATCAGCCTGCGAAGCGTCGTTAAAGCGGTTGGGGATTGACTGCATTGACCTCTATTATCAGCATCGGGTGGATGCCGAGGTACCGATTGAGGAGACCGTGGGTGCCATGGCAGAGCTGGTCAAGGCTGGCAAAGTCCGCTATCTGGGGCTTTCAGAGGCAGGTGTGCAGACCATCAGACGCGCCAATGCCGTACATCCGATCTCGGTCTTGCAGAATGAGTATTCGCTCTGGAGCCGTGATCTTGAAGATGAGGTGCTGCCAACTCTGCGAGAACTGGGGATTGGTCTGGTGGCCTACAGCCCGCTTGGGCGTGGCTTTTTGACCGGGCAGTTGAAAAGCCCGGATGATTTTGCTGCTGATGATTACCGCCGCAATTCGCCCCGTTTTATGGGTGAGAACTTTCAGAAGAACCTTGATCTGGTGGAGAAAATCAAGGCCATTGCAACAGGCAAGGGGATTACGCCTGGTCAGTTGGCGTTGGCCTGGGTGCTGGCCCAGGGGGATGCTATCGTGCCGATTCCCGGCACCAAGCGCAGGAAGTACCTTGAGGAGAATATTGCTGCCGGGTCTGTTCGGATCAGCGCAGATGAGATGGCCGCCATTGCTGCGGTCCTGCCCAGAGGCGCTGCCAGTGGTGAACGCTATCCAGCCTACATGATGGCGTTTTTGAACCGGTAATCGCGTTTATGACTGAAGCAGGCTATGGCAGGGCTCCGTTTCTGGTGCTCTGTCTGATCGGGGCAGCCACCTTTTTCAGTTCGTACCTGCGTATGCCGGTATTGCCGTTGTTTGCGGCAACGCTGGGGGCAGGTCCGGCCCAGGTGGGGCTGATCAACGGCGCCTTTATGGTGACGGCAGGTGTTTTGTCCATCCCGGCCGGTCTGCTGGTGGATCGAATTGGCCGAACCAAGCCGGTGATCGGCGGCATTCTGGCAACCGCTGTTTCATCGCTGCTGGTAACCCAGTGTTCAACACCGCTCCAGATGGCAGCAGCCTATCTGCTGTTTGGGGCCGGACTGGCAGCCTTTGCCCCTGCCATGCTCTCGCTGGTGGCAGATATTGTACCGCCTGATCGGCTTGGTCGGGCCTATGGCTGGTACACCACCGCCATTTATGTTGCCATGACCCTGGGGCCTGCATCCGGCGGTTATCTGGCCAAGACGGTCGGCCTCCGCAATGTCTTTTGGGTTTCCGGTGCTATGCTGGCAACCATGGCACTGCTTGCGCTGTTAACGCTGCCCCGCACCGCTCCCCGCCACAAGACTGAACTGCACGTTGCCCTGGCTGCCAGTCTGACCCTGCTGCACAATCGTCCTCTGCGTGCCTGTCTGCTGGCAACCGCTGGCAGCTGTATCGGCTTTGGCCTGTTTATTACCTTTCTGCCGCTTTTTGCTGCATCCCACGGCCTTGATCCTGCCCAGGTGGGGTTGGTGTTTGCTGCCCAGGCCATTACCAACGTGGTGGGGCGGGTGCCGATCGGTATGCTTGCCGACCGGCTTGACCGCCGTCTGCTGGTTGCAGCCGGTCTGTTCTGCCTGGCCCTTGCCCTGCCTGCCCTGGGGCAGGCCACGCAGTTGTTTTGGATGGTGGTCTATGCAATTGGAATGGGTGTTGGTATGGCCTTCACCTTTACCGCCATCAGCGCGCTGATCGTTGAACAGGTCCCCACGGCGCAGCGGGGGTTGGCTATGGGGATGTATAACAGCTGTATCTACCTGGGGCTGATGACCGGTTCCACTGCCATGGGGATCGCCTTCAAGTGGGTGGATTACCCCACCGGCTTTGCCGTTGCCGGTGTTGTTGCGCTGCTGACCATGCTGCTGTTTCTGCTGCTGATGGACAGGCCGCGCATCCTTCACAGGAGCAGCTGTTGATCCCTTACCCTTCTGCTGTGTACCTGAAAAGGGCCGCTCTGAGGATACACATAGAAAGTTGTGTCGGCTATCTGCGGTATGGGTGTCATGATGACGGGAAGGCTTGGTAAGAATAGTGCTGAATACATGTTCCATTTGGGAAATCACCGGGACAGTTGGCCAAAATATTTGGGCGTTTTTCAGGTGTTATTTCCTGTATATCAGTTAGTTATGCCGAAATTTCGGACGTCCGAACTTAAGACAAGAACGGTCTTCTATTGGTTTGAACGTTAAACAAAAAGTCAGGGGGCAGTCAGCCCTTGGTGCGCCGGTTAAAACCGGCGAGAGATAGCGGGTGAAAGTCCCCGATAAAAAAGGAGTTATCCCATGCAGCATGAACTACGCCGCAAAGATCGCGGTATGCCTGAATCTGAAGCCAGAGAGCTGTTGGAGCGGGGTGAATATGGCGTACTGTCCCTCTGTGGTGCTGATAATGAACCCTATGGTCTGCCGCTTAGCTACTGCGTGTTGGATAACGCCATCTACTTTCACTGCGCCCTTGAAGGCCGCAAGCTGGCGCTACTGGCGGTCAACAGCCGTGCCTCATTCTGTGTGGTGGGGGCAACTGAAGTGCTGCCGGACAAGTTTTCTACCCGGTATGAAAGTGTGATTGTCTCCGGTCAGGTGTCCGAGGCGTTGGACGATGAAAAGCAGCGCTGTCTGGCAGGGCTGGTGGCAAAGTACATGAATGACCGTATGCAGGAAGGCCTGCGTTATATTTCCTCTGATAGGGCAAAAACCAAGGTCTTTAGACTTGGCATAGAGCATATCTGCGGCAAGGCGCGGCGGTAAGTCATATCCCATCAGGCTGACACAAGGGGATTCAATCTTTTTTGTAAGTGTGCTAATTGTTGAACTCACTTGCTATGAAGTTTGTAACTATTCAGCATAAGCGGCAGAGCTTGCAAAAATATCTGTCATCCCCGAATGATGCTCTAGGGGATCCAGCCTTTAAGATTTAAAATCACTACTGTCCGGTTAATAACT
>DKFG01000033.1:0-3902 GCA_002452325.1 Geobacter sp. UBA6802
GGTTTACTGAAAACCTTCAATTACGACAGATGGCCTCGTATGAAAGGGCTCAATAACTAGCAGCTTTTCAGTGCGAGGTTCGCGTTTCCGACCTGGCCTCTCCCACTGCAGCCTCTGCAGCCAACACCACAATATCAACCCGCCGGTTCTTTGCCCGCTGTTCCGGTGTGTCATTAGCGACAAGCGGCTGGTACTCACCATAGCCGACTGCAGATAACACATTTGGGCTCAAGCCTGCTGACTCAACCAGAAAATGGATCACATTGGTAGCCCGTGCCGTTGAAAGCTCCCAGTTTGAACGGAATTCAGATGATCTGATCGGTACTGAGTCGGTGTGACCTTCAACCCGAAACCGGTTTGCATACTGCTGAAGCCCCTCTGCAATGCCTTGTAACGTGGCTACGGATGCCTGCTTTAGTTTTGCGCTGCCTGAATCAAAGAAACCAGCCTCTTTCAAGCTGATCACCAGCCCCCGCTGAGTAATTGAGAGCGCCACCTTGTTCTGGAACCCCTGCTTGACCAGATAGGCCTCTATCGCAGAGGCCATTTCACGGAATTCCTTTTCTCCGGCCATCTGTTTTGAACCGGCTCCTCCACCGACGTTCCCCTGCCGCGGTCCGGCCGGAGGCATCCTGTCGGTGATTGGAATGACTGCCATTTCAGGCTTGATGGCCGGTATCGGTTTGATATCATGGGATTGCAGTACACCTTTTTGGCCTGCAGAGGCCTGGGTTGAGTAACCGAATGATTCCCGCAGAGACTGGGTCAGCTCTTCAGCTTTTTTCTTGTCGGTCTGACCCATGGCATACATGGCGACAAAGACGGCAAACAGCAGGGTTAAAAAATCGCCGTAGGAGACCAGCCAGCGTTCATGGTTGGCATGCTTTTCAGGTTCTCGTTTGATGGCCATGGTATCACCTTTTAATATGACCGGTCGTCTTGAATGTGAGCAAAAAAAATTACGCCTTTAAAAGAGTGCCAAACATCAGCTCCACCAGTTGATTAAGTGGTGACACAGAATCGTACATCTTCATCCGCTGCATCGCCCCCAGCCAGGCATCCCAAAAGAGTGTGGCCAATTGAAGCGCATCAATATCCTGACGTACGGTTCCGGCTTGTTGCGCCTGCCGAATGACCACAGCAAGATTTTCAGACCATTCCTGTACTACGGCACTCATGGTGGAGCGGCAGAGTTCGCTGCTTTCACAGATCTCACCGGCCAGATGGACGACCACGCTACAGGTGTTGACTGCGCAGCAGAGGTGTTCAGTCAACATGATGTTAAAACAGCTGCGTAGGGCAGCGAGCGGATCTGACAGGGGTGCATCAATGCTGTCATGCCATTTTTGCCAGAACTCTTCTGAGTGGCGCAGCACGATTGCCAGACCGAACTCTTCCTTGCTCTTGAAGTAGTTGTAGAACGAGCCTTTGGGGATCTGGGCGGTATCCACAATCTCTTTGATGCCGGTACCGTGGTAGCCTCGTTTGGCAAAGGCGGCTAATCCGGCATCCAACAGGCGTGAGCGGATCATATCAGGATTTTTGGGACGACTCATATCATTAATATACGACCGGTCACTTGCTAAAGACAAGCAGGAATTTTAGCTCTGCAACAATGCTGAAGGTTTGATGCAGCAGAACATTCGGTGGCTGGACAGTCAGTCCACAGGTTGCCGGATACGGCGCATCTTTCCGAAAAATTCACAATCAGTTCATACCATCTTCACAGGCGTGTTGTAGAGAAGGTGATGACAGTGCTTCGTGGTGTAGAATTTCTGCTTGACCGTGGCACTATAAAAGCGTAGTGAATGAACGATCATTCATTTTCTGGGGAGGGCTATGTGATGGCAAAAGATGATAAGCGTGAACTATTGCTGCAGGCAACGCTTGAGCTGGTTGCCACACATGGCTTTCATGGTGCCCCCTGCGCGGCCATTGCCGAGCAGGCCGGGGTAGCGGCAGGGACTATCTATCGCTACTTTGAGAATAAGGACGTTTTGATCAACGAACTGTACCTTTCCCTTGAAAATCGGATTAATACCGCTTTGCTGAAAGGTTATTCAGAGGAAATGCCTTTTCGTGAGCGGTTTCTGCATGTGGTTCGCGGCTTGCTGAAATTCTTTATCTCGTCACCGCTTGAGTTCAAATACATCGAGCAGTTCCACCATTCGCCGTATGGTGTGGCATTCCGGCGCGACCGTATGCTGGGCCAGACAGAGTCAGAGAGTTGTTGCTGTATCTACAGTGAGCTTTTTCGGCAGGGGGTGGCTCAGCAGGTAATCAAGGATTTACCGCGGGTGGTGTTGTTTGATCTTGCTTTTGGGCCGATTATTTCAGTTGCCAGAAACCATATTCTTGGTTTCATTCAACTTGATGATGACCTGATTGAGCAGATTGCCGAGGCCAGCTGGGATTCTCTGAAGCGTTAAGATTGTATGATTGTGAATAATCATTCATTTAAGGTATGACTAACAGTGAGGTGCAGCCCATGAAACAAACCAGCTATGTACGACTGATGACTGCCGCAATAGTGGTGGCAGCGGGACTTATGACAACGGCCTGCAGTAAAAAACAGGCTGCCATGCCGCCTTCAGGGCCACCGGAGGTAGGTGTCATTACGGTTCAGCCCCAGCGGGTAGCGTTGACAACTGAACTTTCCGGCCGAACCGCTCCACATCTGATTGCCGAAGTTCGCCCTCAGGTGGGTGGCATCATCAAGAAACGCCTCTTTACCGAAGGTAGTGACGTCAAGGCAGGACAGGTGCTGTACCAGATCGATCCGGCCAGTTACGAGGCAGCCCATGCCAGTGCCCGGGCAAGTCAGGCACGGGCCGAGGCAACCTTGGGGATGGTTCGCCTGAAGGCGGAACGCTATCAGGATCTGGTCAAGATCAAGGCGGTCAGCCAGCAGGATAACGACGATGCCCAGGCAGCCCTCAAACAGGCTGAGGCAGATCTTGCTGCCGCAAAGGCAGCAGTGGAGACCGCCCGGATCAACCTGGCCTATACCAAGATCACCGCGCCTATTTCAGGCCGGATCGGGCGTTCGTCAATCACCGATGGCGCACTGGTGACGGCCAACCAGGCCACTGCCCTGGCAACCATCCAAAAACTGGACACTATGTATGTGGATGTGACGCAATCAAGCGCCGAACTGCTCCGACTGAAGCAGACTCTGGCCAGTGGCGTACTGAAGAAGGATACAGCGACGGCCCAGGCCCGAGTCAAGCTGGTGCTGGAAGATGGTTCTCCCTATCCGTTGACCGGCACCCTCAAATTCTCCGAGGTCACGGTTGACCAGAGTACCGGTTCCATCACCTTACGGGCGGTATTTCCCAACCCGAAACAGGTGCTGCTGCCAGGCATGTTTGTACGGGCTGTGCTGGAGGAGGGGGTCAATGAGCAGGCGATGCTGGTGCCGCAGCGTGGTGTGACCCGTAACCCCAAAGGGGATGCCGTCGTGATGATGGTGAGTGCTGAAGAAAAAGTTGAACCGCGAGTGATTCAGGTGGTGCGGACGGTTGGTGAGAACTGGTTGGTATCCGGCGGCCTGAAGCCGGGAGACCGGGTGATTCTGGAAGGGCTCCAGAAGGCTCGTCCCGGTACACCGGTCAAGGCGGTGCCGTTTGGTGCAAAGCCGGCAGCTGCCCCTGGCCAGCAACAGCAACCTGCAGCAGCTAAAAAGTAAAGGAGCCTATTCATGGCCAGGTTTTTCATAGACAGACCGATTTTTGCCTGGGTGATTGCCATCCTGGTAATGCTGGCCGGCCTGCTGGCGATCAAAACGCTGCCGGTGTCACAATATCCGCCGATTGCGCCGCCCCAGATCACCATTAACGCCGTCTATCCGGGGGCCTCTGCCCAGACGGTGCAGGATACCGTCACCCAGGTGATCGAGCAGA
>DKFG01000033.1:3963-4530 GCA_002452325.1 Geobacter sp. UBA6802
GCCCAGGTGCAGGTGCAGAACAAGCTGCAGCTGGCCACACCGCTGTTGCCGCAGGTGGTACAAAAACAGGGGATTCAGGTGGTAAAATCCACCAAAAACTTCCTGCTGATCGTCGGTCTGATATCAGAAGACGGTTCGATGGACCGGCATCAACTGACCGATTACATGGTCTCCAATCTGCAGGATATTGTCAGCCGGGTGGAGGGGGTGGGCGAACTGCAGCAGTTCGGTACCCAGAATGCCATGCGGATCTGGTTGAACCCCACCAAGTTGAACAGCTTCGGGCTGACCAGCAGTGATGTCGTCACTGCCCTGCAGGCCCAGAACGCCCAGGNNAAGGGCAGCAGTTGAATGCCACCATTACGGCAAGAACGCTGTTGCAGACGCCCGAACAGTTTGATGCGGTTGTCCTGCGTACAAATCCTGATGGTTCAACGGTGCGGTTGAAGGATGTTGCCATCAGTAAGATCGGTACGGAAAATTATGATATCGTGGCCCGCTATAAAGGCAAACCATTGGCCGGTATGGCGATCAGGCTGGCAGCCGGGGCCAACGCCCTGGACACCG
>DKFG01000076.1:0-4339 GCA_002452325.1 Geobacter sp. UBA6802
TCGAGAACAAGATCGATCCGGGCCAACCGCTGGACAAGGATATTTACGGTCTGTCCCCTGAAGAGCTGAAGGATATCCCCTCTGCTCCGGGCAGCCTGGATGAGGCGCTCCGTTGCCTTGAAGCTGACCATGAGTTCCTGCTGAAGGGTGATGTCTTTACCCCGGACGTGATTGAGAAGTGGATCGAGTACAAGATGGAAGCGGAAGTGAACCCGGTTCGTATGCGTCCGGTGCCGCTGGAGTTTGCTCTGTATTACGATATCTGATCCATGTCTGAGTCGATGCTGTTCAGAAAGGGCGGGAGCAATCCCGCCCTTTTCTGTGGAACCGGGCTTGATTGACTTCACTGGCTGCTTCTGCTACTAAACGTGTTCCACTGAAGACAAGAAAGCGATGCGATGATCGAAAATATTCTGTACAAGCTGTCCATCATGCTGGTACCAGGGTTGCTGGCTATCACCTGCCACGAAGTTTCCCACGGTTATGTGGCTTGGCGCTATGGTGATCCCACGGCCAGGATGCTGGGGCGTCTGACCCTTAACCCCCTCAAGCATATTGATATCTTCGGCACGTTGATGCTGGTGATAGTCGGTATCGGCTGGGCCAAGCCGGTGCCGGTGGTGATTGAAAATCTGCGCAATCCCAAAAAAGATATGATCTGGGTCTCTGCTGCCGGTCCGATCACCAATATTATCCTGGCGGTCATCTCTGCCGGTTTGCTGCATCTGCTGCTGATGGTCCCATCCGGTTCATCGGCCAACTTTATGCTGCAGCCGCTCAGCTACATGGCTGCTTTTTCAATATACATCAACCTGCTGCTGGCTTTTTTCAACATGATACCGATCCCGCCGCTGGATGGCGGTCGGGTACTGATGGGGGTGTTACCCTACCGTCAGGCCATGGCCCTGGGCCGGTTGGAACCGTATGGCATGATCATCATTATCCTGCTGGTCTTTTTTACGCCGGTCTTTTCGTACCTGCTGCTGCCGCTGCTGATGCTGGGCGTCAAACTGCTGGCCGGGCCGTACAGTCTGCTGGTGTTCAAAGTGGCCAGTTTCAAGATTATGTAACTTCACACAAAGGTGCTACAGATGCAAAAACAGCGTGTTGTCAGCGGTATGCGCCCCACCGGGCGTCTGCATATCGGGCATTACCATGGTGTATTGGAAAACTGGATCAGGATTCAGGAGCAGTTTGACTGCTTTTTCTTTGTTGCCGACTGGCACTCCCTGACCACAGAATATGCCGAGACCTCCGGCATCAAAGGTTCGGCCCGGGAGATGGTACTGGATTGGGTTGCCTTTGGGCTTGATCCGGAAAAGTGCATGGTTTTTGAACAGAGTCAGGTGGCCCAGCATGCTGAGCTGAATCTGATCCTAGGGATGATCACTCCGGTCTCCTGGCTGGAGCGCAACCCCACCTACAAAGAGATGCTGGACAATATCGAACAGCGCGATCTCTCTACCTTTGGTTTTCTCGGCTATCCGGTGCTGATGGCCGCCGATATCATCCTCTACAAGGCTACCAGGGTGCCGGTAGGGCATGATCAACTGCCGCACCTGGAGATCACCCGCGAGATCGCCCGACGTTTCAATCACCTCTACTCCTGCCTGGTGTTTCCCGAGCCGGAGGCGCTGCTGACTGAGACCCCCAAGCTGCTGGGGCTGGATGGTCGCAAGATGAGCAAGTCCTACAACAACTCGATCTATCTGTCCGAGACTGCTGAGGAGACCGCTGCCAAGATCAAGGGGATGGTCACCGATACTCAGCGGGTCAGGCGGGCCGACCCCGGTGATCCTGAACAATGTGTAGCCTTTAACCTGCACCGGATCTATCTGCCCCAGGAAAAACTGGATGAGATCATCCCTGCCTGTAAAAAGGCCGAGATCGGTTGTGTTGACTGTAAAAAAATGCTGACCCAGGCCCTGAATGACCGGCTGGCACCGTTCCGCAGCCGCCGCGACGAGCTGGCCCAGGATGCTGATTTTGTGGACGACCTGCTGGCAGAAGGCAGCCGCAAGGCGGCCGAGACGGCGCGGACCACCATGCAGGAAGTGCGTGCCGCCCTGCAGGTCTGAACCGAGTGCTGCAGTCGGCAGACCAGGCGCCAACCTCCCTGTTTCAGGGGGCTCTCCAGGGCTACAGCGTCAAGCTTGATGCCTTTGAGGGTCCCCTTGACCTGCTGCTCCACCTGATCCGTAAGAACGAAGTTGATATCTACGACATCCCAATCTCTCTGATCACCCGCCAGTATCTCGATTACCTCAAGTTGATGAAGGAGCTGAACCTTGACCTGGCCGGTGATTTTCTGGTCATGGCAGCAACCCTGCTGCAGATCAAATCCCGTATGCTGCTGCCGCTGCCGGAGCCGGAAGAAGGGGAGGGGGACGAAGCGGAAGATCCCAGGGCCGAGCTGGTCCGCCGTCTGCTGGAATACCAGCGGTATCGTGATGCCGGACTTGAGCTGGGGACACGTGAGTTGCTGGGGCGTGAGGTGTTTGCCCGGCCCTGTCGAGACGGCTGTTGTCTGGAGGGACTGGCTGCGGCAGAAGAAGGGCCGCTGGAGCTTGATCTGTTTGAGCTGGCCGAGGCGTTTCGCACCCTGCTGGCCCGGATGCCGCTGGCCCGGGCCCATGAGGTGGCTGCACAGGAGACCTTGAGCATTGTTGACGCCATCAACCAGATCCTGACCAGGCTGGACGGCCATGAATCAGTGGAGTTCAACACCCTGTTTGCTGATGAGGAACAGACCCGGGAGCGGATGATCGTCACCTTTCTGGCACTGCTGGAACTCTGCCGGATCAAGCTGGTCAAGGTACTGCAGAACGACCGTTACGGCCCGATTTACCTCTACCCCTCTGTAACGGCCAGTGATACAGAAGGAGGTCTTGATGAGTCATCCCTCGCTTAAGGCCATTATCGAAGGGCTCCTGTTTGTCGCAGACGGTCCGCTTTCGCTTGATCAGCTGACCGAGCTGCTGCACGACTATGACCGTGCCTCGGTCCGTCTGGCTGTACAGGAGCTGCGGGACGATTATGAACAGCGGGGAGCCGGGGTGCATCTGGTGGAGGTGGCCGGCGGCTGGCAGCTGCGCACCGTACCGGAACTGATGCCGTTTCTCTCCCGGATGGTCAAGGGGCGTCCAGCCCGTTTTTCGCAGTCTGCCCTGGAGACCCTGGCCATCATTGCCTACCGCCAGCCGATCACCCGGCAGGAGATCGAGTACCTGCGGGGGGTGGATACCGGTGCAGTGGTCAAGACACTGCTGGAAAAGAAACTGATCAAAATTCTCGGTAAAAAAGATATTCCCGGCCGACCGATCATTTACGGCACCACCAGGGAGTTTCTGGAGGTGTTTAATCTGAAAGACCTGAAAGGGCTGCCCACTCTGCGAGAGATCAGCGCCCTGGATGAGCTGCCGGTCTACGAGGTGCAGGAAGAACTGCCCCTGGGCAGTGAACAGCGAGGTGCTCCATGATCAGACTACCGGCAGTGGCAGGACAATTCTACCCGGGAACCGAGCAGGGGTTGCGTGACGAACTGCAGCGGCTGTTGCCGCCGGTGGCCGAGAAACGCCGAGCCATCGGCGTCATCTCCCCTCACGCCGGCTATGTCTATTCCGGCTCTGCTGCCGGTGCGCTGCTGGCCCAGGTTGTCATACCCCGTACCGTGGTGATCATCGGCCCCAACCATCGGGGGGCAGGGGCGATTGCCGCCCTGTCGCCGGAAAACGGCTGGCAGACCCCCTTGGGCGTAGTGCCGATTGAGAAACGGCTGTCAGACCTGATCAGACAGCATCAACCGGCTATTCAGGAGGACAGTGCTGCCCATCGGCTGGAACACTCGCTGGAGGTACAGGTGCCGTTTTTGCAGTATCTGCGGCCTGATGTCAGTATTGTACCGCTCTGTCTGGCCTTTGGGGACTATGCCGGGTGTGAGCTGGTGGGCACGGCCCTGGCAGCGGCGATCACGGAGTTTGGTGAAGAGGTGCTGATCATTGCCAGCTCTGACATGACCCACTACGAGTCAGCCGAGTCGGCCCGCCAGAAAGACAGCCTGGCCCTGGAGCGAGCACTGGCCCTTGATCCCCAAGGGTTGGTGGAGGTCTGCCGTATCAAGAGGATCACCATGTGCGGGGTGATCCCGTCTGCCTTGATGCTGGTTGCAGCCAGGCAAATGGGGGCTACCCAGGCCGAGCTGCTGGTCTACACCAACAGCGGCCAGGTGACCGGTGATGACCAGCAGGTGGTGGCCTACGCGTCGGTGCTGGTCTGGTAGCGGAGGGTAGTGGTTGAATCATTGACATTCACCGGGAGAAATTGTATACACTATACACTT
>DKFG01000076.1:4366-4631 GCA_002452325.1 Geobacter sp. UBA6802
CATATCTGGCCCATGAAGCCGAGCGCGCAGCACAGGGTATCCCTGCACTGCCCCTGAGCCCCGAGCAAACCGCTGGTCTGTGTGAACTGCTGGTAAACCCACCAGCCGGTAAAGAGGCGTTCCTGCTTAACCTGTTGAAGGAGCGTGTTTCCCCCGGTGTTGACCCTGCTGCAAAAGTTAAAGCAGAGTTCCTGGCCGGTATCCTGAACGGCAGCAAGAAGTCTCCTCTGGTTTCCAAGGTTGATGCAGTTCGTATCCTGGGCAC
>DKFG01000236.1:0-14413 GCA_002452325.1 Geobacter sp. UBA6802
GGGTAACCGGTACCCTTGGCGCCGGATTTGCCTCACCAATACTTGCCAAGGCGCTGGGCGCCGAGAACCAGAACATCGGTCTCTCACTGATGATTTCAATCTACCTGGTCTTCTGGATGGAGTTTGCCGCTGCCATCAGAATGAACGGCCCCTCGAAAAAAGCGGTACCTGTGAAGGCCTAAAGGCACGTTTTCCGCCATGAAAACGGGAAGGCCCCGGCGTGGGAACCGGGGCCTTCCGTATTTGACAGGCAGCAGTCTGCAGTATACCCACTCCATCCTGTTTCTACTGATTTCCCAGTGACTTTTTCGTCTTGTGCGTCGCAACCGCCTGCCACGGATCATCAGGCCAGGGGTGCTTGGGGTATCGGCCCCGCAGTTCCTTACGGACCTCCAGATAGCCCCGTTCCCAGAACCCTTTCAAATCCCGGGTAACCGCTACCGGCCTGCCGGCCGGAGACAGCAGATGCACCAGCACTGCCCGCCTGCCCCGGCAGACCGTGGGGGAGTCAGCCAGACCGAACAGTTCCTGCAGTTTGACAGACAGCACCGGCCCTTCCTGATCCGAATAATCCAGGGCCACTTTTCTGCCGCTGGGGATGCTCAAACTGACGGGCAGTATATTATCAAGCGATTGCAGTATCTTCCACCCGATTATTTCTTGCAGCAGTTGAAATACCGAAAGGTGCTGCAGCCCCTGGAGTGAGCGGATGCCGGACAGGTGCGGTGCCAGCCATAACTCGAGCGAATCCAGCAGGGCAGTGTCAGAAAGGTGCGGCCACCCCTCTTTCGGCAGCAATGCAGCTGCCAGCACCACCCTGGCCTGCAGTTGACGGGCCGGTTCATTCCAGCCAAGCAGCCCCAGACCATGACGTCTGATCTGTTCCAGCACAAGCGGCACTGCTTCAGCATCATTGGCCGCTACCTGCCGGGATGACAGCAGTACCGCGCCGATCCGCTCCTGTTCCGCTGCTACTACTCGACCTGAAGCAGCATCCCAGCTCACTGCTCGTTGACCGGTTATCAAATGCCGGGCACAGGTACGCACCTGGTCGGCTGAAAACCCCACTGCCTGGTGGATCAGACCATCAGCCCCCTGACCGCCATCCACCTGCAGTGCCACCAGAAACGGGGCAGCAGTACAGCCTGCCCTGGGTGGCAGCAGCGCTCCCCGGCCTGAAGCCAGCAGGTAGCGCCCCTCGCCATCAGGGCGTTGCATGGCGATCCGGTCCGGCCAGGCTGCCACAGCCAAGGCCGGAAACGCCTGCAACAGCCCGCTCCCGTCCCCTCCGGATTTTTCTCCGGGTTCACCCATCAGGCGCAACAGCTGCTGTGCAGTCTGTTCTATGGCCCTGCCGACAGTAGCACGGTTGGCAAGCCGGGCTGCCATGGCACAGGCAGCAGCAGTCTGGCCAATATCCTGTGCAGCCAGCACCAGCCGGGACAGGCGGGGATGCAGCGGCAGTGCCACCATGTGTCGCCCCAGTGGGGTAATCATACCCTGCGCATCAAGGGCACCCAGCTGCTGCAACAGCTCCTGAGCCGTTGCCAGATGGGCTGACGGCGGCTGATCAAGCCAGGCCAGTGTAGCAGGATCAGCAACACCCCAGGCTGCCAGCTCAAGCACCAGCGGTGCCAGATCAGCGGTCATGATCTCCGGCGGGCTGAACGGGGTCATGGCAGCCCAGGTCTGTTGTGCATAAAGCCGGTAACAGACGCCGCTCCCCAGACGCCCGGCCCGTCCGGCACGCTGGTCTGCTGATGCCTGTGAGGCCCGCACCGTCACCAGCCGCTCCAGCCCGGTGGCCGGATCAAGCTGCAACCGTCTGGTCAGCCCCGCATCCACCACAATCCGTACCCCTTCAATGGTCAGGCTGGTCTCGGCAATGGTGGTGGCCAGCACCACCCGGCGCTGCGGTCCGGGTTGCAGGGCCTGTTGCTGCTGTTCAAACGGCAGATCGCCGTACAGGGGACAGATCAGAACGCCTGAGAGACCTTCCAGTTCACGGGCAACTGCCCTGATCTCGCCGCTACCGGGCAGAAAAGCCAGCAAATCACCTGTCTCCTCGGCTAAGGCCGTCTTGACGGCGGCGGCCATCTGCCGTGCCAGGGGCTGCCGCATTGCGCCGGTCTGATAGCGCAGTTCAACCGGATACGGACGACCGGCTGAAGCAATGATCGGCGCATTATCCAAAAGCTGCGCAATCGGCGTGCAATCAAGGGTGGCGGACATTACCAGCAGTTTCAGATCAGGCCGCAAACTCTGCAGGGCTTCAAGACAGAGGGCCAGGCCCAGGTCGGCATGGAGGGAGCGTTCGTGAAATTCATCGAAGATGACGCAACAGATACCCTGCAGCTCAGGATCGTTCTGGATACGTCGGGTCAGCACCCCTTCGGTTACCACCTCAATCCGGGTACTGCGTGAGACCTTTGATTCAAAGCGGATGGTGTAGCCCACGGTCTGGCCCACCTGCTCCCCCAACAACTGTGCCATGTAGCGGGCAGCTGCAGCTGCAGCGATACGGCGCGGCTCCAGCAGGATGATCCGGCCCTGGGCAGGTGTAAAGGTGTTCAGCAGGGCCAGTGGTACACGGGTGGTCTTGCCGCTGCCGGGAGGGGCGGACAGCACAACACAAGGATAACTGCGGACTGTCTGCAACAGACCGGGCAGGATACGGTTGATGGGCAGATCGGGCATGGTCACAGCCTGATCAGATCCTCATGCTCCTCATCGCGGGGGTTGATATGGATCATCACATCACCCACGTTGTGGAATCGTTCAAAGATCAACTGTTTTACTGTTGTGGCCACATCGTGGGAGGCTTTTACCGTCATACAGGGATCCATCTCCAGCTTAAGATCAATGATGATGTACTGGCCGGAACGCCGCGCCCTGATCTCGTGCACCTGCTCCACCAGCGGCACCCCTGAGGCCAGGGCCGTCACTTCGGCAATAAAATCATCAGGCACGGTGCCGTCCATCAGATCATGGGCTGCTTCACGGAAGGTGGTCCAGCCGATCCGCAGGATTATCAGCGAGGTAAGAGCGGCTGCCAGCGGGTCCAGAATCCCCCAGCCCAGCGCCGCACCGGAAACCCCTGCCAGGGTGGCGATAGAAGTAAGGGCATCTTTGCGGTGGTCCTTGGCCAGGGCCAATAGCGAAGGGCTTTGCAGACGATTGCCCACAGCAGAGGAAAAGCGAAAGAGCCATTCTTTGATGATGATGGTCAGCGCTGCTGCAGCCACTGCAATCCAGCCCGGCCTGACCGGCTCGTGCTGCAGGATAGTCTGGACTGCATCTACCAGGATCCAGAGACCGGTTGCAACAATTACCAGGGCAACCAGCAGCGCAGCCAGGGATTCTGCCCTGCCGTGGCCGTAGGGATGCTGTTCGTCAAAAGGCTGCCGCCCCAGCCTGAGTGCCAGCATGGTGGCGCTGATGGCGATAAAATCACAGGCAGATTCAATACCGTCAGCAAAGACCGCATCGGATCTGCCCCAATAGCCGGCAGACAGTTTCATTGCCATCAGCAGGGCATTGATCCAGAAACCGATCCAGATCACCCGCTCGGCATGGTCAAACCGCTCAGCCCGCTGCACAGGTCACCGCCTCGACCGGACGCACTGCTTTCAGACGCAGCTGCAGCCGCTCTTCACCACCCCAGCTGTTCAGCTCCGGCACACAGGCCAGATCAACCACTGCCGGAAGATCAGCCTGATCAGCCATGCGCCAGCCAACCACCTGACAATCTGCCTTGCCCAGGTGGATGGTGAACTTGAGGTGGTTATCGCCAAAGGTACGAATTGCAGATACCCGGCACTGACGCAACAGCAGCACCGGCTCCGGATTGGCCATGCCAAAAGGGGCCAGCTGCTGCAGCTCATGCACCAGGCCCGGCTGCAGGTCGGCTGGGCTCAGTTCTGCATCCAGCACGAGCTCCGGTACCAGCTGTTCAGGTGTCAGCGCAGCAGCGGCTGCCTGCTCAAAATCCTCTTTAAACTGTTCCAGACAGCCTGGCTTGACCGTAACCCCGACAGCAACCCGATGACCGCCATAGCGGAGCAGATGCGCTGCACAGCCATGCAGGGCGTTTAACAGGTGAAACCCGGCTATACTGCGACCGGAGCCTTTGGCAGTACCGTCTTCAAGCGCAGCCAGCAGGATAGTGGGACGGTAGTACCGTTCCACCAGCCGTGATGAAACAATCCCCACCACCCCCTGATGCCAGTCTGGCGACCAGAGCACAATGCTGCGCCGGTCGGCTGTCCAGTCTTGCGCAACCAGCATGGCATCTGCCTGCTCACAGATCTGCAGCTCCACCTGACGCCGCTCCAGATTGGCAGCATCAAGTTCCTCAGCCAGAAGAGCGGCCTGGGCCGGGTCAGTACTCAGCAGCAGTTCAACACCGGGCACAGCGCTCTCCAGGCGTCCAACCGCATTCAAACGAGGTGCCAGCTGAAACGAGACCTGGCCGCTGCTGACCGCTCCCTTGACTCCGGCCACCTGCTTCAAGGCAGCCAGACCGACCCGGCAGCTGTCCCCCATCCGCTGCAGACCGGCAGCAACCAGCAAGCGATTCTGCCCGGTCAGCGGCACCAGATCAGCAACCGTGCCCAGAGCTACCAGATCAAGCCATTGCCGCAGATCAGGCCCGTTGTCACCAAGGACCCCGAGGTCCCGCAGACGACTGCGCAGAGCCACCAGCAGGTTAAAGGCCACCCCTACCCCGGCCAAACCTTTGAACGGATAGCGGCAACCGGATTGATGGGGGTTAATGATTGCCACGGCATCCGGCAGTTCCGGCAGCGGCTGGTGGTGATCCGTGATAATCAGGTCAAGCCCGATACTGCGGCATAGTTCTGCTTCTTCAATGGCGGTGATTCCACAATCAACACTGATGGCAAGCCCGACACCCCGTTCTTTGATCAGTTTCAGCGCATCGCCGTTCAGGCCGTAGCCGTCATCCATCCGGTTGGGAATATGGTAGCCCGCCTGCAGCCCCAGTGCTGTAAAACCGGACACCAGCAGGGCCGTGGCACTGATGCCGTCCACATCATAATCACCATAGATGCAGACCGGCTCCGCAGCGGTTCGGGCAACAACCAGCCGTTCCACTGCCTCCTCCATACCAGCCAGCAGAAACGGGTCCAGCATATCGGCAAGGCGCGGCGCAATAAAGGCAGCTGCCTGATCCGGCTCAGTCAGACCCCGGGCAGCAAGGATGTGTGCCGCCACCAATGAAAGTCCAGTGGCAGCTGCCAGTTTTTCCACCGCAGCAGGTGCAGGTTGTTGCAGAACCCAGCGTTTGGTCATGGTGTTATTGTCTCGCCTTCAGCACGTCCCGTAGCGGCAGAATGCGCGGATAAGCGGAAAGTCTGCCGATATTCTCAACCGGTCTGTTCCTTGCGTTCGATTCGAATTGTTTTATTTCATCCATCAGAAGCCTGCCGTCCCACGCCTGAGATGATGTATCGGGATTATCTGCCGTCTTGAACAGAGCATAAATCTGCTCGTCGTCATCAGCCCCGGCGGCAGCCTGCCAGGAAGCGATTCCTCTACCTTTCGCATGACGCTCCAGTACAGCCCGTAATTCCGACTTTGTGTAGATCCTGAACCCCGGTTCGCGCAGCTTCAGCATCCCAGTTGCGAATACTGTTGCGTTGGCGTGCAGAATAACGGATCGCACCATTGCCAGATTTGGATGAACATGCAACGCGCCGCGCCTGCTTCCAAGGCGGACATAGTAAAAACCATCCTCATCACGGGCAAGGTCAAGCTGGGCATCATTACCGTACCAGGCGATCAGCACCATCTCCTCAGCCGGAGGCAACGCCCGGAATTCGCTACCGTAAATGTCCGACTCCGGCAATGCCAGCGCCCTGTAGCTGACCGGCTGCTCCATCGCGGTATATGCTTCAGCCAGATGGTAGGTAACCCGTTCTCTGGCCGTGGTGCGGTTGGCGAGATGTTTTATGACATCGTCGAGGAACTTCGACACCGCCTCGATCCCGATCGCCTCTCCTTCGGCACCGGGGCGGATGGCAAACGCGCCGAGGCCGGGAAGCACTTCATGGAATCCCTTTACCTTCACTTCGGGAAAGTTCAGGTTGCCCTTCACAGGATTGCCGGGATACAACACATAGGCCCCTGCTGTACGGCGAATGGCATCACGATAGGCATGCATTTTCAGCAAATCGGAATATTCTGCAGCTGTTGCAGTTTCATTGTCCGGATCGCCCAGCAGTTCACTCACCTGTTCGACACGATACTTCGCGTCAAAGTGAATGTGCACCATCAATTCGTTCTGTTCGGCCTCCTCAGGTGTGTACGGCTCAGGCCAGATGCTGATGGTGTAATCCGGCTGAACGTGACGTGTCCAGCTGCCGGCATCACCATGCTCCTTGCGGCGACAGAACTTCCTATTAAAGTGAAACTCGGCATTCAGCCGGCGGCTCGATGCGTTTGACCAGGCGCCGGCAGCAGCCTTCAGCTCAATGCCTCGTCGCAGCATGAGACACGGCGGCACACTATTCTTGTCAACGATGACGGAGTGGAGAGGAGTCTTGCAGATGAATTTATTGCGGAAGAGCTCTTCCAACTGGAAAAACAGCCAGTATTCATAAAGAGTCGCCACATTCCGGGATCCCGCCTCGAACACGTCGGCGGAGCCTTCCCAGGATAGCTGCGCCCCGGCATGGAACTGCAGCCAGAAATGCAGAAGCTCGCGATAGCCTGACTTGCGCTGCAGCGCAGGACTGCCTAGCGGCACGACCGACGGCGGCGAGATGTCGGACAGAAATCCCCTCCCCAGCTGTGTTTCCAGCATGCCGCGCAGCCTGTTCGCATCCCCCAGCAGCCGCCGTGTTTCTGGCTTGTCGATATCCGCCGTTTTGCGCGTCAGGTGAGATGCCACATCGGCCAGAAAGTCTCGGAATTCAGATAGAACCATTTTGACGAAGCGGTTTTCGGCTGTATCGAGAAAATCTGTGCGTGACTGAACGGAAATCCTGGCGGGTAGAGAGCGGATGCCGGCGCTGCGGAGCGGGTGTCCCTCCGGAACCTCCATGCGGCGGGAGGCGACGGCAACCTGCCGGGCGAAGTCCCTGCCTGGTTTGAAAGGGCGGGAAATGTCCCTCTCTTCCCGGTTATCCTCAAGCCGCCGGTGTGGATTGCGGAGCACTTCATCGACGGCCGAACGGAAAGGAGATGATTCAAGGGTATAGCGCAGGAATTCCAGCTGCTGTTCCAGAATGCGGGAATGTTTCTGCCAGAGAGTGTCCAGCTTCAGGCGGGTAGGTGCGCGGCAGTCCATGAGCAGGCCGGCGCATATTTTCGAGATGCAGGTCAGCATCCCCCGGTAATGCTCGCGGTAGCCGAGCTTGACGGAGCGGACTTCGACGCTGCCGCGTGCCAGGGGTTTGTCAGGATTGTTTCTGCTGATGACGGTCAGTGGGAGCAAACCGCAATAATCCTGCGGCTCGATCAGACCGCGATCTCCCAGCTCTTCCGCCACCGGACTCGGCTGCACTCCGCGCTGGGGTAATAGCGCCAAACCGTCTGGCGCACCGCCGACAGGCTTCAGTCGGTACTCATAACGACCCCGCTCCCGCAGCTGCAGGCGCTCTTCGCTGTTCTGCCGCGCCTCGTCAGCGGAAAGCACTATCAGTGATCTCTGCTGAACGGCGGAAGGCTCCGACCTGGTCAATGTTACAATATCGACCGTCGCCAGCAGCCTGCCCTCGGGGGTTCTGCACTCGACCTGCCCGTGCTGACGCGCTTCGGCAGTCACATCAAGCCTCGGCGAACGTCACGAACTGATCGCGCACCAGCTTGCGCCACATGCGCATCACCTTGTCGAAACTCAACGGGTAACGGGCGGCGGCAGCAGGGTCGTCTGGATTTGACTTTGCCAGGGTCTCCCAGAGAGTTTCCGGGCCGTAAAGCGCATCGTCCTGCGCCTGACTGGCTTCATTGATCTGAGCAGCGAAACTCTTGCCGTTACGGTCAATACGCTCGGCGCCGCAGGCCCAAGCCAGCGCCCACAGCAGTCCTTCCAGCTTCGACCGGGAGCCGTGCAATTTCGGCAGGAACTTCTGAACGACAACGGCATCCATGGCGCTGTCAAACCAGTCGAGGCTCCCCTCGGGGTATCCGCCGAGCTGATTGTAGAAATGAATGAAACGGGCCGCTTCGTAGCTGGTACGATAGCCGAATTCGGCGTTATGCTCCCGCAGCAGATTGAAAAACAGCAGCATCTCCCGTTCATAGCTTTCCTTGGCGGCTGCAGGCACTTCCCGTCCCTTGTCGGCGGCGGCTTCAACAAATCCGCTGCCGAAAGCGGCACCTTTCCCGTCCAGCTCTTCAAGCCTGGGAGCCTTGGGCGAGCTGAGAAACGACTGGAGGCCGTCCGGCTCCAGCCTGAACTCGATGACATTGGCGCGATCCAGCACTTTGGGAGAGAACATATAGGTGGTCTCATCGACATTCACCGTGCCGATGATGAACAGGTTCTCCGGCAGGCGCAGCTTGCGATCTAAGTCCACACCAGCTATTTTGCGTACACCGCCTTCATACAACGGGATCTCCTCACCCGACTCGATGGCCGAGAGGATGTCTGCAAAATACCGCTCCACATGGGAAAGGTTCATCTCGTCCAGGATCAGAAAATGTGGTACAGTCAAATAATCACGCTCAAGGGCATGGCGCACAAGCTCCAAAGCGGGTTTGGTTACATAAGTTTCACTGTCAAGGCCGTTCGGATAGCCGATGATATTCTCATTGCCGGTCCAGTCGGCGCCGACCGGTACAAGAGCATAATGATCTTGATTAGGAGTGATCCATCTGGAAAATGCTTGGGCAATTTTTGTTTTGCCGGAACCCGCTAAACCGGAAAGTACCAGAAAGCGTTTTGATAGTAATGAAGATAAAGTTCTATGAATAACTGAACTTGAAAAGCTGAGATTTGCAGCATTCAAATCGAATTTAAATTTCTCACCGCAGCCATTGACCGTCTTGTTAACCACTTGTCCATCAACAACCAATTTAGACAGCGTTTCCTCGTAACAAGCCGAATCGTCAAATTCGAATGATTCATGGTCTATCTTTTCAGTGAAAAAAGAGCTTAATTCACTGGTAAAAAGTGAATTAAGCTCTTTTTTTAACGTTTCAACGAAAGTGCTGGATGGGGTCAGAATAGGATTCGACTTTATCAAAAAAATAGCTAGATGAGTAAATGGACTAACACTTTTTCTTCCCTCAAAAAATTTGTCGAGGTTGATTTTCCATTTAGTGTGTTTTTTGATACTCCAATGACCTGTACCGACCCCTATTCTTAAAATGGGGGCTGGTCTAGAAGGATAATCGTCGCCTTTAGTTGAGTTCGCCTGTTTTAGTTGTGCTGTAAGAAAATCGTTACCGATCCTAGCGGTACCATGTCTTGCCCTGTCGTTTATTTCCCCTAAATTGCACACTTCTGTTGAGTCTGATAACTTTGCAATGTAGTCATAGTATTCTATAAGCTTTTTTCGATTGTCAGCACTACCTGGAGAAAAATCGATTTCTTCTCGATTCAACTCCTTGCACAGCATATCAAAAGCGAGAAATCTGAACAAAGTGGTTGTTCTTTCCATACCTGTTTTGCTGTGCGGAACCTCTTCCTTCAATAAATTGAAAGAGGCATTCAATAATTTTCCGGAAACGTACATGATTTGTCTCCTAAGAGTAGATAATTTCAGGATCACCCGGCCTTATTGGTTTTCCGGATTCAATTACCTGTTTATAACTTCTAGTCTGTTTAGGCCTAGACTTTCCATCTAGGCACGCAATGATTGATTTCGCTATTGCTTCAGCAAGAAGCGGAGGGACCGCATTACCAATCATCTGGTAGATGGATTTGACAGATCTACCATCAAAAACGAAGTCATCGGGGAACGATTGAATTCTAGCAATTTCCCTCGCAGTGAAAGTTCTGTTCAGGGTCGGATGCCAAACTCCAGCATTTTCCGGCTTAAATGCGGCAGTAATAGTACCTGCTATTTCATCTCTACTAAATCGGCGGTAAAAATTCGGCCACCTATAACGGCTCATATTGTCATGAATGTACTGTAGCCTAGAAGGCAATTTTTCATAAGGAATAGACTTCCAAGATCCACCTTCCGGTACCATTTCCCCGATAATATATGCTTGAGGGTTTAGTTGAATTATATCTGCTTGGTTTGGAGCGTCTGCGGGTACATTGAGCAGTGAACCAAGAGTTAAATTTTTACCGGTAACTTTTTCAGGGAAATAATACGGTGACTGTATGCTTTTTTTCTTGCTAACCATAACTACACGAAGCCTGTTTTGCGGAACACCGTAGTCTGCGGCATTTATTAAAGCAAGGTGGACTTCGTACCCAAGTTCAATTAAGGAGTCACCTATTTCTTCGAAAAGTTTTTTATGCGAGCCTTTGATTGACAAGAAGCCCCTCACGTTCTCGAACACCGCAAAATCTGGACTATATTTTTCTATGTAATCTAGGCAGTACTGATACAGCCTGCCCCTTGAATCTTGTAGACCAGCTCTTTGTCCGGCATTTGAATACGCCTGACATGGAAACCCGCCAATAAGCACATTTATACGTTCCTCATCGCTAATAGAGGGTGGAGCGACTTCTTTGATATCGCCATGACAGAAAACATCTTTTCCTGTTAATTTAGTAAAATTTCTCTTGTAGGTTCTTTCGCAGTCTATGTTGTTATCGTTTGACCAGATGATATCGAATCCTGCATTGTAAAATCCTAAATCCATTCCTCCACAACCACAAAACATGCTGATTGCCTTTAGATTCATTTTTTTCTTTTTAGTCTTTGCAGTCATTTCGATCCCTTTATTGAGGTGCAATTTTTTAGTTCATTTACAATTTCTGTCAGGAGCTTTATCTGACATTCCCATATGACTAAGACATGCCACCCAATTTTTAATAGCTCTAATCTAACCATTTGATCTCTAGCTTTATTTCGTTCAAATTTATTCTTCCAAAATTCAGTATTTGTCTTCGGCAATACAGAATGTTTACAGTCGGCATGGCCATGCCAGAAACAGCCATGAACAAAGATTGCTAGCCTGTATTTGGGCAATACAATATCTGGAGTACCAGGCAAATCTTTTCGATGTAGCCTAAATCTGAAACCTGCAGCGTGAAGCGCTGATCGTACCTGTAATTCAGGGCCAGAATCTTCGTGACGGACTCTCGACATTATTTCACTTCGTTTTTCGGGAGAAAAAATATCCGTACGAGTTTGGGATTCGCTTGTAGGCCCTCGTTCGTCTTTTCGAGTAGTTATCTTTGGCATTTTCGGTATGCCCAAATACGGTTAGCTCTATCAATTAGAATCACGGCAGAGCTCAAGGTCTTCGATGTTGTACCGGTGGGTCGGCCTGATGTTCATGTCGACGATGCTCTCGACCAGAACCCTACCGCCGTCCGGATCTTCCAGCAGAATCATGCGGAGATCCTCATCGCCTGCATCAACAACGTTTCTGAATTTTACGATATCGCCTTTTCTCATACATCCCCCGGCCTCATGTATGCCAGGTTCGCCTCATCGATCAGCTATACGTATTCCTGCTATTCTCTGTTGAACTCCTCTTCAAAGCCTCTGACACCATCAAGGATCTGCTCGAACGGTGGAGACTCATCGAGAAACATGGCCGTCTGCATCCACTCGTAATCCTGCTTCCATGCCTGCACGTCACCGGCTGCCTGATGATATCATTCCAACGATGTTGAGATAATCGGCAGATTGTGAGCGGCAACCGTGCAAGATGCCGTCAACTTGACGCCTTGACACGTCCACACTGGTTATTCCGGCTTGACAGCCTCCCAATACCCGCCTTTATCAGGCCCTATACGTTTAAGCAGACCTTCCGCTTTAAGATTGTTGATATTTTTCTTAACTGCACGATCCGTGATATGCAGGGTGTCTGCCATATCCTTAATCGTTGTATACGGATTGGAGAGTATCATGTCGAGAATTTTCTGTGAACTTTTCTGTGAACTTTTCAGACAACCGGTTCCCTGAAAAACACCGGCAGGCAATGCACCGGCTTTTCGCCTGAAGGTGACAATAAACTGTACCGTACCCACTTCTTCAAACTCGGTAGCAGGCTCACGCTCCAGAATCATTTTGATGCCACGACCCCACTTCTCAATACGATGACTGCGCTGAAACAACTCGGCCAGCAATTCGTTACGACGGGCAGAAACCATCTTCTTTCTAATGCTGTCAATTGTTAGTCCGCCATACAGAATACCGGGGCTTCTTATCTCGACCCGATCCTTGAAAATGGCGATGTTGACAGAATCATGCTCACGGTAATCCCGGTGACAGAATGCATTGACAATCGCTTCACGGAACGCTTCACGGTCAATTTCAGGAACGTCCACCCGCAGCAGTCCATCCAGCCGCATACCGATGTTGATATGCTCCAGAACGTATTCTTCGGCCTTACTGATCAGGGCAAATACATCACCGTAGAAGTCTTTCATATCCAGCGTTATGGTCGTATCCAGCGTACCGAACACCGCACAGCGCAATCTGGCGCTGGCGAAGAACTTCTCCGGTTTGCGTGCAAAGCAGAGCACGGCGGCATTCAGCAGTCTGCCGTCTTTAACCAGATTCAGCTTTTCAAGAGAGTTGGGAATGGTGTCATATATCAGGCCGCTAAGCTTGAGGAAAGATTTGAGCTTACTGGCGCCGATATCATCAAAGGCAGCTTTTTCGCAGATCTCCGTGTCCCAGCGAAGCCGATCACGGTTCTTTTCCAGAATCAGCCGTTCGAGCTCTTTGGCGCTTAACTGCCGGTCTTCGTCACCAGTACGGATATATGCGCGACCATAAGCATAGTAGGGATGTTCACTGCATTCAACCTGCACCCTGACGCAATGCTTATCATCAATGGTTACCTGTTCGACAACAGGATAGATCTTTGGCTCAATATGGTCGGCAACAGCTTTTGAAATGTCGCGCAGGGTCTTATCTGAAACCTGCTGCCCGACAACGGTGCCGTCACTCCTGATGCCGAACCAGAGCTCTCCCCGCTGATGCTTGTTCAGCATTGACACAAGAGAGATCAGCGCCTCCTTCAGTTCGGAGGTGGATTTCTTTAACTCAACGGTTTCAGTTTCCTGATAGTCCATCACTATTTCTCGTGGATTCTGCAGATTGCGCAATTACGCGACCAAGTCTGTTTCAACCCAGATTTTCCATTAGGACGCGAGATGCTGCCGAGATGGTTTGCGAGCAGATGTTCGTCAGTTTGACAAGCCAATAGCAGGGTCTATTGGCGCGGAAAACGGGCGGACAGATGCCGGAAAACATCCGGCAGGGCTCGCGTAGGCGCTGTGCGCCGCCTAATGGAATATCTGGGTTCAACATAGTACGGAAAGGGATTGCATTCAGGCCGATACAATCAAGCCATTCTGTCTATTGTACAAACAGAAATCCCCCGGCAAGCGGGGGATTTCTGAACCTTTCTGATTATTTGCCGGTTGAGAGCTGCTGAATCATCTCCCTGGCCTGTCGGGCCAGGTCGCTGGTCTGATCCTTTTGCAGGAGCGATTCAAAGAACTGTTTTGCCTTGGCTGGCTGTTTCAGGTCCACCGCATAGATGATGCCAATATTGTAGAGACTCTGCAGGTGTGTGGGATCCAGTTGATGGGCCTTTTCAAAGTTGTTCACGGCCCGGTCATAGAAACCCAGGGCACGGAACATGACCCCCTGGTCGGTCAGCACATTGGGGTTGTTGGGATCAAGCTCTAGTGCCTTGGCGTAGGCCTGAACCGATTTCTGGTATTGGTTGGCATCAAAGTAGTCGTTACCCAGGGAGATCCAGGCCTGAACGTTCTTGGGATCTTTGGCGGTCAGCTGCTCAAGCTCCGCAATCCTGGCGGCCATCTGCCCGGGGTTGGGCAACATCGCCCCCCCTTGCTGGGCTGCCGGATGTTGGGCAGTCCCACCGGTACCGGCCATGAACTTGCCCCCTACCAGAACCCCCAGCAGAAAACCGATGATCAGACCAGCGATACCGACAATGGTAGTTTCTTTACTCATCTGGCTGCTCTCCTATGCCTTGGCGACCTGGGCCGGTTCTGCGCTTGCCTTTTTCAGTGCCCGTTCTTCCAGCACGATTACCACCGGGCTGGCCACAAAGACCGATGAGTAGGTAGCTACACCTATACCAACCAGCAGTGCCAGGGAGAAATCATGGATCACCTCGCCGCCGAAGAAATACAGAGAGGCAGCGGCCATAAAGGTGGTCAGTGAGGTAACAATGGTCCGGGCCAGGGTCTCGTTAATACTGGTGTTGAAGATTTTGTGCAGCGAGCCTTTCAGATCCTTGTGCAGGTTCTCCCTGATCCGGTCAAAGATAA
>DKFG01000236.1:14475-15081 GCA_002452325.1 Geobacter sp. UBA6802
GCAAACATGGCCAGGATGTCGTGCAAGGTGGCAACTACGGCACCAATGCCGAACTTGAAATCGAACCGCCAGGCAATGTAGCAGACGATCCCCAACAGGGCTATGGCCACCGCCACCAGGGTGTCTTTACGCAATTTGTCGCCAATGGCCGGACCGATCTCGGTGGTGCTGTCAACCGTGATCGTAATGCCGGGTATCCCTTTGGTGATCGCCTCCGGTACGGTCTGGGCTGCCTTGCCAACCGAGATCTGTGCCTTAAGGGGCATCTTGACCAGCAGCTTGTTGCCGTCCTTGATCTCCTGCAGTTCCGCCTCAATCCCAGCGACGCTCAGAGCCTTGCGCGCATCGGCCAGAGCCACTGGTTTGTCAAACTGCAGCTGCAGGGCTGTGCCACCGGTAAAATCGATCCCCATATTGGCCGTACCACGCGCAATAGAGATCACACCAATGATGCCGATCAGCGCAATGATAGCAGAGATGACAAAGGAGATCTTCCGTTTGCCGATAAAATCGATATTGGTCTTTCCTAGAAACTGTATCATGGAATCTCCCCTCCCCTATATGCTCAGCTTCTTGACGGTACCCTTATGCAGGAACAGGTCAAAG
>DKFG01000258.1:0-183 GCA_002452325.1 Geobacter sp. UBA6802
ATCCCCGTGAGGTCTTTGCCCCGGCTGTGCGGGAGTCGGCTGCTGCAGTGATCTTTATCCACAACCACCCCTCCGGTGACCCGGCCCCCAGCCGTGAAGACCGGGAGATCACCCGTCGCCTGAAAGAGGCGGGGGAGATCCTGGGGATCCGGGTGCTGGATCATATCATCATCGGCGACGGCA
>DKFG01000258.1:314-1510 GCA_002452325.1 Geobacter sp. UBA6802
GCCACGGCGCAGCCCACCCGGATCAGCTCACGGGTTCGGGTGTCCAGCACCTCTTCATACTCAAAGTCGGCAAACAGTTTTTTTCTGATTTTCATCGTACACCTCCCAGATAGCTGAGGGCCCGCTCCACCGTGGCCTGCGATGCTGCCACACAGTCGTTCAGCCCCACCCCTTTGAAGGCGTTGCCGGTCAAAAGCAGCCCCGGCAAGGTGGCAAGCCGTGCTTCGAGCGCCTCCAGCCGCGTGCCGTGCCCTGTTGTGTACTGAGGAATGGCCTGCTGGTGGCGGATAATCCGGCTGAAACAGGGGGCTGCGGTGATCCCCATGGCTGCCTGCAGGTCGTTACGGATCCGTTGCAGCAACTCCTCGTCCGACAGCTCAATCAGTTCGGGCCGACAAGCCCCGCCTGCCATGCTGCGCAAGAGAGCCCGACCTGACGGTGCCCGGTTGTCAAACATGCTGGAATCCCACAGGGTGCCCAGGGCGGTACGGCCTTCCTCCTTAGGAATCAGGTAGCCGAATCCGTCCAGGGGGTGGCCCAGGCCGGCGGTCTCAAACCCGCAGCAGATCACGCTGAGGGTTGAGTAGGGGATCTGGCGCAGGGTGTCCACCAGGGTGCTGTCAACCGATGCCAGCATGTTTGCCGCTGCATAGGCCGGAGCGGCTGAAATAACCAGATCGGCCACGAGTGTGGCGCCATCGGTGGTCTGTACCTGCCACTGCTGTCCGCTACGGGTGATCGCCGCAACAGTAACCCCGGTCTTGACCCGCTCTCCCAGTTGGGCTGCCATGGTATCGGTCAGAAACTGGATGCCGGATCGAAATGAGGTCAGGGTGCCGCCTGGCCCGGCAGCGGAACTGACGACCTTGCCTGCCTTGCGCTCCTGCTTCTTTTTTTGGGCCAGGGCCAGCATGGCCCGGAACAGGCCGCCGTACTCCCGTTCAAGCTCTGCGATCCGGGGGAAACAGGAGACCAGTGACATGGTCTCAGGATCACCGGCAAAGATGCCGGAGGCCANNAGGCCATCGGCGCAATCAGTTTCTGCAGCGCCTCCGATCCCAGACGGCGGCGCCCGAAGTCGGCCAGGGTCTCATCATTGCCCGGTGGGGCGGCAGCAAACGGTTCCCCCAGCAGCCGCAGCTTGCCCGGCCAGGAGAGCAGCCGGCTCTTGAGAAAGGATGGGCCGTTTTCCGGCA
>DKFG01000258.1:1581-4566 GCA_002452325.1 Geobacter sp. UBA6802
TGTCCAGAAAACCGTTGGGGCCCCATTCGCAGAGAAAACCGTTTTCACGCACGCTCTTGATCTTGCCGCCCGGCTGCGTTTCCTGCTCAAGCAGGGTCAGGCCAAGGCTGATGCCGTTCTGCTGCGCCCTGCTCTGCAGCAGCCAGGCTGTTGAAAGCCCTGAGATACCACCGCCGATCACTATCAGATTTTTCATGGATACCTCGCATGCAGGTGTAGTGGCCCTGATAGTACGGGTGCCCCTTACCCCTGTCAAGCAACGTTGACAGGGGGTTAAAAGCTGCTTACATTGTTGATGAATCCGTACACAAGGAGTAACGCCATGGCTCAGAAGGATTATTACGAAGCACTTGGGGTGGCCAAGGATGCCTCGGCCGATGATATCAAGAAAAGTTTTCGCAAGCTGGCGGTCAAGTATCACCCGGACCNNTCAAGGAGATCAACGAGGCCTACGCTGTTCTGTCCGACCCGGAAAAACGTAAAAAGTATGATACCTTCGGATCTGCCGACTTTCATCAGCAGTTCAGCCAGGAGGATATCTTCCGCAACTTTGACTTCTCCGGCACCTTCAAGGATATGGGGATGGGGGGCAACGAGGATATCTTCTCGCGGCTGTTCGGCGGCGCCTTTCGTCGGGCCGGTACCGGGTTCAGGCGAGGCCCGCAAAAAGGGACCGATTTGTCTCTGGCAGTGACGGTGGGGTTCCGTGAAGCTGCCCTGGGAGCGGAAAAGCTGGTGGCGTTTCGCCGCAACGGACAGCGGGAAGAGTTAAAAGTGAAGGTTCCGGCCGGGGTGGACAACGGCAGCCGGATCAGGATTAGCGGCAGGGGATCGGATGGTGAGAACGGCGGCCCCAGCGGTGATCTGTTTCTGGAGGTGACGGTGACCAACGATCCGGTCTTTACCCGTGAAGGGGGCGACCTGTTTGTTGAACGTACCATCCGCTTCAGTGAGGCCTGTCTGGGGGCCAGCCTGGAGGTGCCGACCCTGGAAGAGCCCAAACGGATCAAGGTGCCGGCCGGTATCCAGCCCGGCACCAAGATCAGGCTGAAGGGATGCGGCATCAAGACCCTGGGTTCAAATGCCAAGGGGGATCTGTATGTCAAGATCAACATCCATGTGCCGGAAGGGCT
Source organism: Geobacter sp. UBA6802 (assembly GCA_002452325.1). Classification (GTDB taxonomy): domain Bacteria; phylum Desulfobacterota; class Desulfuromonadia; order Geobacterales; family Pseudopelobacteraceae; genus Trichlorobacter. Next base: position 2,715 of record DKFG01000258.1, read on the forward strand.
GAACAGCTCCCAGAAGAAGCTGGTGGAAGAGCTGGCCAAGGCCGGCCTCTGATCGGCCTTGCAGTCTGCAACCCTGATTTTGTATACTTGCAGCAGGGTTGTCATGTTTTGAGCTGAGGAACGGTGCAATGGAACCTCTTTCCGGCATAGCAGGCAGCAGCTACAGGGCGGTGATGCAGCCGGGAGCCACCGGTGATCCGCTACCAAAGCGGCCTGAACCCGGCAGCCCCCAACCGGCTGGTGACAGCAGCATCAGACTGCCCGAGGATCGGGTGACCCTCTCCGGCAGGCAGCCGTCAACAGAGCAGGCAGACAAACCCGGGTCCCCTGCCGAGGAATCCAGGAAAAAGCCCAAGCCGGGTGAAAAGGCCACCCCCGACGGCAAGAGCCTGGAAGATCCCCAGATTCAGGCTCAGATAGCACGGCTGAAGCAGGCCGAAGAAAAGGTCAAGGCCCATGAGGCTGCCCATAAGGCAGTGGGGGGCAACCTGGCCAGTTCTGCCAGTTATAGCTACACCCAAGGGCCGGATGGTCGCAGCTACATCACCGGCGGTGAAGTGCAGATCGACCTGTCCGACGGTAAGACGCCGCAAGAGACGATCTCACGGATGCAGCAGGTGATCCGTGCAGCCCTGGCTCCGGCAGACCCTTCCGGTCAGGATCGTGCTGTGGCTGCCCAGGCTGCCAGCAGGATGGCCGAGGCCCAGCAGGAAAAGCTGCAGGCCGAGAGCCCCACGGCCAAACCTGATCCTGCCCAGCCGGTTGACCCGGCACAAGAGGCGATTCGCCAGACCGTGAACCCTGAAAAAGGGAAAGAGGGGGCGGAGCAGCCCTCCGGCAGCACCGCCGTTGACTCCACCACCGCCAGGATCCGCAACACCTACGGGAATCCGGCTGTGCAGGGGGGTGAATCGGCCAATAATAGCACCCCTGCCCGGCGTCAAGCCGGACCGTTCCGCAACCCTGACCTTCCGCTGATCTCCGCCTTTGCCTGAGCCCTGTCCTGTGCCCCGTACTGCCCTGGTCTACTCATCCCGCTTTGAACAGTTCAGCTACGGCAGTCACCATCCGTTTCAGCTGCACCGTTATGGTCTGGCCCTGGAGCTGCTGGAGGCCTACGGTCTGCTGGAACTGCCAACCATGGAACGGCGGGACTGTACGCCGGTCAGTGATCAGCAGATTCTCTCCTTCCACACGCCTGCCTACCTTGCACGTCTGAAGGAATTCAGCGCCTCGGATCAGCCCCGGGCCGATTTTATGTTTGGTCTGGGGGATGCCGACTGTCCGGTGTTCAAGGGGTTGTACGACTACGCCGCCCTGGGGGCCGGTGCCACGCTGGAGGCCTGCCGCCTGATTGAAGAAGAGCAGTTTGATGCGGTCCTTTCGCTGGCAGGCGGCTGGCACCACGGTCATCGGGCCAAGGCCTCCGGCTTCTGCTACCTGAATGATGCCGTGATCGCCATTAACTGGCTATTGGAGCGGGGCCGACGGGTGGCTTACCTTGATCTGGACGCCCACCATGGTGACGGTGTACAGGAAGGTTTCTACGAAGATGACCGGGTTCTGACGATTTCGCTGCACGAGAGCGGGATCTATTTCTTCCCCGGCACCGGGTTTGAGGATGAAACCGGCAGCGGCAAGGGCAGCGGCTACACGGTGAACCTGCCGCTGCTGGCCCACACCGATGACCCGCTCTACATGCGGGCCTTTGACGAGGTGGTCTATCCGCTCTTGGCCGCCTTTGATCCCGATATCATCGTGGCCCAGATCGGCGCCGACAGCTTTCGTACCGACCCCCTCACCCGGCTGGAGATCACCACCCACAGTTATGCCTACATCATGCGCAAGCTGC
>DKFG01000225.1 GCA_002452325.1 Geobacter sp. UBA6802
CTCCTTTCACCCACCAATCTGTGGGCCCTTGGGATGTTTTTCGGGGCAACGCAAAACGGCGCCCCAATGCGGTGAACGAATTGGAAGGCGCCGTTGCCTTGGTTTCTGTGTTCAGGTTGTTTCAAAGATGCGATGTCTTGGCATAAGCATAGCCCGTGCCAAAACAGTTGAAATTAAATTTACTCATTAATATCGATATATTAAGACCAACAGAAGAGCATGCTGTATACGATTTGCGTCGGGATGGCTGTCTGGATGGCAGGCGGAGATGATCAAAATTGGGGCAAAAAAAACGTTACGATTTAAGGAATTCAACGCTGATCATGGGGCATGCTCCTTAATGGCGGAAAAACAGCATCAACCGTATTTCTTACTTCTGCAAGCCATTCAACTCTCTGTTTTTCTGAGCTTGTAACAATAATTCCGAACATCCTGCGGACGAAATGAGTAACCCCACAGAGTCCGAAGATACAGTTTTTCCAGATTGTTTCAAGAGGATCGCCAAAGACGAGCTTTTCTCTCTCCGCTTCAGTATTGGTCGTATTAAACACGATCGCTGTTTTAGCTTTAAGCAGCCCTTTTGGAACCCCTTCACCAGAGTCATCTTCCTGAAATTCATAGGCAATGCCGGGACGAATAACCCTGTCCACCCACCCCTTCAAAACTGCCGGAGGTTGGCCCCACCAATTGGGGTGGACAATAATGATGCCATCCGCTTCAGCTATCTCCTCACAGTGCGTCTTGATTGCCGCAGGCAAAGCAACGTTCCTTGCGATTTCATCGCAAGGAAGCAGAGGATCAAAGCCTTCCTGATAAAGATCATGAAAAAAGACTTCGTGCCCATTGCATGTAAGTTGTGTAACTGCTGCCTGTGCAATGCCGTGATTGAAGCTGCCCTCGTCTGGATGGGCAAGAATGACCGATATTCTCATTGCGCATTTTCCTTTTCGATTTTTGCCAGATAACGGCCAACGTTTTTGCGTAACATCATGTTTACTCAGCTCCGGGTTTGAAGAGACAACTTCTGGTGAAAAGCATCGCATGGGTGGCATATCAGGTACAGGCTTAATGGATCTATTGCCAACGGGTTTCGCATCAGTCATTCTTTATTCCTTTGCACACAACGCCTTATTGATCGGCACCTCGCTCATCTCCCCAAATGGAACATATATCTCAAAGCCACAAGCGCTTATTCAGGGCTTGCTGTTTTCGTCTGCCGCTTTGGATGTCAGGAGGACATACTTAAGGTCTTCACCGCTGGTGTAGCGGCATAGGATATTTTCAAAAAACCGTACGTCGTTCATACATTCTTTCGCGTTACCTAACGGCTTTGCCGTTGACCCGTCCGGGTGGCTTTTTTGCGCAGGCGGTGTCCATCTGTCGTGTTGTGTCGTCTTTTACAGTTTATGATTTCAAGGGCAAACTGTTCTGGTTGTGTAAACTCCGAATTCCCAATACCGCCTGCCTGGATGCGTCGGTCCTTGCCAGCCAGTTAAGAGGAGCTCTTTTGCCAAAAAATAGTTGTAAAGACCATGGCCAACAAACAACACTGAGCCATGTTCAGCGGCTATTTCCCTTAGTTTGTCGGCGCCTGCTTTTACTCTCAGCCTAGATGCGCGGTATGACTCCCCCTGGCAAGAGAAACCAGTAAACCACGGCAATCGAAACAATGCAGTCCAGATAATCGGTGAAAGACGAAAAGAATTCCATTTCACCCAAGGGAGACTGAATTCCCTAAAAATAGCGTCTGAAATACAAACATGCCCTGCCTTTAACATCTCCCCCGACTCAATCGACCGCTTTAAATCGCTGCAAACCAACGCATTGCATCGGGCAGCATGTTCAAGGGCACCGGTTGGCGGGAGCTCTTTTCGATCTACGCCAGCCAGGTTGTAGGATTCGATCCAGGCATGCATCTCAGATGCTTTCAGCCTTCCTGAAGCAGGCATATAAGGTTTGCCATGTCTTATGATGACTATTTTCATTTTCTCATTCTTTGCGGATAACGTTCACGAGATAACCGGCTGGCGACGCTGGAGCGGTGCTGCCTGAGCTGTCAGAGCTGGTTTTACTCATAGTGCGTCCACATTCTGAGAACCTTAACGGTCTTGATGTCGTCCAATACTTGGTAAACGATTCGATGTTGAATAGTGATTCGCCTTGAATAGGCACCGGACAGGTCGCCTACAAGCTTTTCATAGGGCGGAGGGTTCTGGAAAGGGTTGTCTTTCAGGATTTCAAGGATCTTTTCAGCGTGTGATTTGAGATTTGAGCGTAAAAGCTTTTGCGCATCTTTTTGAGCCTGCTTCGTGTAAACAAGCTTCCAGCCTACCATGCCAGCTCCTCGCTGCATTCTTCGATTGGAGCATTAAGACCGTTCTGGATGGATTCGCGCATGCCAGGAATTGAAGTTAAGAAAAGAGTTTCCTGGATTGCACGCCAATCATCTTCGGAGACAAGAACCGCTGAATGACGCTTGCCAACTATTTGTATTGGGTCGTGGGATAGGGCGACATCGTCTACAAGGTTGTAGAGACTCTTTCTTGCTGCAGTAGCTGTTACTGTTGTCATTGAGGTAACCTCCATTTGTCGTACGTATAATCGTACGATATCGTGTAGCTAAAGTCAAGTTGACGTCATGCGGAATATCCTGGTTCTAACCCGCTATTAACCGGTTCACGCGCACGGTGAACCAACCATCTTCTCAAAGCGAACATTTATACTACGGTCTTGTTCGTTTCCAGTAGCTCTGGTAGCCACCTAAAATAATCATCCAGCGTAACCGCCGTAACCTCTCGATTCAGCTGTCGGGTAGTGTCGCTCAGCGACAGCAGCAGCCCCGGCGCCGGGCCAAGCTCTGCAAACAGCTCGCGGAAGCTGGTAAGCGTGCGGGCGTGCTGTGGCGTCGGGGTTTTGGTCAGTTTGATCTCCACTGGGACCAGCTGCCCGGCCGATGGTTCAATCAGCAGATCCACCTCAAGCCCGTTTCCGGTTCGCAGGTAATAAAGCGGCGGTTGGAGTCCCTTTCCCAGAAAAAACTTGATCGTCTCCTGCACACAGAAGTTTTCAAACAGACTGCCTGCCATCGGGCCGTTAAACAGGTGGGCCTCATCCCGCACACCGGCCAGGTTACAGGCCAGCCCGATATCCAGAAAATAGAGCTTGGGTGCCTTGGTTATCCGCTTGCCCAGGTTGGCATAGTAGGGCGACAGCAGGTAGATCACCCGGCTGGCCTCAAGGATTGAAAGCCAGCTCTTGACCGTAGGGACGGAGATCCCCAGATCGCGGCTCAAATCGGACATGTTCAGCTGCTGGCCGCAGCGTGCTGCCAACAGGCGGACAAAGCGTTGAAAGTCCCGCAGGTCGCCGATGTTATAGATGCTGCGGATATCCCGCTCAAGATAGGTTTGCAGGTACGAGGCATACCACGACTGTAGATCAACGGCGTCATCCACCACCAGCTCAGGATAGGAGCCGGTCAGGGCAGCATGCCGGAACAGTCCGGCAGCATCAGGAATCGTCAGATACCGCCGTTTCTCAGCCACTGATAGCGGCAGCAGCTCAAGCAGGGCTATTCTTCCTGCCAGCGAATCACTCAGGTTTTTGATCAGCCCGAACTGCTGTGAACCGGTAAAGAGATACTGCCCTTTGACGCTACGGTGCTGATCGACCCTGATTTTGACGTAGGACAACAGGCTTGGCGCAAGCTGGATTTCATCAATAATGGCTTGCTCACCCAGCGAATCAAGAAACAGCAGCGGATCAGCATGGGCCTGCTCCCGGTAAAACGGATCATCCAGCGTGACATAGTTGTAGCTCGGCAGACAGTGCTTAAGCAGGGTTGACTTGCCGGCCTGACGCGGGCCGGTCACCGCCACGCAGGGTGATGATGCTAAAAGCCGGGTAAGTCGGGCTTCTATGTCACGATGGATGTAGCTCATGGCATAGAGATTAGCATGAAGTGGGCTTGAATTTCAATGCAAATTTAAATTGATACTTTAAATTTGCATTGATTGTAGTGTGGCATCTTCAGCTTGGCTGGTTGGAAAAAGTTACTACGTATGAGAGTGCTGCGGCGGAGCGAAGCGGAGACCGCCTGCCACGCTTAGTTAGAATATTGGATTAATATCAAAGAAGAAACAGGGGGCGGTCTTCCAGTCGGGGCTGTAACGTTTTAAGGTGATCCAGAGGCAGGTCTTGTAGGGCGATTTGTTACGGAAAAACGGGTGTCGCGGTAAATGCGGGAGATGGTCTTGTCCGCTGCCGGAATGGTGATCAGTGCGGGATCAAGGGCCAGCATGCTGTCGGCCAGCTCACAGACCAGCAATTTAAGGGGGGTACCAGACCGGTACCACGTTTAATACTGCTGTTGTGCCGCTGCATTACCTTCAGTTGCTGAGTGACTTTGTTGGACAGCAGGATTTTAGACAGCTTACCCGGTGCTGCAAAACGTGCTATTTTTGACCGTCCATTTGTACTTCGGTATCAGGCAGCTGACAATAGCTGACATTCCCTTTTGATTTAATCGGAACGACCATGCACAAAGCTGAACGACTCTTTCAACTGGTGACCCTGCTCCGCTCCCGGCGCACAGCCATAACTGCCGAGGCGATTGCCGCAATGATGGGGGTTTCGGTGCGCACCGTCTACCGCGACGTGCAGGCGTTGTCCCTTTCCGGTGTCCCGATTGAAGGTGAAGCAGGGGTCGGTTTTCTGATCCGTCCCGGACATCATCTGCCGCCGCTGATGTTCACCCCGGACGAGCTGCAGGCCCTGATTGTGGGCAGCCGCATGGTCCAGTCGTTTACCGACCGGGATCTGGCCCGGGCAGCGCAGCAGGTGGAGCAGAAGATCAGATCGGTGCTGACCGATGAACTGAAACAGCATGCAGAACAGCAGCCGTACCGGATACCGGTCTTTGAAGGTGATGACGGGCTGCGTGAGACCCACGGGCTACTGCGCCGGGCCTGCGAACAGCATTGCAAGCTTGCTGTCCGGTATGCTGATGAAAACGGCAGCGAGACAGAACGGATTATCTGGCCGCTGGGGATGATCGGCTGGTCTGCCTGCTGGACCCTGCTGGCCTGGTGTGAACTGCGCCGGGATTACCGCAACTTCCGTTTTGACCGCTTTAAGTCATTGCAGGTGCTGGAAGAGCGCTTTACCCCCACCCCTGAGATCAGCATCGCAGCATACCTGAAGCAGGTGATCGGCATACGCGACATCGGCTAGCCAATCCTTAAGCCAGCGCCTCCCGCTCTGCCTTGCGCAACCCTTTTACCACCAGCCGGTGGGATGCCTCAATCATGGTCAGCAGCAGCTCCTGCGGCACTGATCCATCCAGCGTCACCGTGTTCCAGTGGTTCTTGTTCATGTAGTAGCCCGGCTGGATGGCGCTGAAGATGCGGCGTAGTTCATCCGCCTCCCCCGGATCAGATTTCAGGGTAACCCGCAACGGCTCTTCCTGCCAGGCCACCAGGGCAAACATCTTGCCAGCCACCTTGAATACCGCCGCATCAGGACCAAAGGGATACTCCAGCACCGCCCCCTTTTTGCCCAGCAACAGACCTTCCAATGCCTTGTAGTCCATAAAACTCCAAACCTCCCGAGTGTGTGTGCTGCAAAGTCTGGCAAATACTCCTGACAAAGGCTGTCAGGATATGCAGATAGTGTGGTCAAAACAGAGCTTCATCATATACCACACGTAAAGGAGAACTGAAATGACCGCAAAAACAGTACCCGCAGGCTACCACACCGTAACCCCCTATCTGACTGTTCAAGGGGCTGCAGAGCTGATCGAGTTTCTGAAACAGGCATTTGAAGCGCGGGAGAAAGAACGGTTTCTACGGCCGGATGGCAAAGTCGGCCATGCCGAGGTATGGATCGGCGATTCCATTATCATGCTGGGCGAACCGAAAGGCGCCGAAGCGCCAATACCCGGCGCGTTCTACCTTTATGTAACCGATGTCGATGCGGTCTACCAACAGGCGCTGGCGGCAGGGGCTGCATCAGTCATGGAACCGGCGGATCAATTCTGGGGTGACCGTCAGGGCGGTGTGCGTGACCGGTTCGGTAACCTCTGGTGGCTGGCAACCCGGATTGAAGAGGTTGACAGCGAAGAACTTATGCGGCGCATGGCTACCTGTTGCGCAAAGTAGGTTGATAATCAGGAGTTCCGCATGAGTAACAGTCTTTTTTGAACCTGATTAGCGTCAGTCTTCAGCTAAACCCATTTCCTTAGCACGTCCCTCCCCCTTATGTAAGGGGAGGACAGGAGGGGTTAGTCCCTTGCTGTTCATAACTCCCCCCAGCCCCTCTTAACTTAAGAGGGGGACATAGAATTAGAACCCGGCTATTCCCGGCCTTCCGGTCTTTGACACCACGGGACTGGATCGGGCAATCTTGTTTTGTCATATAAGGCGTGTAGATGGTACCGATGGCGTCTATGATGCATCATCCTGGAAAAAGCAGTTGAAACACAGAGGCAGTTGAGTATGCAGCAGATCCCTCTATAAAACCAGTGGCCCGAATGACATTATTTGATATAATCGGGCCAAAATATCTGGAGGCCACCATGCAGGCCGAAACCATTGCCGTAATCGCCTTTGACCAGATCAGCCCGTTCCTGCTTGCCATGCCCTGTACCGTGTTCAGGGATGATCCGGCCAGGCCGGATGCGCCACGCTTCAGGCTGCTGGTCTGTTCTGCAGAGAAGCGGACCCTGCAGAGCAGTGCCGGTTTTGCCATACAGACCCGGCATACCCTGCGGGATCTTGAGCAGGCTGATATCGTGATTGTGCCCAGCTGGCGCGATCCAACAGAAATGCCGCCAATATCGCTGTTAAACAGCCTGCGCAAGGCCCATAAGCGTGGTGCGCTGGTGGTGGGGTTGTGTTTGGGAACCTACGTGCTGGCTGCAGCCGGGCTGCTGGATGGACGACCGGCCACCACCCATTGGGGCTGGACAGAGGATCTGAGGCAGCGCTATCCGCAGATAACATTGAAGCCGGATGTGCTGTATGTGGATGATGGGGATATTGTTACGTCGGCAGGGGTGGCAGCGGGGATCGATTGTTGCCTGCACCTGTTGCGCCGTCTGCACGGTGCCGAGCTGGCCGCCCATGTGGCCCGGCGGATGGTGGTGCCGCCCCACCGTCAGGGTGGGCAGGCCCAGTTCATAGAGCTGCCGGTCAATAAAACTGCAGGAGAGGATCGCTTTGCACAGCAGATAGAATGGCTGCAGCGTCACCTTGCCCGGCCCCACTCACTGGATAGCCTTGCGGAACAATTCATGATGAGTCGCCGCACCTTTACCCGGCGTTTTCGACAGGTTACCGGCACCACCGTGAGCGATTGGCTGCTGAATCAGCGTCTGGCCCTGGCCCAGCGTCTGTTGGAAACAACTGCCAAATCAATAGATCTGGTTGCCCAGGAAGCCGGTTTTGGTTCAGAAGCCACCCTGCGGCAGCAGTTCAGCAAGATGCTGAAAACCACGCCGTCACGCTACCGCAGGGAGTTTAGAGGAAACAGAACGATGGAGGCTTAGCGGGTGCTCCGCTGCTCGTAAAAGGTCTTTTCAAAGGTCGTAACCGTGGTCAGATCTTCAAGACGGCTGATCGTGACAATCACGGGGCGGCCCGTATCATCGTCCTTTCCTTCCAGACGCAGGTAGTCGCCCTTTTCTTCCAGCGCCCTGAAGCCGTGTTGCTTTAGCCTGACCAGCGTTGCTGCCGCTGTGTTTCCCTTGAAAATCAGCGTATTGCCTGCCAAGGCACGCTCATGTTCATAGAACAGCCCGACACTCAGCAAGGGGGCTGCGTCGTGTATCTGGTACAGCTCAACGGCAAGTCCTTCCAGATCGGTCACCTTGTCAGGCACCCCCAGAATGGCTAGTACCTCTGCCTTGGGCATCAGCACGCTGACCCGGTCCAGCGCGGCAAGTTCAATGGCAAAGGAGGCGGTTGTGCCGATTAGCAGCAGCATGCCGGAAAATAGTGCGGTGAGATATGCTTTCATAGGGATCTCCCTCTGGTTGGTTGTCAGATGTTCTTACTGATGCGGAACGCTATTGAAAAAGGGTATCAAGGACACCAATCAGACCGGCCGGATTAACCTTGACACCAACCGAGGTGGTGGTCTTTTCCTGTACGCGGGTGCCGTCGGAGGTGACATAGTTTCGTGACGATGTTGAGGAGGTCTCTTTCCCAATCGGCGCAGTTTGTGAAAGGGCCGCACCGGCTCCCATCTTGAGCAGTTCTTTGGCCATCTCGCCCTGATCCATGGCAGCGCTACTGTCTGATCCGGGGTAGGTTGCTGCAAAAGCTGGCGCCGGAGCAACTGCGCCGGAGCCGGACAGCGGCATCAGGCTGACAGAAACCGCGGGGGGGGTGAGGATATACGCCTCGCCGGTCTCCTCCTGGTTTGAGATGGAGTTCATGCTGCTGCCCATCCCCATTGAGGCGTTTTTGAAGAACAGGCCTGAGTTGATGCCGGACTGGATCGCCTTGAGATAGACCCGTTCCTTTTGATACTGATTTGTAATGACCACATCTGCCTGACGGTAGTTCTCTTTGACCAGTGTCAGGATATGGCTGCGGTTCCGTTCAAGGGAGACCCGTGTTGGAGTCACACCGGCAAACTGCCCGTCGGCGTAGACCTTTGCGCCAACCGGGTTGGTTGATACCGGGATATCCTGCTTCAGAACCGGCATGCTGCAGCCTGCTGCTAAGATACTCAGCAACGAACCGAGCAACAGCATTAAAAGGTGGTGCATTGTTCTGCTCATGGTGTTCTCCCTTATGGTTGTACGCAAGAATGCCGCCGGACAGGGCATAAAGCTGGTCTGTCGGTATGCTCAGGTTACGGCATGGTTGGTAAGCGCCTGCAGAAACGAGTGCATAAATTCCTTGTCTTCCTGCAACCGGGCACTGTTTTGCCCCTTCAACCGCTCCATCTGCAGCAGAATATCGGACACCTGCCTGGTGTAGGAAAAACCGGGTTCGGCGTAGATATTGCGGTAGCCCGGCTCACCCGGCTCATAAATACCGCTCAGATCCGGCTTTACATTGGCACAGACCGTTGCCGCCATAAAAGGGGCCATTGCAAGCCACTTTTCTGATTCCGGTATACCGGCAGTTGCATCTTCCCAAGCCTGCTTGACCGCAGCCGACGCATTGGGGGGCGGATACTGCCACATCTTGCCGGCCCCAATGCTCAACAATCCGTCATTATCCAGATCCTGCGCCTCACCCGGTGCAGTCAGCAGGTTGTAGGCACCCTCAAAATCAAGACCTGCCACCGAGATCGGGGCACCCAGACAATGTACCTTACGTAGGATTTCCATGTCGTTAGACGACAGGCTGTTCAGAAATGCCTTGGGGTCAGAAGCAGCATTGCCGCTGGATGCTTTGGCAAGGATAGCAGCGAATTCCTGTTGATCCCCTTCTGAAACGCTACGTCGTCCCATCAGATCGATAGCACGGCTGGAAAACAGGATAGCGGTGGCGAGCATGGTTCCTCCTGAACGATAAAATCATAGATAGGTGTTTGACGTATCGGCCAGCAAGACCGGTTAGTTAAGTGCAGATAGCAAGACAGCTACGCAGGCTGTTCCAGCACCAGCAGCGACACCGTGCCATGCGCCACCAGCTTGCCTTCCTGGTTGGTTACCTCCACCCTGACGCTGGCGGTACGGCGGCCCAGATGCAGCAGGTCCGAGCGGGCCGTCAGGAGATCCCCCACCGCTGCAGGCCGGACATAGTTGACCTGCAGGCTGGTGGTGGTGCAGGCCACACCGGAAGGAAGCAACAGACGGGGAAAGAAGGAGGCGGTGTCCACCAGAGTGGCCAGCAGGCCGCCGTGGGCACCGCCGAAATAATTGCTGTGCAGATCAGCCACCGTCACCGTCATCACCGCATGGCGGTCGCCGATTTCCCGCAGTTGAATTCCCAGGGTCTGCAGCAGGGAGATGTTATTGATCGATTCCGGGGTAGCTGGTTCAATGGCCATGGCAGCACCTCAAACAATGAATGTGGCGCATCATACCCCGCAGCCTGCGGCTGTTCCAGCAGATTTATCCTAAGTCCGACAGGCTCCTGGGTCTGTTATACGTTCTTGTTGCCCACACATACGCTGATCGGCACGCTGTAGACCACTGCATTACCCTGATACCGGGCCTTGATCCCCAAGTTGTCAACGCCGATATCCTGAATCACCAGTTGTCGTATTCGCTCATCATCCCCAGGTCCGGGGAACGAGGCCCGCAGTTGCGCCTCCAGCTCCAGTTCCACGTCGTAGCTGGCCTGTCTGCAGTCATGCAGGCAGCTGTTCAGGAACAGGGCGCTGAATTCAACCGTGGTCAGGGCATGGGTGTGGGACGGATCGCGCAACAGCTCCAGCTGATCATAGGCAGCCGCCTTTTCTACTGGCAGCGCCACATCCGCCACCAGCAGCCGACCACCCGGCTTACAAACCCTGATCATCTCGGCGGCCTTCCCCTTCTGACCACAGGGTCGGCATCTTCAATCAAGTAACGAGGCTACATACGAGTTCGCTTGCGTTACGGCCTGCTGCTTTGCCAATTGGGAACTTACGACCCTCTGTTGCCAGAACGACGCTCCCTTGAACTACCGGGGTGAATCGGACAATTCCCCGGGCGGGACTTTAACCCGTTAGATATTCAACTGTTACTGCGTACGGTCAGGTCTTGTAAAGTTAGTTTCTTATGTTTCAAGACCTGACCCCATAGGCTTGGGTATACTATTTCATGAGCTAAACGCTGTTGGCATTATCTACCATGTAACTCCTGCCAGCGAAAACAGTCAACCGTATGGTCATTCACCATCCCCACCGCCTGCATCATGGCATAGCAGATGGTACTGCCCACAAAGCGGAAGCCCCGTTTTTTCAGATCGCGGCTGAGGGCGTCGGACACCGGCGTGCTGGCCGATACCTCTTTGATGCTGCGCCAGGCA